>JADGDT010000027.1 GCA_016744755.1 Ichthyobacteriaceae bacterium | reverse complement strand
TGCATTTTACTAGAAATATTTTATTACTAACTCTATATCTCTACTTACTTATAACTCCTACTACTAAATTCGATTTCATTCACTCCATCAATATCATTCAACTTAAGAGATAATAAGAAGAAGTACTGAGAACTAAGATTTGCAAAATCAAATAATATTCCATCTACCTCATTTCCATTCTCTCTATGTCTGTGTAACATCCTAACAAGCGATTTACACTTTGTTCTAACTACATGTCCAAAACTTGCAGATTTGCTCCCTTGAGGCAATACAAATTTATCGAACTTATTTCTTAACTCTTCTGTGTAAACTTTGCATCTCTCAAACAACCAATCCATCTCATCAGCATATATTTCTGTTTTCATACGTAAAGCTGGATTTACGTGATACATAAGCATTCCGAGTTTTTCTAGTTCCTCGGTTACTACTTTATCTTCAATAAAAGATTTCATCAAACCGATAAAACTTGTAATCTCATCTGTCAGTATTTCGAAATCGCAACGCAGATCTTCTGGTTTGTCGTATAAAAATGGATATGCTTTATAACCTTTATAACTTTCCATATATTATTTTAATTCTTTGTGATACACTAATTTGCTTTTATCAGAATTCTCATCAAAAATGATTATTAAGTCTTGTAAAACTATATCTGGTTCTAATACCCCCTTCTCGAAATACGAATTTGCTCCCCACTCTGTAACACCTCCATAAACAGAAAAAACTTTTTTATTTTTGAATGCTTTAAATAATCCGTAATTTGAATTTGATTCTAGCAAATTATTTAATGACTCTTGCCCTCCTACTCCAATCCAATAATCAGCATCAACAGCATCTTGATAAACCTTCTCGAAAGAAAATGATCTAGAACCGCTGGAGCTATCCGTTCCCCATACATAATTTGCTCCTGCAGCCTTGTAGAATTTAGCGACAAAACTTTTTCCACCGGGTGCATACCAAGTATCTCCGTACATTATTCCCGAAAAAATAGTTGGATCATTATTTTTAACAACTATCTCCTTTTCTAATTTCAAGAAATTATCTTCAATCTCATTGAAAGCTCCATTTGCCAATTCTTCTTTACCCAATAGCAATCCAAATAGTTTAATCCACTCAACTTTACCTAAGGCTGTTTCTTCGTAGAACTCAGTTATAACAGCTATTTTCATACCTGCTTTTACCAGCTTACTTTTCTGTCCTTCTGAAATTGGATTAGGGAAATCGAAAATCACATCAGGATTCAACTCAAACAATTTTTCAAAATTCATTGATTCTGCAGTACCTAATTCTGCTATGCTACCGTTTAAAACTCTTGAGTGTAAAATACTATCAGATATGAAACTAGTTTTTGGAAACCCAACCAAACCATCTCTAGAATTAAGGTATTCTACATAACCAAGATGTGTTGTAGATGTGGCCACAAATTTATTGAATGGTATTTTTAGAACATCTGAACTCTTAGGATTATTGGAAACCCTAAGCTCCTGTATAACCTTACTCCTATCGTAAATTTCAATTCTATAGCTATCTTCAGATTTATATATCTTAAAGTGCTTAGCGTACTTTAATGTAATTTCTTGCTCTGAATTGTCTATTTTATTTTGATTCCCTTGATTGTTATCACAAGAAATAAACAACATCAAAGACATAATAAATATTGATACTACTTTCTTCATTTTCTATATATTATTTTTCTGCACAAAAAAACTTGACCTAAAATATCATAGATTTATAAGTCAAGTTTCTTTCAATAAATCAAACTAATTAATCAACTATTAAAGTTGTTTTTGGTCTAACAAGTTTCATCTCATCTATTAGATATTTAGCATCTCCATATTTATCTATTATGAATAAAATGTATTTTACATCAACCATAATGTTTCTACAAATATTGGCATCGTAGTTTATATCACTCATAGTCCCTTCCCAAACTCTATCGAAATTTAATCCGATAAGGTTGCCATGGGCATCTAATGCCGGACTACCCGAATTACCTCCTGTAGTGTGATTTGTACCTATAAATCCAACTGGTATTTTACCATTTTCAGCGTAAATACCAAAATCCTTTTCGTCGTATATTTTCCTTAACTTTTCTGGTACATTAAACTCATAATCTCCAGGCACGTATTTTTCCATTATCCCATCCAAGTAAGTTTTCGGATAGTAATAAACTCCATCTTTAGGCTCGTACCCATCAACTTTACCCCAAGTTATTCTTAAAGTACTATTTGCATCAGGATAGAATTTTTTGTTTGGCATCATCTCTATTTGAGCAGCCATATATGTACGTTGTAGCTTTTTAATTTCTGCATTAATCTCAGAATACTTAGGCTCTACTTTTGCATTGTAAGCATTAATAATACTCACGCCAATTTTGTACGCCGGATCTTTTTTGATTTTAGCAATTACCGATGATGGTGATTTAGACAATAGCATAAACATGTCTGTATCATTTATAAGCGCAGACTTAGCAAATACTTTATCCGCCATTTTGGTGTAATTATTCTTGTAATCGTCTACCTCATCCAACAAATATTCTGGCAAGAATGATTTATCAACACCTTCTACATATTCCTGAAGCAGGGTTGCAAACACTTTTTTATCAACTTCTGAATTATAGTTTTTATAAAACCCTTTTAAATAACTATCAATTCTTGGTTTCTTACTCTTGAAATACTCATCTCCTTTATCTCCGGCTTCTTCGTACTTGTTTACAAAACTATTCAAAATATAAGACAATCTAAGTACTTCAACGTTGCGATAAACTATTTCGCTGTAAAAATTGTTTGCTAAATTGTATTTTTCAAACTCGGCATAGGACTTATCAAAATCAGAAAGTAAGTTACCATATTTTACTTTTGACACTGAATCTGAATTTATCTTTTCCATTAATTCTGCTTCGTACTTTTCTCTTTTAACAACTGCTTGCGAAGCCTCAAGTCCTTTATTCTCTCCTATCCATTTTTTCCAATAGTTAGCTATACGTGCGTATTTTGATGCATACTGAATCTTAATTCCTTCATCAGCTCTCATTTCTTTATCTACTATTTTAAGAGCTTTATTTCTTATCTCAATTCTAGCAGAATTTATTACCTCTTTTAGTTGTTTTATAGCTACCGAAGGCAAGTACTCTTGTGTACGACCAGGAAAACCATAAACCATAGTAAAATCACCTTCTTCTACTCCATCTAAAGATATTGGTAAGAAGTGTTTAGGTTGGTAAGGAACATTTTTTTCGGAATATTCAGCTGGCTTATTATCTTCAGAAGCATAAATTCTGAACATAGAAAAATCTCCTGTGTGACGTGGCCATACCCAGTTATCAGTATCTGATCCAAACTTACCAATCATTGATGGTGGAGCTCCTACAAGTCTAACATCTTTGTAAGTTTCGGTGATAAAAGCAAAATACTGATTTCCATCAAAAAACGATTTCACCTTTACATCCTGAGATTCTTCTTTCTCTAAACCTGAATTCAGAGTTGCTATATTTTTAGATATCTGAGCACTTCTTTCATCTTCATTCATCTCTGCAATAACTCCCGATAGCACAGCATTTGTAACATCTTCTATTCTTATAATAAATGTAGCTGTTAACCCAGGATTTTCTAGCTCTTCATCTCTATTTTTTGCCCAAAATCCATCTTTTAGATAATTATTTTCTAAGGTTGAATGTGCTTGAATTTCGCCATATCCGCAATGATGGTTAGTCAACATCAATCCTTGATTCGAAATCATCTCTGCTGTACAACCTCCTCCAAAATGTACAATTGCATCTTTAACACTCGAATTATTAATACTGTATAAATCGTCGGCTGTTAGCTCTAGCCCCATTTCTTGCATATCGTCAATATTAAGCTGTTTTACCAACGACGGTATCCACATTCCTCCATCTTGAGCAGTTAATGTTGAAGTAGATATAAACAGTGCCACAACATTCAATAGTAAAAATCTAAAAAATCTCATATTTATTTTCTTTTGGTTCTGTAGCAAATATAAATTAGATTTTATAATTACACTTAAATTTAGGTAATGATTTTGGGCATATTCAATGTAAATCAAACACTTTTTATGTATTGTTGTTTAATAAAAAATAGTATTTTCGCCCGACTATATTATCAACTTTACAAAAGGTACTTATAATTACTAATGGAAAATCCTATTTTCACTAACGATGCTATCGTATTTGGCCTATTAATGGCTTCACTAGCATTCGTTTTCCATACTTCTAGTAGCGACAATAAAAATTGGAAAAGATTTTATAAAATATTTCCACCGCTACTTATGGCATACTTACTGCCAAGTTTCTTGAATTCGTTTGGAATTATATCTGAAGAACATTCAGAATTATACAAAATGGCAAAACTATACTTGCTACCTACTTCTCTTGTTCTTATGACCTTGAGTATAGACTTAAAAGCAATTGTAAATTTAGGTCCTAAAAGTGTAATCATGTTCCTAACAGGTACTGTTGGAATAATATTAGGAGGACCTCTTGCTATTTTAATTGTATCTTATTTCTCGCCAGAAACTGTTGGAGGTGTTGGGTTTGATGCTGTTTGGAGAGGCTTAACAACACTTGCTGGAAGTTGGATTGGCGGAGGTGCAAACCAAGCTGCCATGTTGGAAATTTACCAATACAATCCAAAAAATTATGGTGCAATGGTTCTTGTTGATATTATTGTTGCAAATATTTGGATGGCTATACTTCTAATGGGGATTGGTAGAACAGCAAAAATAGACAAATGGCTAAAAGCTGACTCATCGGCAATAGAGGAATTAAAAAATAAAGTAGAAAATTATACAGCAAGTATTTCTAGAATGCCATCGCTAAAAGATTATATAATAATGATTGGTATCGGATTTGGTGTTACTGGATTATCTCATATGTTTGCAGATAGTTTTCCTGTTTGGTTGATAGAAACTTTTCCATCATTAAAAGATAGCTCATTGAGTTCTAGTTTCTTTTGGTTAATTGTGGTAGCTACAACTTTAGGTTTATTACTATCATTTACAAAAGCTAAAAAACTAGAGGGAGCAGGAGCTTCTAAAATAGGAAGTGTTTTCATTTATATACTTGTTGCCACAATAGGTATGAAAATGAATGTAATGCAAATATTCGACAATCCAGGTTTATTAATTGTTGGACTTATATGGATGACTTTTCATGTTTTACTACTATTAGGAGTAGCAAAAATTATAAGAGCTCCATATTTTTTCTTAACAGTAGGAAGTCAGGCAAACGTTGGTGGAGCAGCATCTGCGCCTATAGTTGCAGCAGCTTTCAACCCTGCACTTGCACCAGTTGGAGTAATACTTGCAGTACTGGGATACGCAGTTGGAACTTATGGAGCAATGCTATCTGCTTACCTGATGGAGTTAGCTTCTACAGTAAATATGTAATTTAAATACAACGACTTATTAAGTCATAAATAATAAACACACACATGAAAAAGATATTATTAGTTTTATCTATAATTGGAATTTTAAATTCTTGTAGCGAAGATAAGGATGCTAATTTTGTAATAAAAGGTAAGGTTGAAGGTATGCGTAAAGGCATGGTTTACCTTAAAAATGAAGTGAATGGAAACCTTGAAACTATCGACTCCTTATTCTTGAAAGGTACAGAAGAATTTGAGTTTTCTGGGAACATAAATTCGCCTGAAGTTTATTTTTTAAGTACAAGTAGGCGTAATTCTTCCGAGTTGCCAGTTTTTGTAGAAAAGAACGAGATAACTATTGATGCAGATGTAAAAGATTTGCTTACTGCTAATGTTACAGGTTCTGAGAATCAGGAATTATTAGATCAATTCAATAAAATAATTGGGAGATTTAACAACAGGAAAAATGAGCTTTACGTTAAGGGTCTTCAAGCTAATAACAAAAAACACTTTGTTACTCTTAAAACTCTTTCTGGGCAATATCAGAAAAACGAATTGAAAAAAACCAGATATATTTTAAACTTTGCTGTGAGCAATGGAAAATTTGATATTGCACCATATATAGCTTTAAACTACTTAAGTTCTTCTGATGTTACTGTACTTGACACTATCAACAAATCAATGTCTGCTGAAGTTAAAGATGGCAAATATGGAAAAGAATTAAACGGACTAGTTACTCAACTTAAAGCTACAACTGTTGGTCATAAATTACCAGAAATAATTCAGCCTGACACTACTGGAACAGATATTAAATTAGAAAATAAAAAAGGTTTTTTACTTCTTACTTTCTGGGGTTCTTTCGACCAAAATAGTAGAATTTCTAATACCCTTTCTAAAACGTTGAACGATAAATACAGTGATGATGATTTAAGAATAATTAGTGTTTCTTTGGATTCTAAGGAGAACGAATGGGTAGAATCTGTAAAAGAGGATAACCTACCTTGGGAACAAGTTAGTGACTTAAAATCTTACAATAACGAGGCAGTAAAAAAACTTGCAATAAGAGTTATTCCTGAAACAGTTTTGGTTGATGAAAATGGAATAATTGTAGGCAGAAACATGATACGTAAAGATTTAGTAAATCTAATTGATGCATTTATTAAAAATAAAGAGATTACAGAGGATAAAGAAATTAACGAAAATAAAGGAAGCAAATAATTTTTTTTATTAGCTTGCGACTCAGTAAATAATTAACAATCAATATAAAACTCAAATATGAGAAAAATAGCTATGGTTATTGCATTTATAGGTACGTTGGTATCGTGTAGTAACACTGACTTAAAAGTAAACGGAACAGTTGAAGGACTAGAAAATGGTAATTTTATTGTTGCAAAAATAGAAGACAACAAACCTACTAACATCGATACTGTAGAGGTAAAGAATGGTAAATTTACATATAGTGAAAAATTAGAAAGTGCTGATTTCCGTCTATTTATACTTCAGGAGAACCCACAAAAAGGGATGTTTATGTTTGTTGGAAACGACAATATTACTCTTACGGCATCACTTGACAGCTTAGATAAAGTTGTAATAAAAGGTTCTGAATCTCAAGATACTTATTCAAGTTTAATTGAAGGTTTCAAAAAAGTACAAGAAGAAAAAGGTAAGCTTTACCAAGAAGCTCAAATGGCTCAAATGCAAAAAGATTCTATAAAATTAGAGTCTTTAAAGGACGCTATTGAACTTAACGACAAAAAAGCTGAAAAAGTTGTTTATGATTTTGCAAAAACAAACAACAACTCTCCTTTAGCTCCATGGGCGTTAAATACTATCATTCAGAAATTTGAGTTTGAAACAGTAAATCCTATTTACGAAGCATTAACTCAAGAGTCTAAAGACAGTAAGTATGGTGTAGAATTGAGCGAGAGACTTGCAAAAATGGCAAAATTAGCTGTTGGTGCTGAAGCTCCAGATTTTACTCTTACTACAACAGACAGTACAGAGTATAAACTTTCTGAGCAAAAAGGCAAAGTTGTACTTATAGATTTTTGGGCACACTGGTGTAAGCCTTGTAGAGCAGAAAATCCTAATAATGTTGCATTGATAAACAAATACAGTAAAGATGGGTTCTCTATCGCTGGTATTTCTGTTGATCGTCCTGCTGATACAGATAAATGGATGCAAGCAATTATTGCTGATGGAATAAACTATACTCAAATGTTGGATACTAAAGAAGTGAACAAAGAATATGATGTTCGTTTTATACCAACAACTATCCTACTTGATAAAGAAGGAAAAATTATTGCTAAGAACCTTAGAGGCGAAGAGTTAGCTACAAAATTAGCTGAGATTTTCGGTCACTAAGAACTGATAATATTTAGTATCAAAGCCACTATTCTACCTAAGAATAGTGGCTTTTTTTATTGAAATAGATAGCTGTAAATACAAGCTTTATATAATCAGTATAATCATTGCTTTTTCATATATTAGCTTTACAATAATTATTACAAAAGCTATATCCAACTTAAGTCTTTCAAATTGAAAATCAGTAGTAAAGTAAATACACCTCTACTAGCCATAATATTTTTATGGCTGTTTATGATGCTTTCTACTTCTGCACATTCCCAATTCTACTACGGTGTTCAGCAAGACTTTGGTAAAAATAGAGTTGTTTATAACACTTTCGATTGGAACTATTATCGTCTACCACAATACGATGTTTTTTATTATCAAAGAGGCTCCAAAAATGCTCAGTATATTGTTACAAATGTCGACAAAGAACTAAAGGAATTATCTAAGTTTTTCAAATTAAATTTCGATGAAAGGTTTCAGATAATATGTTACAATACACTTACCGATCTTAAACAAAGTAATCTTAACGATAATAACGATCAGAGCTACAATACTGGAGGTATAACCAGCCTTAAAGGCAATAAAATGTTTATACATGGTACTGGAAATCATTCAGATTTAGATGTTCAGTTACGAGCAGGAATAACAGAAATGCTTTTAAACTACCTGATATCGGGTAGTAATTTTAAAAAAGGATTAGAAACCTATAGGAATATGTCGCTACCATCATGGTTCTCCGATGGTTTAGTATTATATATGTCTACAGAAAAAACACCTGAAATAGAATCTCAAATTAGGGATGGATTAGCATCTGGAAACCTAGATGATTTGAATTCGTTTTCGCCAGAATATGCCAGAATTCTAGGGTATTCTGTTTGGGATTACATAGCTCATAGATATGGGAAAAGTATGATTCCAAATATTGTTTATACATCTTACCTATATCGCGATATAAAAGAAGGGCTTGAATCTGTAATTGGAGTTGACTACAAACAAATTAGAAAAGATTGGCTTAAGTATTACGCTGATATTTATAAACTAGACCTAAACCAAGACTTAGATGATCTCCCTAACGAGATTGTTAAGTCTAGGAATCATGAAAAAATATACCAAATTACTCTTTCTAAAAATAGAAATAGAGCGGCTTATGCTACGAATAATATTGGGCAATACAATGTATATTTACTAGATATCAACAAGAAGAAAAAGAAGAGAATTTTTAGAGGAGGTTACAAAATACCTCAAAATGAAGATTTGAGTTATCCACTAATACAATGGCATCCCGATGGGAAAAATCTGGCATTTGTAATGGAGGATAAAGGTACTGTATTCCTATACCTATATGATGTTGACAACGACGAACTCCTGAATAAATCTTTTGGTAGTATAGATAAAATAATAAGCCTTTCATTCTCTGAAAATGGCGATAAAGTTGTGTTTTCTGCAGTTAGAGATGGTTATTCTGACATATATGTCTATTCATTAAAAACACAAGTTTTCGAAAATCTCACAAGAGATAGTTTTGATGATTTAGATCCTGTTTTCTTCAATAACGATAAAGAAATAATCTTTAGTTCTAACAGGTATTCCGACACAATTTATCAAAGTAAAATGTTGGCATTGGGTAGGAAACATAGCGATTTGTACATATATAATTTCAAAACAAAATCAACTACTTTAAAAAGAGCTACAGAAACTAAAAATGTAAATGAAACTAGGCCCCAAGCTGTTGATGGCAAAACTGCTACTTACCTAGTTTTTGACGAAAATCTTGTGCAAAATAGTTACGCTTTTGTTATGGATAGTACCGTTAGTCATGTAGATACAATAATCCACTATCGTAATACTTTTGATAATTTTAAATTATCTGATAAAAATAATTCAATTCTTAACCATGTTAACTCCCCCGAACTTGATGCATATGCTCAACTTTCTTTCCACGATGGAAGATATAAAGTTCAATATATAGATGGGTTAGAAGACACAATTAAAAGTAGAAAAGAAATACACGACTACAGCATAAAAACTAAAGAGGATACAGAGGAAGATAATACTTATAAAGTAAAAATTGAACTTGGCAGCTACCCTATAGATTTGAATGATTATGTTTTTGAAGAACAAATTTATAGATATTTTGGAGTAGTTGGTAAACTTGGCAAGACATATAATTTCAAAAGTAACCCCGATTCTACTTATACAGAAATGGAGATTATAGATAGGAAAAAATTTGATAGATTTAAACGCTTATACCGAAATATATATTTTGCTACCGAATTAACAACTCAGCTAGATCAATCTAACGACAACCTCGATTATCAAGTATTTACGGGGGGACCAGTATTTATGAACTCTGGATTTAATGCTCTTTTTGAAATTACACTTGCCGATGTATTTAATAATTATTCATTAACTGGAGGATTCAGAACAAATTTTCAGCCAGTAGCAGGTTTATCTCTTAGCCCTAACAGCGAATTCAAACTAAGGTTTGACGATAGGAACAAACGTTGGAATAAATCATATCTATTTTATAGACGAAGTGTTTTTTCACCTGATGTAATAGAAGACAAGTATGCATTAATTAGAGTTATCACCAATAAATTTGAATATAAGTTAACATATCCTTTATCACCAGTTTCAGCAGTTTCTGGATCTATTGCTTACAGAAGAGATAAAGGTATATTATTATCTATAGACGATACATCTCTTGAAACACCTATAAGCTACAAAGATTATACGACACTTAGGTTTGATCATACCTATGACAATTCTATAAACTACTCTGTAAACCTTTACAGAGGATTTAGAGCAAAAACATTTGTTGAGCTATACCAAGGTTTAGATGGAGGTAAAACAACGATGATAAATATCGGAACAGATTTAAGGCACTACACTAGAATACATAGAAATATTATTTGGGCGAATAGAGTTGCAGTAGGAACATCGGTAGGATCACAACGTCTAGCATATTATTTGGGAGGTGTTGACAACAGTTTCAACCCAGGATTTGATTATAGTTTAAGACCTTCTCCAGATATTAATTATGGTTTCCAAACCCTGATGACAAACATGAGAGGTTTTACCCAAAATGTTAGGCATGGTACAAGTTTTGCCTTATTTAATTCTGAATTAAGAATCCCTTTATTTCAATATTTTAGTGATGCTCCTATAAGTTGGAGTATATTAAGACATTTCCAAGTTGTTCCATTCTTTGATACGGGAACAGCATGGACAGGTGTGACTCCGTGGTCTAAAGAGAATTCTCTTAACAACGAGGTAATTAGTAATCCTCCAATTACAATAACCCTAGACAGGCAAAAAGATCCGTTTGTTTATGGTTACGGATTTGGATTAAGAACACAAGTGTTTGGATATTTTATGAGAGCTGATTGGGCGTGGGGAGTAGATACTGGTGTAAAACTACCAAGAATGTTCTACTTTTCCTTAAACTTAGACTTCTAAATTATTTTCAAAAACATAAAAACCACCCATTAAAAGATAATTTAATGGGTGGTTTTAGTAATTAATACTAACTCTTAAATGCTTTCTTTATTCTTTTAAGTAGAGATACTTTATCTTCTTCGAAATACCCATATCCATATCCGTAACCATATCCATAACCATAGCCATAACCCGATTTAGATTCGAAGTCGTTAAGTATAAAAGCAATATTCTCAACTTCTTTATTCTTATACTTTTCCTCTATTGTACGTAATAAGTTTTTATCTGTATAATTATATCTCGTCATGTACAAAATAGCATCAGCATGGTGCATCAATTGATAAGCATCTGCAACTAGTCCAACTGGTGGAGTATCTAAAACTATAAAGTCATAATTTTGTTTCATCTCTATAATTAATTCATCGAAAGCTCCCTCTAATAAAAGTTCTGAAGGATTTGGAGGAATAGGCCCTGCGGAGATAATATCTAGTGAATCAAATTCAGTAGATTGAATAATTTCTTGAGATGTTACTTGACCAATTAAATAATTAGACAAACCTATATCATTCTTTATCCCAAAATCCCCAAATATTTTAGGCTTGCGTAAATCAACTCCAATAAGTAAAGTCTTTCTATCTCCTAACGATAAAACAGAAGCAAGATTAATTGATGTAAATGTTTTCCCCTCACCTCCAATAGATGAAGTAACTAATATAGTTTTATTACCATCTTTCTTATTTTTTCTTCGCAATAGGAATTGTAAATTAGAACGCATACTCCTAAATGATTCTGCAATTCCTGATTTACCTTTTGTAGCCACAACTAAATTTGTATCTAAAATACTATGACCTATAACTCCCAACAATGGTATAGAATATTTATTTTCAATATCTACAGGTGTTTGAATTGTATTATTGAAAAATTGAATAACCAAAATAATTAATAGAGGCAAAAAGAAACCAAATACAACAGCAATAATATAGCTTCTCATTGGAATAGGAGAAACAGGTCCCTGACCAATATCTTTAGCTTTGTCAATAATTTTCAGATCAGACATATTTGCAGCCATAACAATACCTGCTTCAGATCTTTTCTCTAATAAAAAATTGTATTGCTGATCAGATAAATCGTAAAACCTCTTTATATTTAATAATTCTTGTTCACTGCCAGGCAAGGTTTTAACTTTTTTATCAATATTAGCTAACCTCTCATTAACTTGTTTCAGTGATATGTTTGTTGCAGAAATTTGATTTTTTACACTTTCTAAAAGTGTCTTCTTTATAGTATTAAGTTGCTGATTATACGTATCCATTACAGGGTTCATTTCTGTATTGGTATATGAAGCTTTAGTTCTTTCTATACTTATTTCTGTCATCTGATTAATCAATCCTAACAATAGAGGATCATCAATTCCAACAACTGAGGGTGCTGTAATTCCAGACAGTTCTTTATTTTTGTTTATGTAAGTATTAAGATAACTATAGTAACGCAATCTTAAATTAATTGAAGCTTTTTGTGATTCTAAGTCTGCAATTGCTGTATATATTTGTCCCGTTTCGGAGGTTACATCCAGCATCTTGTTATCTTCTCTAAACTTTTGAAGTTTAGCCTCTGCATTCTTTAAGGTATCAGAAACTCCCATCAATTGTAAATCAATAAATTCTAGGGTATTCTTTGCAACTCTATTTTTCTCGCCTAATTCGTATTCTTGATAAACCTTTATAGTTTCATCCAAAAAGCTTACAATTTCACTTTTATTCTCTCCCCTTAGATTTACTTGAAGAATAGATGCATCCTTTGTTTTCTGATCAACATTTACATTTGCCATCATGTACGATACAACGGTGTTGTAATTAAGAATTTGCATCTTGTATTCAGAATCTTTTGGATAGTTGCTATCTATAAAATTCTTAGTTAGCATAACCTTAAAGAATGGAGTTTCAAACCACTCATCAAAACGTCCAGTAAAAAATTGCTCATTATAATCTTCGTAAATACTTCTTGAATTATCATTTAAAAAATTAAATACCGTATAAGATTCTAACTCTGGTATTCGTATTACATATTCGTCTTTATTTTTTATAGTTATAAATAAAGGTGACGAAACTATCTGCTCTTTTGAGTGATTAATTACAGGATGAAAAGGAGCTTTATCGTGTAATTTAATCTCTCTAAATCTTTCTATTTTATGTAATGAAACTTCGAAACCCAATCTCTTCACAACTTTTTCGTTGTGCATTCTAGATTTCAAAATAGTAATAACAGTTTGTACTTTATCCGATGCTCCTCCCCAGTTAAACATCAACGATACATTAGAGGATAAAAAAGGATTTTCTTCTTCTATAATTGTAACTGTTGCCTCCATCTCATACTTAGGCGTGGTAACATAATTCTTTGCAAAAGCTATCGCCAAAGCCATCGTTATTGAAACTACAAAGTACGGCCAATAATGCAGTATTTTAAGTAAGGTGCCTTTTATATCAAAAAACTCATCACTTACTTCTTCTATAAAATATTCTTCTTTATTTGACATTCAGGTAGTTTTTCTTAGTAAAATAATACTTATTATAATTTTAGGTTAATATTATCTAATTATTCATAATAACCATATCCATCTCTATTACCATAAGAATACCCTCCATAACCATATCCCATTCTTGTAGTGAAATCGTTGAAAATAATATTTACATTTTTAAATGTTTTATTTTCATACTTGTCTTTTACAAAACCTAATACATCTTCTTCTGTATAGTTTTGTCTTACCAAAAATAAGTTTACATCAGTTAAATGTATTATTTGAAGAGCATCAGCCACCAATCCTATAGGTGGCGTATCTAATATTATATATTCAAATTCTTTTCTCAGATCATTAATTAAGTCTTCAAATTGATTACCCAATAATAATTCAGAAGGATTTGGAGGAACTGTTCCTGAAGGAATAATAGAAAGATTATCTATAAATGTTTGCTGCAAAATTTGATTTTTAGAAGCTTTACCTATTAAATAATTAGAGAGACCAATATCATTCTTAAGATTAAAGTCATTGAATATTTTTGGCTTTCGCATATCAACACCTAGCAGAACAACTTTCTTGCCTCCATTAGCCAATACAGTAGACAAGTTAATACTTGTAAAGGTTTTCCCTTCTCCTCCTATTGACGATGTCAATAATATTACTTTAGCTTCATCAGATTTTTTATCTTTAAGCAAGAATTGTAAGTCTGCTCTAATTGCCCTAAAAGATTCGGACACAGGTGTTTTAGGTTTTTCGTAAACAACCAAATTTGATTTATTATCAGAATGTCCGATTACTCCCAGTATTGGTATTGAAACAAGTTTTTCTAATTGTTTTCTATTTAGTATTTTATTATTTAAATAATCTTTTACTAAAATAATACCTATAGGAATTGCTAACCCCAATAATATAGCAATAGCGTAAGCTAAGCTAGTTTTAGGTTTAAGAGGAACTCTATTTGTTTTTGCATAATCTATAACTTTATTATCAGCAATATTTCCTGCTTTTGCTATACCAGCTTCAGCTCTTTTTTGCATTAAGAAAGTATAAAGACCTTCACTCAACTTAAATTTACGCTCTATCTTTAAGTAAGATCTTTCTGTTTTAGGTAAATCCTGAACCTTCTTCTCTATTTCTTCAAGTCTTGATTCGTAATCCTTTACAAGTAACTTTGTATTTGCAATTATGTTACGTAAATTTTCTTTTAATACATTTTTTGTTTGATTGATTTGCGAATTAACAGAAATAATTTGAGGATTATTTTCACTTACAATTGATTTGAGCTGAATTCTTTGTGAGTACAAAGTAGTAAGTTCCATTATCATCTTATTCATCAAGGGATCGTCAATTCCTATTGCTGAAGGTACAGAAACATTTGAGAGATTTTTGCCTTTATCAAGGTATCTTCTTATAGAGTTATAGTATTCAAGCTTAAATTTTTCTTTTGATAACTCATTTTCGATTTCTATCATGTTATCAAAAAGCTTTGATCCCTTTGAACTTAGATCTATAACTTTATTATCTGATCTAAACCTTTGTCGTAATTCTTCAGCATAATTAAGAGAATCCTGAATACCAAAAATTTGCTCATCAATAAATTTAATTGTATTGTCTGATATTGCATTTTTAAGATCTAAACCATATTGAATATATGCATCGGCAAATGCATTTAACAAAACAATATCTTTAGAACCATTTGCACCAATAGTACTAAGGTTCATTCCAGAAGATTCCTCTTCACTAGGAGAAACTTTTATGTATCTATAATATCTATTTGCTACAGCTTCATCTGTATTCAACACAAAGTCAAAACCATCAATCCTTTCAGACTCTTCAGTATTCTCAGTTTTATTGATATTAACTTTAAACTTATATGAATTTCCTTCTATCCATTCACCAACAGTGTATTCTTTAGATATAAAATCAAATTTAATACTGTCTATCCTTTGCTGAGTTTTCAGATTGTAAATCTTTGGTTCTTGATCATCAACAATATCTAATTCTACTAGAATCTTTTTATTGTCCAATAATATAACATCAAAAAGAGCTCCTACAATCTGAGGATGTAAGGTATCGTACTCAATATTAAAATTCGAGGGTTTGTAGACTTCACTTGATTTTATATTTCCTTTTGTATAATAACTAATATCGAAATCTAGATTTTTTATTGTTCTTTCTATTTGCGAGAATGATTCTAAAATTAATTTTTCATTGAAAAAATTAAGACGTGGGTTACTGTAACCCATACGCTCCATTATTGCTGATGGACCACTAGCAGAGCTTTCGTCTTCTATAAGCATAGTCATCTCTGTTTTATACAAACGAGTTGAATATCTATTAATTACAAAAGCTACTACTAAAAATATTGATACCGTAACTAATATATGTACCCAATAATTAATAATCTTAAAGAATATATCTTTTAGATCTATAGGTTCTAATTGTGGTATATTATAATTGTTATCAAAATTATTTCGGTTATTATTTTCCATTCAAAAAGTGTAGAGTAGCAATTATTTTGTTAACTGATTCACATTTACAATAATCAACAGAGTAGTTGATATAAGAGTTAAAAGAGATATTAATGTTGTAAATCCTTGAGTTCCTATACCCCATGATTTTGCTTTTAGCGGCTGAACATTGATAACGTCGTTGGGTTGAATAAAGTAATAAGGAGAATTTATAACATTTCTATCTGTTAAATCAATATCAAAAATTTGAACTCCTTTTGGAAGTTGTCTAATAATTTGAACCTTATTTCTAGTACCTACCATTGTTATATCTCCTGCATTTGCAATAGCCTCAAAAACATTTACTTGATTTTGATAAATTACATATTTTCCAGGACGATTTATCTCTCCTACAATTGAATATCTAATACCAGCTAATTGCACTTTCAAGAATACTGCATCCTTTTTGAAATACTTATATAATTCTTTTTCAATAGCTCTTTTAGTTTCCCTTAGAGTTAAGCCTTCTACTTGAACAGACCCAATTACAGGAAGTTCAATATTACCATCCATATCAACGGAGTTTCCTTTAATATAGATAATAGCATCATTTACCTGAACTGTTCCTCTTTCTATATATGCATTAAAGATATTTGATGCTTTTTCATCGAAAGATTTAATGTTTACATTCAGGATATCATTAATTTGAATAAGATAATCTGACCTCTCTAAAGTATTATAGCCTAAAGAGTCTAACTGAGATTCACTACTTTCCTGTAAATAAGTTAACTTTTTTTTAGATACACACGAACTAAACAGTGTGGCTATTGAGACTATAAGTAGTAAGTATTTTTTCATATAAAATTATTTAATTATCAAAACTATGTTAATAATTTCTACGATAATTATTAGATAAATTGAGTTAGTAATAATCAAGTATTTGTTTTGTATCAAATTTATATCTAAATAACATAAACTTGAAATATTAATCTGACAAATATATTGTTTGTTCTTAAATAATGAAATGTTAAGACGTATTATTACTGCTTTTTTTCAATAAAAAATGCAAACTTACATTTTTATGTAAATTTGCATTTTAAGGTGTATCTATATTTTAAAATAACTGAATTAATCTAGTACGTAAATCACTCAGTTTCAACCTCTATATCATCATTTTTTTGATCTGATGCTTATTTCGAAAGTTACTCTTCTATTCTTCTGATGTTGTTCTTCTGTACATTTAGAGCATCTACCGCAAATAATAAGAATTTGAGTTTTACCATAACCTTTCCAAGTAAGCCTACTTTTATCTATTCCTTTATTAACTAAATAGCTAACAGCCGAATTAGCCCTTTTATCTGACAATTCATTATTATAACTATCAATTCCTCTACAGTCTGTATGAGCTCCTATAAAAATATCAATATTGTCGTACTGTTTCATGTAATAGTACAATTGATCTAATACAGGCTTAGATTCCTCTAGAATATCCCACTTATCAAAAGCAAAATAAATGTTCTTTATTTGTGTTGGAATTCCTTCTAGTGGAGTATTATCAAAAAGAGCTACAATGTCTTTTCTATCATTTCTAGGTATGTGCTTTTTTATAGTATCCTGTCTAAACCCTTCTGCAATGAAATAAGCATAATACTCTTTACCTTTTTCTAAAACTAAATTTAATGATCCAGTAGTATCTGTATAACTAGAATATACCTGATTTATCTCGCCTCCTGTAATTTGATTCAAACTTACCTTAACACTGTCTACTCCAAGTAAATCAAATCTTGTTTTCGCAGTTGCCATTATTGTATCTGGTGGAGTTTTTTGATAGTAATAAATCTTATCATGCCCTTTATCATTGCCTCTGTTACTAATAAAATAACCATCCTTTTTATCGTCAAAAATCATTGCAAAATCATCTTTACTCGAATTGTATGGTTTCCCCATATTTTCGGGTAAAGAAACTGTTCCATCGTTATGAATTACAGCCTCAAATAAATCGGCACCACCATAATTCATATGCCCATACGACGAAAAATACAACATACTCCTCTTTACAAAAGGAAACATTTCATTCTTATCTGTATTAATTTTTTCTCCAAGATTCTCTGCTTTAGACCATTTATTACTTTTTTTAATACTTCGGTACAAATCATATCCTCCATTACCTCCATCTCTATTTGATGCAAAATACATGGTATCGCCACTTAGTGTTAAAGTTGGATGTGCATTACTAAAATCATCATCATTAACACTTAAATCAATTCTTTTCTGAAACACACCATTGCTAAATTTTGAGCTATAAATTCTTAAATGATTAACTCCATCTTTACTTAGGTGATATCGTGGAGATAAAGATCTAAACTTTTTTCTATCTGATGCATTACTTGTAAAGTACAGTGTAGAATCTTTTACACAGAAAAAGGCACCTCCATTGAAAAATTCATTATTCTCGAACTCAGGTAATTCGTTTGCAGTTCCAAAATTAGCCCCATCTGTTTTGGAATATACCAAATCATAAAATGGTGTCTTGCTTTCCTTAAAGTCTTTTTTTGTTTGCGAGTAAATTAGTCCATCTGCATAATATGCTACTCCTAAACCTCTATCTCCAATAGATACTTTTGATTCGAATATATCTATCTGTGATTGTTTATTATTGGATTTACTCCATTCTGATAATGTTTTGTAGTGTTGTTTTAATTCCTCGTCTCCTACAAGGTTAGCATACTGAAAATACCTTTCTTTTGCTTGTTCAAAATCACCATTAATTCTCAATGCTTCGGCATAATTATAATAATCTTCTTCGCTTAATCTAGTTTTCAACGAAAATAGCTTTACATACCAATCTAGCGATTGCTTATATCTAAATATATCATGATTAGATAATGCCAACCTTCTGGTTACGTATGCTCTTCTATCGCCAATATCTTTATCAGATTCAGCTTCTTCATAATACTTTATGGCTTCTATATAATAGTTTATATCAAAATATTCATCAGCTTTCATTATTTCTCTCCTTTGTCCGAACGAAGAAACTGATAGTGTGGAGAAGAAGATTATTATGTATAGTTTATTCATTTTAGGGTTTTTAGAGTTAGAATCGAGGTACTACAATTGCCGAGCCTTTTGGATCTGGCAATTGGAATATCAACATAATTTCATGTGTTCCCATATCCGAATTATCATAATCAGATAATCTAGTTTCATAGGCATATCCTAATCTAAATTTTTCTAAGAATCGGAAATTTGCCATTATTGCCAACTCATTGTTAGTACGGTACATAGCTCCTATTCCGAAAATATTATCGTACATAAACATTGAGTTAAAATCTACTTGAAGTTTTGATCCAGATGCATATCTACCTAAAGAAGAAACATTAAGATCCCAATAATCGCTTATAGGTATACTAACACCTGCATGCAACATGTAGTTTACTTTATTTAAATCTAGATATTCTGTTTCGTATTCTTTAGTATTATCAGCATTAGTGGTAATAGTAGTTGAAAACAAATTGCTTATTGCAACTCCAGCATAAACCTTATCTCTGAAATAGTATGCTCCTAGTCTCATGTTTGGTGCAAAAGTAGATTCGCTTGCTTGAGAATAAGCTGGATCATTAAGGTTTATACCTTCTAGGTTAGAAAAATCATTAACTATATAATCTCCACCACCGCTCAATCCTAACGATAAATAATCATCGTCTGATATTTGCATCCTGAATGCATAATTAACATTGAAACTGTATTGTGTCTCATATCCTGCGCCTATGTAATCTCTTATTAAACCTACTCCCATGTAGTTAACATCGCTCAAAGGCATAGTTACATCAATACCCTGAGTATTTGCAGTTCCTTCCATTCCCGACCAATCATTTCTGTATGACATTGCTCCAGTAAACGACTCGTAACTACCAACTGCAGCCGGATTTACAAATGGCTGATGTAGCATATATTGAGTTAAACGAGGAGATAGTGGTGCCACTTCTGTTTGTGCCTCTACTAACTGTTGGGTAAAAATAGTCGCCAACAAGATAAGTATGATTTTTTTTGAATTTTTCATTCTCTTTTTGTTTTAGATTATCTCACTACAACTACATAACCAGATCTTTCTGATTTGTTAGAAGATGTAAGTTTATAAAAATATGTTCCTTTTAGGTAATCTCCATTCTGGTTACTTCCATCCCACTCTCCGTCATAGTTACTTGTTTCGAAAACAGTCTTACCCCATCTGTCTAGTATAATAATATGATTATTGAGATAAGTATCAATACAAGGAATTACAAACATGTCGTTAATACCATCATTGTTAGGAGTTATAACATTAGGTATTTTACAATCGCCAGATGATTCAAGTTTTATCTGATCAATAGCAGTACACCCAACAGAATTAGTTACTTCTAATTGAATAGTTGCTTCTCCTTCTATTTTTGCTGTAATTGCATCTTCATCTGTATCGCTAGTAATTGTAGCATCTCCCGATACAACAGACCATTTATAAGATGAAGCTTCGCCTCCAGTAACAAATGAAGTCAAGTCAAATTCAAAGCCATCATCAATAGTTGAAGGTCCATCAATTTCTACTTCAATTGTACATTCTGACTCTATAGTTACACTTGCTGTAGCAGTACAACCACTAATCATAACTACATCTAAATCAATTGTAACAATTCCAGTTTCGGTTGAAATAATTTGGAACTCAGATGAATTTTGAGAATTATTCTCTACTGAAGCTACTCCTGAAACTGACCATGAATAACTTGAAACTTCTCCTCCAGTAGCTAAGGCTGTAAATTTACCCAATACTCCTTGCTCTAATATACTTGGAGAAATAATTTCTACTGTTGCAGTACACTGTACATTTATTGTTTTTTCAAAAATACTAGTACAACCTTCTTGCGAAGTAATTTCTAGTTGAACAACAATATCATCTTCTGCATTAGCAATAAGTTTAAAAGTAGATAAATTAGATTCAGAATTAACTATACTAGCTTCTCCTGATAAAATTGTCCACGAATATGTAGCCACTGTCCCTGAAACTGGTAAAAATGATAACTCAAATTCTTCTCCTCTTTCTACAACATCAAAACCAATAATCTCTCCTTCAATTTCTGGATTTATGGTGATGCTAATTGATTTTGTATCAGTAACAACTCCTTCTGAATTAGTAACTGTAAAAGTAACAACTGTTGTTCCTATAGGATAAACTCCAGAAGCATTAGCTCCATTATCCAAATTAAAATCGTTTGAAAGAATTCCTCCTGTACAACTCTCGGTAATAACAACATCGTTCATCACTACATTATCGTCACACTGTGCAACATCTGTTGGTAAAGTTGCAATATCTATTACTGAAGGATTAGCGTCTTCTACAATAACATTAAAAGTTGCAACAGTAATATTTACATTATCGTCAGTTGCTGTGTAGGTAACAGTATTTATTCCAAGTGGAAATTCATCACCATTAATAATATTAATTATATTTCCTAATTCGTCTTTTACTTCAACATTACTTGTATAGCTACAATTATCCGTAATTGTTGGTTCTATCCAACTAGCAATTGAGTTACAATTAGGATATGTTGAGCCAAGAATAATATCATCAGGAATATTTGTAATTATTGGAAATTCGTTATCGGTAACCATAACACTATAGCTGTATAAAATACTATTACCACCTGCATCTGTAATATTGTAAACTACAGTTGAATTACCAACTGGGAACAAGTAACTTTCTAAAGATAAATCAATAACTAGTCCATTTACTAACAAACCGTTTACTGTAGAACAAGTACTTCCTAAAATAGGTTTAACCAAAGTAATATTAGCACCACAAAATGTTAAATCATTAGATTGAATTATATCTAAAGGATTAGGGTTAGTTATATCAACATTAATTTCAACAAATACAATTTTACTGAAATCGCTACATCCAATACTTCCATTTTCTGAATCTTTTGATAAGTATTCTACCCTGTAAGTAACTCCAGATTCAGGTCCAGTTACATCTCCATTAATTTCATTTATACTTGCTAAACCTATAGTATTAACTCTATTTCCTTCATCGTTAATAAAAGCAAATTTACCATGGCTAATATCTCCAAAAATAATAGTAGGTGATACTAACATATTACTACAACTCTCTGTAGGATAAGAAAAATCAACACTCAAATCTGTAATGCTAACCTCGTAGAACCAATCGTTCTCAACACATTTGCCTTGTAAGTCGAATAAGCCATTTGGTGTATTAGAGCCTCCGTTATCAGCTTGTTTTACCCAAACTCTGTAAATTCCAGTTGGCACCTCTTTAGGACTAGCAACTGCAACATTATTTGTATCAGTATAAGAAATATCGAAAATATTCTTTAATTCTGGCATGTAAACTGGATCAGAATCGTAAGGAGTAGGATCGAAAGGTTCTCCCATAGGATGAATAAAACTAACTGGTTGTAACAGGTAGTCAGGAACAGTAGAAGTTAAATCATAAGTATCGTTAACACAAACCAATACATCTATATCAGATACAGAATCAACAACTACAAAAGGAGAGCTAATATCTTCTGGTACTCCACAGTTACCTCCCCATCCAAATATTTTGATTAAGGCAAATTGTGTATGACCCGCTACAAAAAATAAACAACCATTCTGGTCTAAACCTAAACCAGAAATAGGCACTTTAATATTGTTTAAAGGATACTCTTCTTGCACTACAAGTTTAATATTATTTAAATCTGACACATCAAGTTTAGCTTTATAAACAGTTGACTCAGTATACCATTCCAAATTATTAGTAGCACTTGTATTTAGTTTAGACGTAGTGAAATAAAATTCCCAAGTTTCATCTAAACTATAAGAACTATTTACCTTAGTATTAGCATTAGAAGGATCTAAATACGTTATCCAATTGTCGTTCCATATTCCCCCTTCATTCTTATCTACATTTAGTCCAAAACCATCAATGTAATTCTTAAAATCAGAATATTCAAAAGAACTTGACCCATTGTAATTGCTAGGATTTTTAATTACAAAATCTCCAATTTCAATATCTAAAAGTGAACCATTAGTATCTACAATTTTTATTGCCGATGAATTAAGAAGGTTACCTGCATCAGAATCTAAATTAGTACTCGATGCTGGATTTACAGGCATAGAAACATCTCCAACCATTCTTAAAACCTGTAGCGTAGGAATAAAGAATAACTCTGAAACTTCATTGCCTCCACCATTGTTGTGATTAGCTATATAAAAAAGATTACCATTTTCCGAAAAAGATGCTTGAGTGATTTTAGGGTTCATAATATTTGAACCGGTAACTAAACCGCTAGTATTATCAAAATGTATTCTACCTTTCCACTCAGATGATTTTATATCTGTACCAGGTCCGTTAGGAGTTGTAGATGTAAACACATCGTCAAACTCAATTTTACCATAATCTGAGGTAGATAAATGTACTAACCTTGCATCAAGAGCTCTCTCGTTTCTGAATTGAGGTACTACTTCTTCGTTAAAGAATTTTAATAAATGAGGCGGAAACTCTGCTACTCCACCACTCCACACGCTAGATGTAGGTATTTGAATATCATCTCCTCCCCAAACACGCAAATTACTACTATTAGATGTTGGCATCTCAATATATAAACCTTGAGAGTTATTAGCCATATATATGAACTCTTTGCCGTTTACTAAAAAACTATTTGTAAGATCACTATCATACGATGGTCCTGTTTTCCATAAACCTTGAGTAACTGGAACATTAGCAGGTGCAAATATAAATACTTGTGTACCTATATTTCCATATTTATAATTAACTGTATATACACCTGGATCAATTTCATTACCTGTTTCGCCAGTAACATGAATTTCTCCTGTTGATGCATCTACAGATATTCCTTGACTTGGTGAAGACAAATAGAATGATCCTCCAGAATAAAGGGAAGAGTTAAATACTGAAAAAACAGAATCTCTAGCACTATTATCCCAAAGATCAATAATATCAGATTTACAAACAAAATTTGTAGGTGTGTAAGAAATGTCAGCGGAAGGAGTTCCGATAGTGGTTGCTACAGTGTAACTAGTCTTTGCTAGGTCTGAAGAACTTAGGTTGTAAGGAAAAGTTGGTAAGTCCTGACCATCTATATGTGCAAAAACAAGAAACAACATTCCCAATAGGGTAGATAGTGTTTTTCTCATCATTTTAGTAAGAATTAAATAGGTTTGAACAGCTTTTAGTGATTCATTATTACTGTTTACATACTGCAATGATAGGATATTTCTTACATTTTAACAAGTATTTTCTTATAATTATAGTTGATAAATATTACTAATGGCTCTAAATAGCTATATTTCAAATAGTTACAATATCAACTTTGATATATAAATACTTACACTGTAAGTATTTATAAAATTTAACCTTGTAGGAACTAAATTTTTGTCATCCCTTAAAAAATGAAGTTATTATAAATAGCTATAATTTAAAATACTTATGTATTAATAGAACATTAGAAAAAATTTACATATTCATCATTTAGAACTTGTGTAAATACTGTTCTAGAAAACAGTACTAATTGTAATTTATTATTTTTCTAATTACGTTAATTTTTTTAGGCTTACTCTTATTATGTAGATTATATTCACACATAATATACATTAGAAGTAAAATATATTTTTACAGGTTCTACACTTATTTGTGTGGAAGTTGTAATTTAGAATAGTCGTCAACTTGAGCGAAATTTCCTTTGTTGCCTGCCCTGAGCGAAGCCGAATGGGGAACAAAAGGGAATGTAGTAGAAAGATCTATAGCAACAGTGATTATGCAATATGCCATTTGTGTAATAGTCTACATTCGGCTATGATTCGGCTATGATTCGGCTCTGGTTCGGCTCTGGTTCGGCTCCGCTCACCAACCACGCTCACCAACCACGCTCACCAACCACGCTCACCAACCACGCTCAAGGGACGATTGTTCCACAACATTAAGGGTAGATCCTTTTTACATTTTAGATATTCATAAATGCAAAACAAAAAAACACCGAACAATAAATTACATTCATGTAATTTACTGTTCGGTGTTTATATTTTAATATTCATCAATCTTACCAAAGAATTACCTCGACTCCAACAGATTCTTAGGCTACGCTCAGAATGACGTAAATTACACTATCTACTTAGAGTTTTCAGACTTAATCAAATTCAATGCAGAACCTGCTCTGTACCACTCTATTTGTTGCTCGTTGTAAGTATGATTTAACTTGATTTCGTCTTTGCTTCCATCGGCATGAACTAATTCTAAAGTAAGTTGTTTTCCTGATGCAAAATCTTTCAAATCAATAAAGTTGAAAGTATCATCTTCTTTAACTTTATCGTAATCAGATTCGTTAGCAAATGTCAACCCTAACATACCTTGTTTCTTAAGGTTAGTTTCGTGGATACGAGCAAATGATTTAACTATTACTGCTACAGCTCCTAAGTGACGAGGCTCCATTGCAGCGTGCTCTCTAGATGAACCTTCGCCATAGTTAGAATCTCCAACGATAACAGAAGGAACACCTGCAGCTTTGTAAGCTCTACCTGTAGTTGGAACAGGTCCGAAACTACCATCAAGTTGATTCTTAACTTTGTTTGTTGCTTCACCAAAAGCATTTACAGCACCTATTAAACAGTTCTCAGAAATATTATCTAAGTGACCACGGAATTTCAACCAAGGTCCAGCCATAGAAATATGATCGGTAGTACATTTACCAAGAGCTTTGATTAGCAATTTTGCTCCAGTAATATTCCCTCCATCCCAAGGAGTAAAAGGAGAAAGTATTTGTAATCTTTTTGACTCAGGGTTAACAATTACTTCAACACCTGAACCATCGGCAGCAGGGGCTTGGTAACCATTATCTTCAACAGCAAATCCTAATTCTGGCAATTCCCAACCTGTAGGTGGATCAAGTTTTACTTGCTCTCCCTTATCGTTTGTTAAAGTATCGGTAATCGGATTAAAATCTAAACGTCCAGAAAGTGCAATTGCAGCAACCATCTCTGGCGATGCTACGAATGCATAGGTATTTGGATTTCCATCGGCACGCTTAGCGAAGTTACGGTTGAAAGAGTGAACAATTGAATTCTTCTTCTCTTCCTCTGCTCCTGGTCTAGCCCATTGTCCAATACACGGACCACAAGCATTTGTGAATATTGTAGCATCAGAATCGGTAAAGGTTTTTAGTAAACCATCTCTATCAGCAGTGAAACGAACTTGCTCTGATCCTGGATTGATACCCATATCAGCTTTTATTTTTAATCCTTTTTTATTAGCTTGATTTGCAATTGAAGCTGAACGTGACAAATCTTCATAAGACGAGTTTGTACAAGAACCTATAAGTCCCCATTCAACATCAAGAGGCCATCCATTATTTTTAGCTTCTTCTTTCATTTTAGAAACAGGAGTAGCTCTATCTGGAGTAAAAGGTCCGTTTAAATGTGGCTCAAGTTCAGAAAGATTAATTTCGTACACCTCATCAAAATATTTATCAGGATTAGCATAAACTTCATCATCTCCTGTTAAATCAGCTTTTACAGTATTTGCGGCATCTGCAACATCGCTTCTATCAGTAGCTCTTAGGTAACGCTCAATACTC
Organism: Ichthyobacteriaceae bacterium; assembly: GCA_016744755.1. Taxonomy (GTDB): domain Bacteria; phylum Bacteroidota; class Bacteroidia; order Flavobacteriales; family JADGDT01; genus JADGDT01. The sequence goes on along the minus strand of JADGDT010000027.1, from coordinate 6,783 downwards.
TCGTCGTAACCAAAAGTTGAAGTTGTAGCTCCAATCTCTGCACCCATATTACAAATTGTTCCTTTTCCTGTTGCAGAAAGAGATTTTGCACCTTCGCCAAAATACTCAACAATAGCACCAGTACCTCCTTTTACGGTAAGTAACCCTGCTACTTTAAGAATAACATCTTTAGGAGCAACCCATCCGCTAAGTTTACCTGTAAGTTTTATACCTATTAATTTAGGGAATTTAAGTTCCCAAGCCATACCTGCCATAACATCAACAGCATCGGCACCACCTACTCCAACAGCTACCATTCCTAGTCCACCTGCATTTACAGTGTGAGAATCGGTACCTATCATCATTCCTCCAGGAAAAGCATAGTTCTCTAAAACAACTTGGTGAATAATTCCAGCTCCTGCTTTCCAGAAGCCAATTCCATACTTATTTGATACAGATCCTAAGAAATCATAAACCTCTTGGTTTGTAGTATTAGCAGTAGATAAATCTAGTTTAGCACCATCTTTGGCTTGAATAAGGTGATCGGCATGTACTGTAGAAGGTACAGCTACTTTGTCTTTACCTGCTTGCATAAATTGCAAAAGAGCCATTTGTGCTGTAGCATCTTGCATAGCTACACGATCTGGTCCGAAATCAACATAATCATCTCCTCTTTTAAACGCAGTAGTTGCATTACCATCCCAAAGGTGATTGTAAAGTATTTTTTCAGCTAAAGTTAAAGGGCTTCCAGTAATTTTGCGAGCTGCTTCAACTCTTTCCTCCATACGAGAGTACACCGCTTTGATCATTTCAATATCAAATGCCATAAGTATTGGTTTTTATAGTTTTATAATTTTTTTCAAAAAAATTCAATTGTTTGTATTGAACGATGACGAATATAAAAAAAATGAAACAAAATCAGTATGATTTTGGTTAGTAGTATGCATTAATAGTTAAATCGCAATATTAGATAGTTCATTTTATCACACCCTCAAAATTGAGGTTAAAAAAGAGATAGTAATTAACATTTTGGTACAACAGTATTTTTTATCTATTTTTAAACTCTAACAAATAACCAATCCTAATATGAAAAACATACTACTTTCTGTAATCTCTGTAATTATTTTTATGAGTTGCGAGAATAATACTAAAACAGAAGCTAAACAAGAAAGTAATACTGAAATTGTTAAAAGCTTCGATTGGCTAATTGGAAAATGGAAAAGAAGTAATGACGAAGAGGGAAAAGAAACTTTCGAAATATGGCATAAAATAAATAGAAATGAATACAAAGGTTGGGGTTATACCATGAGTAATAGCGACACTATCTCCAAAGAAAACATTACTCTTACCAAAACCAGTAATAATTGGAAACTTGCTGTAATTACAAAAGAAGAAGACACTCCTACTTATTTCAACCTTATAAAGAGTGATAAAAGCAGTTTTACTTGTGAGAACAATGAAATAGACTTCCCAAATAAAATTGAATATTGGAAAGAAGGAAGAGTTCTTATGGCTAAAGTTTCAAGTTCAGATTTGGAGATTGAATTTTTCTTTAATAGAATTAAAGGGAAAGTTACAAATATCCCATCCATTCCTAAAAACAACTAAATTTTAAACAACCCCATTTTATGTAGTTCATAAACTATGTCTGCTTCGTGGAAAGCATCATCGGCTCCACGGTGTTTTTCTACATAGCTATTGTTTGGATAGAAATGGTCGTATGCTTCTTCTACTTTTGGCCATTTATATTTCCCGTAATTACCTGATAGTTTACAAACATTGGTTGATAACAACATTGGACAAGGAAGTTTTTTATTGAAACGTATTCCTCGGCTTTCTAAAAAATCGAAATCAAAGGATCTATTGAATGCAGTTGCTCCAAATGGATATTTATCTATCAATACTTGGATTTCAGGTAATAAAAAATTTAATCGTCTAGAGGTTCTAACATCTTCTACTGTAAGATCAGAATTAGAGACTATCCAAGAGTTTTCTACATCTTCCCTAGTTATCCCTGTCTCGTGAGTAACTTTATCGTAAACAACTTTCTTCTGTCCATTAGATAAATTCAACTCAACTATTCCTACCTCTACTATGTAACCTCCAGCATTTAAAAAACCTGTAGTTTCAATATCTATAATAAGTATTTTCATTAAATTGTTAGTTTGTGTTGAATTGTTTATTAATGTTTCGTTATTTTTTATAATACCTTAAATCCGCAAAGGTATATCTACTACAAAGCTGTACTGCACATTCTCATTGGCAATTCTCAAAAAAACTTACTCACCATAGCTAAGGCTATGTTTGCGTTACTTTTTTCTGCGCTACACCAATGCCAAAGCACATTTCAGCTTTTCGCAACGAAAACCCTTGCGGATTTAAGGTAATAAGAGAATATACCATTTAGCTTGAACTCATATCCGAAACTCACATATATGTAAAACTGCGAGGTCTATGTGATTTTTAAGTAGGGTACATTTAAAATTTTTCAAAAATATTGTATAAATACCAAAAACAATTCTGTTTCCTATAAAAATATAATTTAAAGTTAATAAACTTGAGTGCATTTTTTTTAATTATTGTTCTACCATTATTTGTGTAGAACTTCTAATTTAGAATACTCGTCATATTGTGGTTGGTGACGATTATTCAACAACATTCAGTGTAGAATCTTAATTATAAATTCTACATCGCCTTTATTAGTAAATATTTTATAGTTTCATATTTATTCCAACTTGTAATAGTATTGTTATATCTTCTCCTCCAATATAATAGTGGTCGGCAGATTCAAATGATTTTATTGGATCTAACCATAAGAGTTTGGGACTTAATCTTAAGGAAACTTTCTCAGATAAACTATAAGAAATAATAGGTTCTATTGTAAAAGTCATAAAATTCCTTTCTTCCTTAATTCTAAAATTTAAATCTTCAATAAGATTCTCAACAGTAAACCCTAATCCAAATGAATATCCAAAATTCAATTTTTTGTTATTTGTCATTTTCTCTAAAAGGATAGAAGTTGTAAGTGAAGTAATCTCACCATCTATTAAATTAAAAGACTCCCAATTTGTTCCTTTTATTTTACTGTTTAAGTACTGTAGATTAATATGTAAATCAAAATAAAAGTCCTTTGGTTGGTAAATCCAACCAGATTGAAAAGTAAAAGTTGATGAGTAATTAATATCTACAGTTTGATCCTTTGATTCAAATAAATAAGGAGCTCCTGTTCCTACTTGAATATTCAGACTTGAGTTCTGTGCAAATGAGAATACTCCTAATAATAAAAATAGGAGAAGCAGTCTATATTTTTTCATAATTATTGATAAATTTTAATACTTTGTAAAGTGATCCTTTTTACTAACGCTACTCAACTGTAGCTACAATATCTTTCAACAGCTTATTAAAATCTGTCTTTACAGTATTATCAATTCCCATTCTCACTACAACTAAATTTTTAGAAGGAATCATAAAAACTTTTTGTCCTTGATAACCTCCAAAATAGAAAAGATCTTTTGGCACATCAGGGTAACTTAAGCCCTCGGCATTTAACCAAATTTGAGCACCGTATTGTCCTTCAGATGTATTTGTAGCAGTAGTTGCATAATCTACCCAAGTAGAATCTAATATTTGCTCTCCATTCCAATTTCCTTTGTTCATATAAAGCAAACCTAATTTTGCCCAATCTCTTGTATTTGCCCATGAGTACGAAGAACCAACAAAGTTTCCTGCTAAATCTGTTTCTACTAACATTGAGTGCATACCTATTTTATCAATAAGCTCGGTGTACCAAAAATCTAGATACTCTTGTTGAGTTTTAAACTTCTTTTTCATCAACATTCCTGCAAGCAAATTTGAAGTTCCCGAAGCGTAATACCAAGTTTCATTAGGGTTTCCTACTAAACGTTTCTTAGATTGTTTTATGCTCATATCTCTATCTAAGTACAACATCTCAGTTACATCACAAATCTTACCATAATCTTCTTCCCATTCCAATCCACTATTCATTTGAAGTAAATTGTTGTAGGTGATATTTTTTCTATCATCATTCTGCCATTCTTCAATATTGACAGGCTTACTAATATCTATAATACCCTTATTTTGCATAATTCCATACATTGTACTAACAATACTTTTAGTCATAGACCATCCCAATAATTTAGATGATTTATCAAATCCTTCGGCATATTCCTCTCCTATAATCTTACCTTTATAAATAACTAGTAAAGAGCTTGTACCCTCCAATCTAGCGGTATCATTATTTATTTGAGATATTATTATGCTGTTTAACTTACTGTAATCTATATTTGAAAAAATAGTATCCTTTTGAGGCAATTCTCCATAAGGGTATGGTAAGTTTTTCTTTTTGAATTTTCTGTTTGGAGATTCAAATTTTTCATTTTCATCAAAATCATCTGTAATAACAACTGCTCCAAGACCTTCTCTGAAAATTGCAGTATGCTCCCTCAATCCAAAAAGGCATGATGATACCTTTTTGTTTACCTTATCAACTTCGTTTGTTGCCAAACTTATTGGCGAAAAATTATTATCACGTGTCTCCAATGATTTCTGAGTTCTATTGCCTATGAACAGACCCGAAGCAGTACTTTTAGCGGAATATCCTGTTATAATGTTAAGTTTTGGATAATTTGTAGAAACCACATAAGTAAGTATTAGGAATACAGATGCTCCTAGGTATTTTAAAAAATTCTTCATTTTGAGTTCAGATTAGTAGTGTTGTTAGTTAGTTTTCAAATCTACATATAATTTTATTGCTTTGAAAGGCTGTAACCTCAAATCAAACTTTAAGCTAAAATAATTCATTACTATCTAGTTTAGCATACATCTATTTTATTGATTAGTTTTGCAAACTAAAATTCACAGAGCATTTATGAAATTAAATATTGAATCGGAATTTGAACCTACTGGAGATCAACCACAGGCAATAAAACAACTTGTTGGAGGAATAAACGATGGTAGTAAGTTTCAGACTTTACTTGGAGTTACAGGATCAGGAAAAACATTTACCGTTGCCAACGTAATTGCCGAAACTCAGAAACCAACTTTAATTTTAGCTCACAATAAAACTCTTGCAGCTCAGCTTTACAGTGAGTTTAAATCGTTTTTTCCAAATAATGCCGTTGAGTATTTTGTTTCGTACTACGATTATTACCAACCCGAAGCATACCTCCCTACTTCAGGTACATACATAGAGAAAGATTTATCTATAAACGAAGATATTGAGAAGTTGCGTTTGAGTGCATCCTCTGCCCTACTTTCTGGTAGAAGAGATGTAATTGTTATTTCTTCTGTTTCGTGTATTTATGGTATTGGTAATCCAGAAGAGTTTTCTAAAAATGTACTTGAATTAAAAACAGGTAAAGAAGTTACTAGAACTAAATTCTTAAATAATCTTTCTGGTATTCTGTATTCTAGAACAGAAGCTGAGTTTAGTAGAGGTAATTTCAGAGTAAAAGGAGATACCATAGATGTTTTTCCTGCTTATACCGACTATGCTTTTAGGTTTCATTTTTGGGGAGATGAAATTGATGAAATAGAATCTTTCGATCCAGATACTGGAGAAGTAATTGAAACCTTCGAAGAAATGAAATTATATCCTGCTAACTTGTTTGTTACAGGTAAAGAAAGATTACAAGAAGCCATACATCACATTCAGGATGACATGGTTCTACAAGTTGATTATTTCAAGGAAATTGGCAAGCACTTAGAAGCAAAACGCCTTCAAGAACGTACCGAGTTTGATTTAGAAATGATTCGGGAATTAGGATATTGCTCAGGAATTGAAAATTATTCTCGATACCTTGATGGTAGAGATGTTGGTTCTCGTCCTTTCTGCTTGCTTGATTATTTCCCTGATGATTATTTAATGGTTGTTGACGAGAGTCACGTTACTGTTTCGCAAGTAAAAGCTATGTACGGTGGCGATAGAGCTAGAAAAGAAAATCTTGTTGAATACGGTTTTCGTTTACCTGCTGCAATGGACAATAGACCATTGAAATTTGATGAATTTGAAGGTATTCAGAATCAAGTAATTTATGTTAGTGCAACACCCGCCGATTACGAATTAGAGAAAACGGAAGGTGTTTACGTTGAACAAATAATCAGACCTACTGGATTGTTAGATCCTGTAATTGAAGTAAGGCCAAGCTTAAATCAAATTGATGATTTACTAGAAGAGATTCAACTTAGAATTGATAAAGAAGAGAGAACTCTTGTAACAACTCTTACTAAGCGTATGGCCGAAGAGCTTACAAAGTATTTAACTCGACTTCAAATTAGATCCAGATATATTCACTCTGATGTAGAGACATTGGAACGTGTAGAAATAATGCGAGATTTAAGACTTGGAGTATTTGATGTTTTAGTTGGAGTAAATTTACTTCGTGAAGGTTTAGACTTACCAGAAGTTTCGCTTGTTGCAATTCTAGATGCCGATAAGGAAGGTTTCTTAAGATCGCATCGTTCGCTTACCCAAACTGTTGGAAGAGCTGCACGTAATATTAACGGTCTTGCAATTATGTATGCCGATAGAGTTACTGCTAGTATGCAAAAAACTATCGATGAAACAGAATACAGACGAGAAAAACAAATAGACTACAACACTAAAAATAATATCGTACCAACTCCACTTAACAAGAAAATTGAAAGTGCGTTAACTGATGATATTGGTGCAAAATCATACACGGGTGATAGTCATGTTGATATTGCTGCTGAAGGAGCATTAGAGTATATGACAAAAAGTGATGTCAAAAGTTCGGTGAGTATGAAAACGAAAGAAATGGAAAA
>JADGDT010000239.1 GCA_016744755.1 Ichthyobacteriaceae bacterium | reverse complement strand
CCTATATAAACCAGGCTCGTTAGATGTAATACTACTTTCTAAAATTGGGTTTGAATTTTCTTCGGCTCTAATACTGTGAGGTCCTTCGTGTACATTAAGGAAAAAACCTACTCCATGTCCTGTGCCGTGGTGGTAATTGAGTCCTTCGCGCAACAATGCCTGACGAGCAAGTGTGTCTAGCTGACTTCCTCTTGTTTCTTCTGGGAAACGTGCCATTGCCAATTGAATATGACCTTTCAATACCAATGTATAATCTCGTTTTTCTTGGTCGGTTAATGGGCCTAATGGAATGGTACGTGTAAGATCGGTAGTTCCATCGAAATACTGAGCTCCAGAATCTACAAGCACAAAACTCGAAGCCTCTAATGTTTTGCTAGTTGCGGGAGTTGCAAAATAATGTATTATTGCTCCATTGCTTCTATACCCAGCGATTGTAGAAAAACTCTCTCCTACAAATCCTTCTTGCTCGCTACGTAATTGCATCAATTTTTCTGCTATACCTACTTCTGTTATATTTCCTGATGCAACGTTGTTGTCTATCCAATACAGAAACTTTGTCATTGCAACACCATCTTTACGCATGGCATTTCGGATATTATTTACTTCGATCTCATTTTTCTGAGATTTCAAAAATGTAGAAGGATTTACTGCTTTTACAATATTGTTCTTCTTTTTTATCCATCCGTATACTTTTTGATTTATCCTATCGGGATCTACTAGACATATTGAATTAATAAGGTTTAATTTTAAATATGATTCTATTGCCTTGTAACTTTTAATTGCAATATTATTTTCGTTAAGTATTGCCTTTGTTTGGTCACTTAATTTCTGACGTTTTATGAAAAGAGTTGTTAAATTATCTTCTATCAACAAATAAGCTATTGTTACAGGGTTGTACGAAACATCTGCTCCTCTAATGTTTAGTATCCACGCAATATCATCTAAAGTAGCTACTAAGTGTGAGCTTATTTCTTTTTCACTAAATGTTTTTCTTATCTCTTCTATTTTAGATGAAATAGATTTTCCTGCATATTTATCGTCTAAAATGTAAGCATCTGTTGCCGGCATTGCTGGCCTATCTTCCCAAATATTTTTTATAAAATCGTTTGATCCATCAATTTTCAAATCGGATTTGCTCAACTCTTTTTTAAGACTAGAATAAGCCGAAACGGAATACACTCTAGAATCTACGCCTACAACATCTCCTTTTTTCAACACTTGTGTTAGCCATTTATCGAAATTTGGAACATCGGGCATACCTTGTTTGAATAGTTTCATTTCTGTACCTTCCAATTGCTGTTCTCCTTGAAGGTAATATCTACCATCTGTCCACAATCCTGATTCTTTTAGTGTTACCACAACTGTACCAGCAGAACCAGTAAAACCAGAAATCCATTTTCTGGATTCCCAAAAATCAGCAACGTACTCGCTCATGTGAGGATCGGTACTTGGAATAATGTAAGCTTGAATGTTATTTTCTTTCATCAACTCGCGCAGAGCCGACAGTTTTTCGTTTATAGTCATAGCATGTAAAGTTTTGAAGCGCTAAGATAATTGAAAATAAAAAAACTCTTAACAAATAAATGTTAAGAGTTCTAATTTATATTATGAACTAGCATTAAGAAAAAATCATTGAAGATGTATTTATCAGTAAAGGTTTTTCGTAACTCAACCTCAAGA
>JADGDT010000150.1 GCA_016744755.1 Ichthyobacteriaceae bacterium | reverse complement strand
TATTAATTTAATGTCATTTATATGTACAAATTAAATCACTTATTAATTATTGAACTATCGCAGTATTAATCTCATCTTTAAACACTATATATTTAGTAACTATAAACTCTGTAGCTAAATTAGTTACCATTGTTAAGAATAAAACCAAATATGGCATCCATTCTAAATTAGTTAAAGCATCTCCCCACCAAGTTGATAATGGGGTAAATACAGCATAATATATTGCTATTTTTATCATAGCCACAGGTACATTTGCCGAGGATTTAAAAGTGAATTTACGGTTTAATGTAAAATTCCATACAACCGAAAGTGTCAAGGCTATTATATAAGCTGACCAATATTCAAGTTTGGTTATTTCAAAAAATAAAGCGAATGAGATTGCTTGAACAATACCTGCTGACATTGAAAACAATAAGAACTTAACCATCTGTACTAGGTTCTCATTATCTGCTTTATTTGATGTTCTTTTCATAATGCAATTCCAGCTATCTTCTTTTTTATATTTATAGTTTTATACTCTAAAAACAAGTACAAAGCACTATTTACAATTTCGGTTCTACCACTAATTTAGTGGAACAATCGTCACCTTGAGCGTGGTTAGTGAGCGTAGTCGAACTAGAGCCAAAGCGAAGTCGAAAGGTCTATTCCAAAACAACTCACATTATGTTATCACTGTAGCTATAGATGTTTCGACTGCATTTCTTTTTGTTGCACAAAAGAAATTACGCTCAACATGACGGATTTTCTAATTTAGAATATTCATATAAATGAGAGTGAACCATTAAAATAACAGTAGAACCACAATTTCTAATATCCTAATTCTTCTAGTAAATTTTCTGTGTTATTATCTTTTAATCTGCCATAAAACATCAATGCCAAATCAGATCTATTAGTAAATGTACCATCTACTTTATTACCATAAGTATCAAAATCTTTAGGGCCGTCAAAAGTATAAGGGTGTACAATCATACCAGATTTATGTATTAAATCAACCATCCATGGGGCAGAAAGTTCTCCATAATTATTAGGTTTACCTGCAATACTACTTCCCATTATTTCCACATTGTTTTCAACACAGTAATTAATTGTTTCTATATAATTTTTCTTAATCACAGCTTTTATAGAGTCGATATCTTTTGACTCTAAATCCTCTCTCATGTCTGGTTCCCAAATAAGTAAACACTTTGGAATTTCTGGAAGATATTTATTAAGTTGAATAATACTTCTTCTGTAAAAAGTTTGCAAAATAAATCTAGCATCTGTATTAGCATAACCAACTTTACCCGAGTAAGTTTTTATTTTCTTTGGATTATCAGTTATCAACCATTTATACTCTTTAAGTTCTTTAAGAAGTAATTTTTCGAGATGAAGTTTTTTAGTTTCTGCGTAAACTCCTGGTCTGTTCTGATTATCTATAGGGTCAATTTCATGAACATACTCTCCATTCCATTTACCATTTACTAACATCTTTACAGGTTCTCCATTATCTTTTTTAATGTGATAACCTTCAGCAATCATAATCACATCTTTGAATGTAAGTATCTTTGCTCCAACATATCCTTTTCTAGCTCTATCTGGATATTTTTTATTGAACCAAGATCCAAAATCAAGACTTCTTAATTCCTTTAGCGTAAAATCGTTTGTAGTTGGTTTTTCTACATCAGGGAAAATGTCTTTTACATTTGAAGTTCTCAATAAAGTATTATCGTGCATAGCCACTAAAATACTATCTTTTGTCATCTGAAGATCTAGCTCTAAGTAATCTGCTCCAATATTTCTAGCCCATCTAAAAGCTGATTCTGTTTCTTCTGGCGCCCAATAAATGGTTCCTCTATGTGCAATAACGACTTCTTTAGAAAGCATATCTCTTATGATCAAAGATGCAAGATTAAGCTCCTTTGTTTCTGTTGCATTTGGAGCTTGAAAATCAGATTTATTTGCATCACAACTGTACATAATCGATATAAAAACTGTTAATATTCCTATTTTTCTTAACATATTTAATCTTCTATTTTATTAGTTTTAAAAATTGTCATCCCTATCAATACAATTGAAACAAGGCTAGCAAGTATCATCATCATAAAATAGCCATCCCACCTGTAATTTTCAATTATATAACCCCCAACAATATTTGCCAATATAGAAGTACCTATAAAGTAACCAAATAAACCTGTAAGTCCTGCTGCAGTACCTGCGGCAACTTTACTTACTAAATCTAATGCATGAAGGCCAATCAACATTACTGGTCCATAAATTAAAAAACCAATTGAAATCAGACAGATATTATCTATCATAGGATTACCAACTGGATTTTTCCAATACACAAAAATTGCTACTACAATTAATATCATGTAAATAATACTTACTGGTGCTCGTTTACCTTTAAACACTTTATCACTCAACCAACCACTCAGAAGTGTACCTGGTATTGCCGCGATTTCAAACATTGAATATGCCCAACCACTAGCTTCTTCGGTAAATCCTTTTACTTGTGTCAAATAAAGTGGTGCCCAATCTTGAATTCCATATCTAACTAAGTAAACAAAGGCATTAGCAAAAGCAATAGACCAAAGAAGTTTGTTTGGTAGTATATGCTTTTTGAATATATCCATGGCAGAGATAGAAGAAACGTCTTCATTTTTTTTATCACATTTTTCGCAATCTTTCCAATCTTCTATAGTTGGTAAACCAACTGATCTAGGTCTATCTTTTAATAAGAAAAAAGCTATAATAGCAACTACTGCAGCTATCATACCTGGAAAATAAAACTTCGCATGCCAATTAGAAAACAACTCTACTCCTAAGATAGCTAGTAAAGGCATTAAAGCTCCTCCTACATTGTGAGCCACATTCCAGATAGACATTTTGGTTCCTCTTTCTTCAATAGAAAACCAGTAAACCATAGTTCTACCACTTGGAGGCCAACCCATTCCCTGAAACCATCCATTCATGAATAGAAGAATAGACATTATCAAAATAGAACTTGTTGCAAAAGGCATTACCCCCATTAATATCATGGTTATAGCCGAAAGCATTAGCCCTAAAGGCAAAAAATATTTAACGTTACTTCTATCGGAAACATTACCCATTATAAACTTACTAACCCCATAGGAAATAGCTAGAAATGATAGAGCAATACCTAAATCCGTTTCGGTAAAACCTTCTTTTATTAAATCAGGTATTGCTAATGCAAAGTTTTTTCTAATCAAGTAATACCCAGCATAACCAAGAAAAATACCTAAGAAAACTTTAAGACGGAGCTTCTTGTAAGTTGAATCAATTTTACTCTCTTCTATTAGGGGTTTACTTGGTGGTGCTTTTAAAAAATCAAACATGTTTGCTATAAAACTTAAGTTATTATTTCATAATGTATCCTTTTGCAATCTCATTGAATACTTCTACTTGCGATTGCTCCCAAGCTTTATCTTTTCCCATTTCTTTTGCCATAATTTTGGCTACAAGAGGAGCTATTCTAATACTTTCCTTAGAATCTAAAAAGAGGGCTCTTGTTCTTCTAGCTAAAACATCAATTACGTGATAAGCCAACTCATTTCTTATAGCTAAAATAACTTGAGCTTTTATAATTTTCAATTCTTCACTAACAAATTCTTTAGCAGTAGGATCTTCCTTAATAATATCATTAATCAAATCTACATCAGAACCATAAAAATACAAAGGATTATTGAAATCTACTCCTTCTTTATATCCGTGAATTTTTAAATGCTGTGTGACACATTCTTTCTTAGGAATCCCTCCTACCTCAGCTAATTTATCTACAACTTCTTCTCCCATCTCGCGATAAGTTGTCCACTTACCTCCAATGATGGTTACTAGACCAGATTCTGATGTTATAATTTTATGACTTCTTGAAATTTCTTTTGTCTTACCATCTTTTTTAGGAGCGGCTAATGGGCGTAATCCTGCAAATACACTTTTTACATCTGCTCTTGTGGGTTCTTTTGCGAGATACCTTGCTGCTGTTTCTAGAATAAAATCTATTTCATCTTCCGTAGCTATTGGCTCTATCAGAGATGTTGGATTTGGGATATCGGTAGTTCCTACAATTACTCTGTTGTGCCAAGGAACAGCAAATAAAACTCTACCATCTGATGTACTAGGAATCATAATTGCAGTATCAGATTGTAAAAATTCTTGATCAAGCACCAAATGTATTCCTTGACTTGCCATCACTAAATTTTCGTGTTCAGCTTTATCCTTAGTTAAAATATCATCTACAAATACACCTGTAGCATTAAGTACAGCTTTTCCTTTTAGCCTGTATTCTTTTCCTGTTTCGTGATCAACAGCCACCACACCTTTGGTTTTACCATTCTCTTTAATCAAGTCGGTAACTTTCATGTAATTAATTGGAACACCACCATGCTCAATGGTTGTCTGAACCAAATTCAATCCAAGTCGTGCATCGTCAAACTGTCCATCTCTATATTCAATTCCTCCTCTTAAACCCTTTGTTTTAATGGTAGGAAGTGTTTTAATTGTTTTCTCTTTGGAGAAAGGTTTTGATCTACCCAAGCTTAATTTACCTGCAAGTAAATCGTACATTGTTAATCCAATTGTATAAAATGGTTTGTACCACCAAGAATATGATGGGATAAGAAATTTTTGATTACGAGAAAGGTGAGGTGCATTTTGCAATAACAAACCTCTTTCTCTAAGAGCTTCAAGTACTAAAGATACATCTCCTTGAGCTAGATATCTAACACCTCCATGAACAAGTTTTGTACTTCTACTGGATGTACCAACAGTATAATCAAATTGCTCAAGCAGTAAAGTTTTATAACCTCTAGTTGCAGATTCTAATGCTGCACCAATACCCGAAGCACCACCACCAATAACGATGAGATCCCAAACAGTTTCTTCTGACTGAATCTGCGCCATTAAGTCTTCTCTATTCATCTTAACTTCCATAATATATTTCACTAATAATTAATCTTTTTTAACTTACTTTCATTAACTTTCACTTGAAAGCAAAACAAAAGTAAATGATTGGTTTTAATTGTACAAAATAAATTTTATAATTAAATAACTAATCAATGCATAACTTGAAACTAAATGTTTTTCAAATTAGAGCCAACCTACTATAACTAACGGACACACTGTTACATAATATTACTTTGATTTTTTTTCTAATCTAAATAAATATAATAAAAAAACACTAATAGAAGTTTGTGTTTAATAGATTATTAAATAATAATTATTTAGTTTCAACTGAAACTATAATCTTGTAGCATAAAACTATTTAACTTACATTTGCACGGTATTTAAATAAAATTATGGATAGACAAAAAAAAATACTCGAAATTTTGAACTCTGAAAAAGAAGTAACTGTTCAATATTTAAGTACTGAACTTGACATTTCGGCAGTTACTATTAGAAAAGATTTAAGAATACTAGAACAAAAAAAATTACTCTTCAGAAAACACGGAGGTGCAACTTTAACTCAACCTTTTGTTAATGATAGACCAATAAATATAAAGGAGTTCATTAATGCTGAAGAAAAATCAGCAATCGCAAATGAAGCTATCAAAATAATTGATAACGATCAATATATTATTATTGCTTCAGGTACGACTGTAATTGCCTTTGCTAGACTTATTAATCCTCCAAAAAAGATTACCGTAGTTACTTCTGCATTAAATGTTGCAAGTGAATTATTGAATAAAGAAAATATCGAAATTCTTCAATTAGGAGGTTATATTAGGCATAGTTCAAATTCAGTAATAGGACATTACACAGAACTTATTCTTAAAGAAACTGCATGTAGCAAGTTGTTTTTAGGCGTTGATGGAATTGACTTAGAATATGGCTTATCTACATCAAACGCACAAGAGGCACATCTAAATCAACAAATGATAGAATCATCAGAAGAGGTTGTAATCCTAGCAGATTCTTCTAAGTTTGGCAAACGTAGCTTTGGTAGAATTTGTGGAATAGAACATGTACATCATATTATTACGGACAAGGGTATTTCTAAAGAAATAGCTGAAAAAATTGATGCACTAGGAATTAAGCTTACAATTGCTGAATAGAATACAGATTTTATACCTAGTAGAGTCTCAGACCTACGACTGCTGTCAGGGCAAGAGCATTTAAAAAAGATCCTTACAAATTTGTTTATTTTCAATGAATTTTTCCCCAACCCTAAAAGGTGATTCATTGAAATATCGACTTTTTTGCTCCCTTTAGGGAATTTGGGGCAATCAAAAAAGTTAAATTTTTTGCCCTACGACTGCTGTGTAAATAATCAATACCTTATGGACTGAGTCTACAAAAAACATCTCAAAACTAAAAAATAGTCTTAGACTATTAATTATTTATACATTGGGTTGAGTTCTAACTATCATTGTAAAAACTCAGACTTGAATTTAGTCGAATCATGATTCTAAATCGCCTTATGAAAAATAGTGTCAAGAAAAACAAACTGTTTGAGCGCTAGCGAGTTTTTGTTTTTTAGTTTAAAAGGTTCTACCCTCAATGTTGTGGAACAATCGTCACCTTGAGCGGAGCCAAAGCGAAGTCGAAAGGTTTATTAAACAAATAGCACGTTGTGTAATCACTGT
>JADGDT010000149.1 GCA_016744755.1 Ichthyobacteriaceae bacterium | reverse complement strand
GACTAAGACCTAATGCTAAACTGAAAATTTCGTTACTATTATCCATGAAGTGAATTTAAGGATTTTTCAATTACCCACTACAAACGACATAGACCCCATATTGTTAATCAATTTTATTTTTGTTCTCAATTATTCCTTTAGATTCGATTCCACTACCCATAATAAAAGGAATTATATCTTTTAATTTATCTTTTGAATCATTAAAATCATATCCAGATCCAATTAATCCAATAATACCCATTCCAGTTTTAATAATAGAAGCATTTTCCACACCAAACTTATTTTGCATATGAGTTTGTCCGTTTTCATAAAAGTTTGCTGATAAATCATCAAAAGTATTTGCTAAGCCAATTCTTGCTGCACCTAACACAAAAGATGACGCTGTTTCACTTAAACTTGCTGCTCCTCCAAATGCGACTGCATACATTCCTAAATAATTATTAAAAGTTTGGGCTGATTTACCTGAACGTTCTACTAAGGGATCAGGATTAAACAAGAATGTATTCATTGCATCATTACCCCTTTTCATAGCACTACTAAAAGTGGCGCTTGGCTTTCTGTTTACTGGTGAAGAATCATAAAATAGTACGTTACCATTGCTACCTGAAGATATTGTTAAAGTTCCATGTAAATACCCCTTGAATCCATTTTCCCATCCAACCATACCTCCTGCATATTCTTTATATCCAGATTGAAATAGGTTTGGAGCTACTGCAAAAGCATCATAATATGAATTTTTTCTATTGATAAATTCATTCTGGCTGTATTTATGAGTCCTTCTACTGTTCTCAACTCCTATTAATTCAGTTGACATTGTTACTTGTCTGTAGTCATATACTTCAAGCTTAACATGTCCATCATCTGTATTGCTATATATTTTAATAACTTCTTCCAATCCATCTAAGTCAATAGCTGCAATAGGCTTGTTTCCTGCAAATTGATATGGTGTGTAAAATGGGTAAGACTTAGTCAAAGGATCAACACTCAAAAACTTAGCGTATTGTGGGTTATAAATTCTAAAACCATAATCGTAAATATTACCATCAGCAGACCAAGAATCTTTCTCTTTTCCGTTAAAGCCGTATCTGTAATTTTCGTTAGAATTTGTTCTTTCTTGTTTCGTCATTCCAAAGGGGTAGTAATCTGACCAAGATAACACCTCTAAATTACTTTGCAACATATAATATATCAGAATTAATAAAGCCAAATATACTTTAAATTAAGTTTTATAGATGATTAAATATCAGTTAAAAAATGGATGTTTAGCAATCCTCAAAGCAATTTCTTGCTTTGTTACTTTTATGTATTTCAAAAATGATTTTTCTGTTTTATGTCCCGATATAGCCATAATATCTATAGAGTCAAGACCAGCAAGGTATGCATTCGTGCAAAATGAACGTCTGGCAGTATGTGACATGATTCTTTCGTACTTCTTATATTTTGTAATAACTCTTTTTCCGCCTTTTGTAATAGATTTGGTAATTTCTTTATTTATACCAACCATCTTTCCAATTTTCTTAATAAATTGGATTTATACTGTTTTCATGAACTTTAGGTGGAAGTTTTCCATTACGTTTTATTAAAACAGATTTTACGTGTGGATGAATAGGGATAATAACCTCATTTCCTGTTTTCTTAGTAGCAACTCTAATCATTTCAACATCAGAAAACATTACTAAGTTCTCAGGTTTCAATCTTTTATAATCACTCACTCTCAATCCTGTAAATGCACCAATAATAAAAACATCTCGAGCAGTATCATATATACCGGGCATGTTGCTGAGGTCTATATTTATAATCAGTTCCAATTCCAAAATACTTAAATATATCTCTTCCGACTCCTCTGTATAAACCTTAAATCGTTTACTCTTAAAATCAGTATTGGTTAGTATCTTTTTATCAAAAGCATCGCTAAGTATAAGTTTAATATTAGCTATGTTTTTACCAATGTAATTTACAGAGTAGTTTTTATTCTCCATCCACTTGTGAAAAGAGTAATAAAACTCCATACCTAAATCATCCCACTCTGGTATTTTGTTATCCTTCGAATATTCAATGAGTTTAGATAACGTTACTTTAAGGTTTTTTACTCTTCCTCTACTCAGCTTTTTTCCAGTAATTATATTTGGCCTTTTTGACTCATTCAAAATATATCTCCTAATAAAATCAAGAAAGTTTATTTTTTTGGTTCTACTGTATTTTATGGCTTCTGAATTTGAGCCATTATCCAAATTAATATTAACTGTATTGCAATCTATAACAAAGATATTAATTGGGAATTCTCTTTCTAAACTGTACTTTTTCATGGTAACTCGATTTTGTTTTCATATAATCATGTACTAATTTCTACACATTAAACAAAGTATAAGAAGTACGGTTAAACCGAAGCCTTCATTATTTATAATGTACTCTGTTTGATAAAAATCAATAATTATGAAAATAGAAAAATTAGCACAGGACAAAATAAGAATTGAACTATCAGAAAAGGAAACTCCAATTAATTTTTCGTCATTTTTTAAAAATGAGGGTAAGAAATTTGTTTATTCTACAGAAGAAAAGATACAACCTAAAGAATGGGATTTTGAGAATAGAAAAACCAATAAAACAAATGGTAGAACTCCATTGGCTGAAAATCATAGAATTATACAGAAACGGTTAAATAAGTTTAGTGATTTATTCACAGAAGTAGTTGGTAGATATAAAAACATCAATGAAGAAGTTGATATTGAAACAATGCGTTTAGAATTTGATAAGTATTTAAAAAAAGGTAAAATCACTATCGCATGATTTTTTTGGTGTGTACGATATCTTTATGGAAGAGAAGAAAAGTGATAGAACAGATACCGCAAATTCTGAATCAACGGTTAACAGATATACCTATAACCGAAGATTGTTAAAAGAGTATGAAAAATCAGAAAAGACGACTTTACATTTCAAAAAATAAACAACAAATTTTATAATTCATTTCATGATTTTTGCATTACCCATAAAGGTCATTCAGCAAATACACTTCGTAGAAATGTAGGTCTTCTAAAAACATTTTTGAATTGGGCTTTGGATAACGGACATACTTTTAAATCTGATTTTAAAAAATTCAAATCACCAAAGGCACAGGTTACAGATGAAATAGCTTTGACATTAGACCAGGTTAAAGACATATATGAATTTGATTTTAGTAATAAGAAGAAATATGAGCGTGTGAGAGATTTATTTGTGTTAGGGTGTTCCACAGGCTTACACATTAGTAACTACTCTAAAGTGAATAAAAATGACATTGAGAACGGTCATATTATTGTGAATGACATAAAGAATAAAACAAAGCAAATAAGAATTCCACTAAATGACTTCTCATTAGAAATTATTGAAAAATACGAGTATAAGTTACCCTCAATTACGACTCAGAAGTTTAACGTATATATTAAAGAGGTATTCAAAGAAGCTGGTTACATCCATACGGTAAAGAAAACAACAAGAGTCGGTTCTGATATTATAGAAACTATAAATCCATATCACGAACGTATTTCATCACATACTGCTAGACGAAGTTTCATAACAATAATGAAGAATAAGAAGATTCCAGATAAAGTGATAATGGAATTTACTGGTCATAAAAGCTTGGAGGGTTTCAATAAATACTACAAGCCTAATGATGATGATAAAAAGGATTTCATGACTGATGTCTGGAAGATGTAAGTTCAATTAAATACAACCAATTCAAAAATATATTTACTATATTTGCATAGATAATCGGAATAATTCCGATTATCTATGCAAATACGGGATTATGAATACTTTGTTAGAAGTTGAACTTTCAAAATTTAAAACACATATAATAGAATATTTCTCATTGAAAAATATTCTCTTTAAATTGGGGTATGCAAGTGTAAAAGATAAGATTAATTCCCTAAAAGAGGAAGGTGTTTTAATATCCTTAAAGAAAGGTTTATATATCCATAACTCACCTATAAATAATACGATAGTTTCAAAAGAAATTGTATCAAATATTTTGCTAGGGCCGTCATATATTTCTTTAGATTATGCACTATATTTTCATGACTTAATACCAGAAAGTGTTCATGAAGTAACTTGTATTACTACAAAGCGTAATAAGAGTTTTGATACAAAATATGGTACATTTTCATATAAGCACATAAAAAAAGAGCTCTTCGCTATTGGTGTTATTTTTGAAGAGACTAAGGTAGGAAGCTTTATTATAGCAAGTAAAGAAAAAGCTCTTTGTGATAAGATATATTTCACTAGCAATGCTACGATTAATTCTAAGGATATGATGTTAGAATTTATAGAGGATGATCTTAGAATAGATATTGAAGATCTCAAAGATTTTGATTTGAAAATTGTATCGGAGTTTTATACTATCTCAAAATCTAAGAAAATAAAAATATTCCTTAACCTGATAAAAGAACTATGAACATAATAGAACAGATGCTGAGTAATTACAAAATTGACTCAGAAAATGATTTGCTTAATGCGTTAAAAGAAGTGTTTCAAGAAATAACATTATTAGGTTTATACAGGGGAGGATTCTTTAATAAAGCAGTTTTTTATGGAGGTACATCTTTAAGAATTCTTTATGGGTTAGATAGATTTTCGGAAGATTTAGATTTCTCTCTTTTAGAAAAAGATAAATCATTTAATATAGATAAGTTCTTTCCTTTTATTACCAATGAGTTCGAAGCTTTGGGTATAAGTATTAGCTTAAAGTCTAAAAATAAGAAAGGTTCAGTTTCAAGTATTGAATCAGCGTTTCTTAAAAATGATACATTAATTCATACTCTAGATATTAAGACAAATAATTTAGACAATATATTGAGTGGAGTTTATTCGGGAAAAAGGATTAAGATAAAACTAGAGGTAGATACCAATCCTCCATTGAAATTTCAATCAGAATCTAAAATACTATTGCTACCAGTAACATTCAATATTATGTCTATGACAATGCCTAATTTGTATGCAGGTAAAATGCATGCAGTTTTATGCAGGAAATGGAAAACTAGAGTTAAAGGCAGAGATTGGTATGATTTTGAGTGGTATGTAAAAAGAAATACTAAACTAAATTTAGAACACTTTGAGCAAAGGATGATAGAAAGTGGAGACCTTGATGTAGGTCGAGAACTTACTCCTGAGTTATTTAAAGAGTTTATGTATAATAAAATAGATGGGTTACAAATAGATAAGGCAATAGAAGAAGTAAGACCATTTATAAAAGATATTTCAGTGTTTGAACATTGGAATGAAAATTATTTTAAATTATTAACTGATAGAATTCAGTATCAGTAAAATACTTGATTAAGTATTTTAGATAAGAATCAATAAACTAGATTGGAAAATATAAGTAAACAATGAGTAAAGGAATAGATTCACCAACAATAGAAGTATTGAATAGATGGTTTGAAGCCATTCTATACTTCGAAGAACAAGTAGAAAAATTAAATCTAGAGCAGTTAGATTATCTAGAGAGGTATTTGCTACAAGTGAATAGAAAGAAAAGAGCAAACTTAATTGAAAGTATTGATATTAAAGATTTAGATAAGTTAAAGAAGGTTAAAGATGTAGTTTTTAAAGAGAATATAAAAGAATGTGAATCTCAAATAATTGATGCTCTTGAGGTAAGTGCAGAAGTAGTAAATGAATTAAATACTCAACTGATAAAGCTTAAAAGATATGATTCGTTTAATATTTCAGATTGGTTAGATGAATATGATTTCAACTTAGATATATTGCTTGTTGATGATATAATTGGGGACAAACAGTTTAGAGAAATATGTGACCTTTTCAATCTTGATGAAGATGTTATAACAGTTCTTGAATCAGTAAATATGATGATAGAAGAATTAACCCCAAAAGAAGATTACACATCTGTTTTCAGAAACAAACTACCATTGTTTATGTATGGAGTTATGCGTTATTTACACAAAGAATTAGATTTCAATTATGGTGATTACGCCTCATCTCAACAAGCTGGAGAAACTATAGGTAAAATAATTTACGACAAATTTCCATACGTATCAAAATGGGAATTATCAACAGTTGTAAGAAACTCTACACTCATATATCGTACAATTATAATGAATAAGAAGGTATATGACTGGGATAGTATTAGAGGAACTACTGAATTTAATAAGAGATTCAAATCTGTTATGCAGTTATCGGAATCATCTAAACTCGAAATAGAAAAATGTATAAAGACATATATCAAGGTATAATATTTTTATAGCTAACTTCTAATTTCAGGAAATAAGTACCACAAACCACAAGTAAAATTCTTGTGGTTTTTTTTGTGGTCTTTTGATAAATATCTAGGTTTACAGTACTTTAATAGAAATATTATAATATGTAGATCCACAAAAAAACCACATTTAAAATATTCAATATTCTGAGATTTGTGATGAACAGAATAAGAGAAAACAAGCAATGTTTATACTCTTTATCATAGCTGTCCGAAAGTTTTCAAAAAAAGGATATCTAAGTTTGTAACATTCATATTTTGAATGCTATAGAGTTCAAGTTCACGAAAAACTTACCTTTAGAATAAATCATCCTGTTAAGTTCATTTGACACTGAAGTGGGTTAAGTTTTGATCTGTCATATTT
>JADGDT010000026.1 GCA_016744755.1 Ichthyobacteriaceae bacterium | reverse complement strand
AATTTTACTACGTTAAGTGATTTATATCTTTAATTATCATGTAGATATGATTTAGGGTTTTGCTTTTAGAATAGCGAGGGCTTCGCTTTAAGCGAAACCTTCGCTATTTTTTACAAAGTTAATATACCAATACTCCGTTAATAAATGCTTTTAAAGTGTTGGGGCACAGATTTTTAACCATATAAATATTAGGTTAAAAGCTTGAAAATCACTATCTTAATTAGTTTTCCCGAGCTTCTATAGACGTGATTTTCAAAGCTAAATTAAACCTTAACACATTAATTAACAGGATGTTAAGTAGTGTTAGATTATTAACAAAGCCTCGTAAAGCTTTTTTTATCGAAATTATGTTCCTTTTTATGAGTATAAAAGGAAAAATGAACTTTTATCAATTTGGTCGATATGGATATCATAGTGAACAAAGATACAGACAACAATTTGAAAAACAATTTAATTTTATCGGTTTCAATATCGAGTTAACAAAAACACATGGCAGTGGTAATTTTGCAATAGTGTTTGACCCTAGCTACATTAGTAAATCTGGAAAACATACACCAGGGCTAGGCAAATTTTGGTATGGAGTTGCTGGTCATGCTAAGCTAGGATTGGAAATTGGAGGAATTGCAGCAATAGATATAGACAATAATACAGCGTTTCACATAGAAGCAGTTCAAACACCTAGCCAAAAAGAATTGAATGAAGAAAAAATGACATTGGTAGATTGGTATGGTAGTGTACTTTATCAAAGGAAGGAAGAACTTTTAAAAGTTTCAAAATATATTGTTGCGGATGCGTATTTTTCAAAAAAACCTTTTGCTGACAAAATGAATGAATCTGGTTTCCATTTAGTTTCAAGGCTTAGAATAGATACAAATTTGATGTATCTATTTAAGGGTAAGCCAACAGGTAAAAAAGGAAGACCTAGAAAGTATGATGGTAAGGTAAATTTAAAAGAGATTGATAAGAATTATTTTAAATTGGAATTTGAATATGAAAATTCTAAAATATACTCAGCAGTTGTCTATAGCAAAGGATTGAAACGAAATATAAAACTAGTATATCAAGAATTGATTGAGTCTAAAAAAAAATCATATCTTTTATTTTTCTCTACTGATCAATCACAAGAAGCTAAAGAAATATTTGAAATTTACAAAAGTCGATTTCAAATTGAATTTCTTTATCGTGATGGGAAACAACACACAGGATTAAATGATAGTCAAGCTAGAAGTAAAAATAAATTGCATTTTCATTTTAATGCTTCTTTGACTGCTATCAACTTGGCTAAGGTTGAATATTGGTTTTCAATACCTAAAGAAACAAGAGGAGCTTTTTCTATGGCTAATGTTAAAACACTACACCACAATATTTTACTGTTAGAAAGATTTATTGATGTGTTTGCTATTGATCCAAACAAGGTTAAAAATAAAAAACACATTAGAGAACTAATGCTATACGGTAAAATTGCCGCTTAATTTGTAACGGAGTATTGTTACTAGAAAAGTATTTATATTATTAGAATTTGGAATTTGTATAGATTCAGTCCCATCTAAAAGTAAAAATTCAGATGGTTGTGAAATACCAAAAAGAGGTAATAAAAATAATGCGATGTAAAGTAATTGTTTTTTCATAGTTTAAATTTCAGTAGTATTAGTAATAGTACAACTGTGATTTTTTATCTGATATATACGTGCTGTATCTATCAAATTTCTCTTATACACATGTATGTCTTAGTCTTTATTTGATAAATTCAATAAATAAAAAACACCTTGAATCTTGTATATTGCAAATGTATTGTAATAATCATATTTTCATTAATTATCAATCAACAAAAAAGTAATCAAAAAGTAACATAGCAATGATAATAAGTATATTACTTCATAATATTTAAGTTAATTTGTTAAAAATAAAAAACGAAACTATTTGATATTAGTGGAATTAAAAAAATAATGTTCTCAATGGTGCTTATAATGTTCTGGAGGGTGTGTTTTTTGTTCTAAGAGAAAAAATAGGTGAGGAGAATGCTTAGAAAAACTTCAACCCGCCTTGCCAGCCTCGCCGTCTAGGAGGGCTTGCTCCAATAATCGAGGCAGATGAGATAATAACAAGTTAAGCTTTGCGAACTTTGCATTTTTTCTCTTTGCGAACTTTGCGTGAAAAGCACACTCTATTTCACGCAAAGTTCGCAAAGCTTTTCGCAAAGGAAACGCAAAGAAAAAAGTTGTCATAGGTCTATATAAAACCTATACAAATGAGTGTAGAACTACTAAAATAACAGTAGAACAAAAAAGAGACTGCCTTTGGGAGCAATCTCTAATTCACATTCAACTAATATTTAATTTTGAGTCAATTTAATGTATTATTTAATTATTTTGAATATAGCTGCATTTTTTTCAGATGTTATTTTTAATAAATATGTGCCACGTGCATAAACCGACATATCTATTTGAGAGTCTTTGCCAGAATACAATACATTTCCTTTTAAATCTATCAACTGAACTTCTACATTCTCCTTTTTATTTTTAATGTATAAAACATCTGTAACAGGGTTTGGATATATGTTTAGCCTAGCTTTCTCTACAGAAATCTTATCAGATAAAGTTTGATCAGCCAAATTAAAACTTAAATCATTACCAACAACTGCTCCCGAAGGTGTCCCTCCTGCACTTTTTACAACACCTGTATCCATTGTAATATAGAAATCGTTTACATCTGATGCTGCAGATTTTCCTATAGCTACTTGTTGGCTATACTCATTACTTGTGCCTTGCGAATTTAAATTAGCTTTTAATGTTGCCAATTGTTCTTCTGTAAATAAAATATGCAACTGGTTTCCCTCAATAGTTACATTAGAATCTGTAATGTCTATTTCTAAAACTATCGTATCATCTGCAATAGATCTTACTTGTATGTTCCCTGTTCCTTTAAGTATAGAGCTATCGTATTGAATAATAGCAGGAGTAGAAGCGTCAATACTGTTGTTTTCAGGCTGATTGGATGTGTCTAATACTGGAGCTGCTGAAACAGTAGCTGTAAAATCCCAATCACCTTCTTTTATCCCTGCAAAAGTATTTCCATTAGCATCTACAAAAGCTTCTTTAGGCACTTCTATATAAAACTCATTTTCGCCATTAATTATACGTGCTTTTAAAGCAGATACTTGACTTGTTGTTGGTGTTATAGTAGCAACATCATCTGTTATTGATACAACACTACCAGCTACATCTATTGTAGCAATATAAGTTTTGTCAAATACACTACGTATTAAAATAGTTCCATAGCCTTTAGAAATAGGTTCGTCAAAATCTAGTTCAAATGTCATATTATCTCCTACAACAAAATCAATAGCATCATCAATTGGTAGCATGCTTTCAATTACAGGTTTTACAATATCTCCTGTTTGAACAAACAACCTCACTTTGTCTGATTGATTTGTACAGCCACCTTTACTTACTTCTACCAAGTATTTATTATCGTTATCATTTGCAACGGTATTAGAAATAGTTAATACACTAGTAGCTTCCCCTATTAATTCTTCTGATAATTTTTGAATATACATACCATCATAAGTATCATATAATGTATAAGCATATAAATAAAAATCACCATTATAATTTGTCATTCTCCTCACATATTTAGGTGTTTCTATATAATTTTGCGACATCGTTTGTGTGCTAATATTATAAATTTTTGCTCCAAAATTTTTCTTAAATACATACAGATTCCCATCTTTTATTGTTAATGAATGAGTCTCCCCAAAAGGGATATTGGTAAAATAGCTTCCCAAAGCATCTGTTTCATAAAGGTGTCCTAGAGAATTACCTCCTGAAGTTTTAGTGCCTAAAAATATCTTGTCTCCATAAATGGCAAGAGAAACTACTCTATTAGAAGACACACTTGAATTTTCGCTATTAAATACCTGAAATGTTGCACCACCATCATTAGAAAGAGCAAAACCATCTCTGCCTGATGTTACTGCTATTGTTGATCCCTTAACAATCAATTCTCCCTCAATCAAACCATGTGTATAATTAGCATTTTCTCCTAAATCAAAGTGAGACAATAATGAGAAATTAACACCAAAATCGGTTGATTTTAAAACAGCTGCGGCATATGGGGCACTAGACCCTAGCTCCTTTGATAGAACATAACACAGGGCGTATAAATCTCCATTAGCATCAAAATAAAATATAGATGGTATATAGCTATTATTACCTATTGTTATAGCATTTCCATAATTATTACCCCCAATACCACCACCACCTTCTTGTGGATATTTTGATTTAAAAGAAAAAGTAGCTCCTCCGTCTCTAGAGTAACTATAGCTGGTTCCATGAATAGCAAAAATATTATCCTCATATACAGCTATCTTTCGGGTCTTATCATAATTCATACCCTTTGTACTATTCCACAGCTCCCAAGTAGTACCTTTGTCTCTAGATACTTCTATTCCTGCACCTGTTGCGGCATAAATATCTCCGTCTGAAACTGTTAGATCCCAAACTTCCTCACTACTCAATTCCGACGATCCATAATGTTTAAAAAAATAATCCTCTTCGTCGTATTTTTGAAACCACTGATAGGTACTGCCACCAGCAGCATTTACAGAAAAGGTAGCGTTACTCCCCACATGTACAGATACATCTTGTGGTTGGTCAATTATACTCTCGCTATAGGTTAGATTCCAAATATCTGTCAATTTAAAAAAAGGTCTAATTGATTCTATCATATAGCTATCTGTTCCTAAAAAAGGCCAAATAGCTGCCGAAGGGTTTGTAGAAATTTCACTTGTGTTTTTATACCAGGTCTTAGTAAACCAACCTGCGCTATTAAAATTAGGTATATCATCAAATACAGTAGTACTTATTATAGTACCAGTAATATTTCCATCGTTGTTGTTGCCCGACCAATCTTTTAATACCGTACCATCGTCATTATTATCAGGAAAATTATAATATCCAATTAAGTTTGCATACTGTGCATGTGTGTTTTCTATTTTAGCGTCCATAATAGCAGTAATCTCATTGGTTTCTAGAACAGTATTCCAAATAGAAACCTCGGTCATCAAGCCATCATAATGTCTTCCTGTAGTATTTGGACCATCAAATTTTTGCCCTAGAGAATATCTGTCTTCTACTAAAACACCTTGGTCATTGGTAAATGTTTTTTCTAAAACACCATCTACATATATTTTTGTTTCATTGCTAGAATTATTATAAGTATAACCCACAAAATGCCAAATGTCATCGCCTAAATCTGTGGTGGTAGTTCTTGCAGTAGCTCCATCGTAAACCACTAATTTCTCACTAGTATTTATTCCTAGCAAACATTTATTTACGCTTCCAGTAGCACTGTTAATAGAGAATATATACTGGGTGCTAGAACTTACATCTGTAGGTGCTTTTATCCACATAAATATAGAACGATCTGATGCTGCTAAATCGTTTTGAAGAGCATTTAAATTTACCCAACGTTCATCTACTTTAGAAAAAGTAAGAGGGGCTGTTTTATGAATAACTGCCTTATATGTTATTCTATCGTTAGAACAAATGCTTTGGTCTAAAAAATTATCTACGGTTAAGTTATTTTCTATAATTGTTGTTGACCAACTGTCTGAAGTTGTAATATTGTCTCTATAAAGTTTAATCTCAAAATTATCTGTTGCAGCCGTTACAGAAAAATCTGTATCAGTAGCTTGTAAACTTCCATTTTTATACCATTCGTAACTTGTGTACCAATCTAAAGCATTATAGCCTACAATAGCATCTGTTAAACTGTAATCTAAATTAAAATTTGTTACAATACCTGTGTTGGAGTTTCCAGATTTGTCTTCTAAAATAGTAGTATCTTGACCTATAGTTCCAAATCCATTATAATACCCAACCAAATTAGCATATTTTGGATGATATGCTGTTATTTTAGATGCCATTGCAGCAACAATATCAGCTTTATCTAAAATAGTATTCCATACAGAAACTTCTGACAAA
The DNA here is from genome assembly GCA_016744755.1 of Ichthyobacteriaceae bacterium. Classification (GTDB taxonomy): domain Bacteria; phylum Bacteroidota; class Bacteroidia; order Flavobacteriales; family JADGDT01; genus JADGDT01. The sequence continues at coordinate 28,155 of JADGDT010000026.1, read as the reverse complement.
GCACCATCGTAATGTCTTGAAGTAGATGTTGTACCAGAATGATTCATTCCTATAGAATATCTATCTCCTGCAAGTGTTGGTTGTGCATTGGTATATGTCTTTTCTACCCAACCATCTACATACACCTTTGTTTCATGTGTTGTATTATTATAGGTATAACCTACATAATGCCATTTATCGTCTCCTAAGTCTGTGGTAGTAACTCTTTGATTTCCTCCATCATAAACAATCAACCGCTCGCTTGTATCTAATCCGAGTAAGCAACGTGTGGTTGATCCAGTAGCAGCATTTATGCTAAACATATACTGTGTAGTAGAACTAACATTTGTAGGTGCTTTTATCCACATAAATACAGAGCGATCTGTATCTTCTAAATCATCAGATAAAGTATTGACATTTATATAATCTTTATTCGCTTTAGAAAATTCTATAACAGCTGTTGCTGTTGTTTTAGCTGTGTAATTAAAGTTTGTTCCTGTAACGACACTTCGGTCTTTAAAAGAATCAAATGTATTTTGTCCATTCACAGCCAATGCTGTAAAAAAAACAAACCCAAATTGTAAAAATCTTAACATAATTCTCTGTTTTAAATTAATTTATTATTAACCTTAATAAGGTTAATCTTCTTCAACTTATTTATTAGTATTCGTGTTCTTGTTTTGTTTTAGTGTTATAAAATCATCATGTGATTTGGTTCCGTATTAAAAATAAAAAACGAAACTATTTGATATTCGTGGAATTAAAAATAAAATGTTCTCAATGGTGCCTATAATGTTCTGGAGGGGGTGTTTTTTGTTCTAAGCGAAAAAATAGGTAGCAGATAATTACTTAACCACAAAGAAACTCAAAGGAGTGCACGAAGGAGCACAAAGAATTTTCTTAGTGAACTTAGTGCCTAACTTAGTGTCCTTCGTGGTTAAATATGAGGTTGTTATGAATAGCCTATTAAGGTAATATTACTACCTATGATGACTTTGTATTTAATTTTGAGTCATTTTTAAGGTAATATTCAAACAAAAATAGGCTTACTTTATAACATTCTTGAAGAATATAATACACTCTTTAAGTATCTATTTTTTCACTATTTTAAATACCGATTGAGTTTTGTTTGTTTTTATACTTACAAAATATACTCCTGATATTAAGTGTCCCATAGAAATTTCGGTCTTATTAGATCGAAATAATTCTTGCCCTTGTGAGTTTTTAACACTGATATAATCTAAAACTTGATTTCCTAATTCTAGTTTTAATATATCATTTGTTGGGTTAGGGTATAATTTTAATGTTGGTGTTTGTGTTAATCCAGACCCTTCTACACTTAGAGCATTTCTGTCAATTACAAACTCTTCCGTTACTCCAAAATAACTTCTACTTAAATTTAGTTTATAATCTCCTACATCGGTAACTGATATTGTTTTGGTTGTTCCTAATTCAGCATCGTCCTTAAACCATTGGTAGTTAAACCAATCTGAACTATCAAAATCTGGAATTTCTTCTAAAGCCGTTGGTAATTCTAAATTAACCATTACGCCATCATTTCCTTTACCGCTCCAATCTTTTAATACGGTAGCACCATCTCCACATTCAGGGAAACTATAATACCCTACCAAGCTGGTATATTTAGGATGCGTTGGCATAATTTTACTTCCCATAGCCGTTGCTATTTCCGATTGATTTAAAACTTCATCCCAAACAGAAACTTCGGTTAAAAAACCATCGAAATATTGGGTTGATGAAGATCTATTTCGTCCTAGATAATACGTACTTACACTGGTAGCCTTTTGACTGTTGGTAAATGTTACATCTAATACACCATCTACATAAATTTTGGTTTCAGAAGTGGTATGATTGTAGGTATATCCTATATAATGCCAATTATTATCTATTACAGATCCTTCGTGATGACTTCCGCCATCCCAAATAGATACTTTTTCATTTGTTCTAATTGACAACAATGAAATTTCGGAAGTGCCTGTACTGTTGTTAATGCTAAACAATCCTTGAGTTACACCCGATACATCGGTATGTTTTTTCACCCACATAAATACAGAGCGATTTTTACTATCTAAATCATCTTGTAAAACAGTTAAATTGGCATAACGTTTGTCAACTTTGTGAAAATCTAAATACGAAACTGTATTGGATACAGCTGTATAATCTGTTTCTTCAGATAGTGTTTCATCAGCAATTAAGTCTTGAGTACCAACAGTTCTAGTAAAGGTAATGTTGTAAAAGGTTTTAACCGACCCTACAACTTCTTCATAACTTCCTGTTTCTGTATAAATAGTACCTTCTGGAGTTGTGTAGCTATCGGCATCGCAAATAACTTCTGATACAACACCACAGGTAAAACCTTCTGGACAATCGTATCCATATTTAAACAAGCTAAAAGTTCCATTGTTTTTTCCATATTTCAGGTACAATTCTCCTCCGAAAACTAAAGGTTCTCCATGATAACCTCTACTTGGATTTGTAAAATCTGTAGGCGAAGAAATTTCTTCTAAAACACTACCATCATATTTAAATAAATCAAAATAATTAGCACTTTTACCTTGAAATTGTAAATACAAATCTCCTCCAAAAGGTAATGGGTTAAATTTAGCACCTAGGAATGAAGGCTTAGTAAAACCACTAGGATAAGGTATTTCTTTAAAGCTACTACCATTATACTCAAACATAGTATAAGAATAATCGGTACTAATATATGACAAGAATAATACCTCTTCATAAACAGTTGGAGACTCTAAAGTAGTGTTAAGTGAAAATCCTGTGGGAGGAGTAATCTTTGTTAAAGTATTACCATTATATTTGAATAAATAATATTTGTCATCATTTTTCTTATATTGTAGATACAAATCATCTCCAAAAACTGTTGATGTCCCTGTACATCCTGTAGATGGATCTGTAAATCCTCCAGGAGCAGGAATTGCTGTTAAGGTACTACCGCTGTACTTAAACAATTCATGATTTCCATTATTTTTTTTATATTGTAAATACAGATTGTCTCCGTAAACTATTGGATATACCCAAAGACCTCTATCAGAGGTTGTAAACACTTCTGGATTTGGAATTTCTGAAAGGGTGTTCCCGTCATACTTCATCAAATAATAATTATTATCATCGCCATGATATCGCATGTACAAATTGCCATCAAAAACAATTGGAAACCCTTTATATCCTTTATAAGCTCCTGTGAACTTTGTTGTAGAAGGGATTTCTGTTAGCGTACTTCCATCATACTTAAACAAAACAAAATTATAATCATCTCCTATATATTGTAGATACAAATTACCATCGAAAACAATTGGATTTCCTTTATAACCATAATTATCCTCACCTTTTGTGAAACCTGCTGGAGAAGGTATTTCTGTTAGCGTACTTCCATCATACTTAAACAAAACAGAATTAGAATCATCTCTCTTATATTGTAGGTACAAATTATCTCCTAAAATAATTGGCTCTCCCCAATAACCTCTATAGTTACCTTCAAAACCAGTAGGAGAAGGAATCTCTGTAAAGTTATAACCGTCATACTTCATTAAATCAAAATTCCCATCATTCCCTTGATATCTCATGTATAAGTCATCTCCAAACACTATTGGAGTACCAGAGTATCCTTTGTCTGTGAATCCATCAGGAGAAGGAATCTCTATTAAGCTTTGTGCAGTACTAAATGTTGTTACAAACAAAAGTAACAAGTACATTAAATTGTTTTTTTTTCTCATCTTATTAAATATTAGTTAATCTTGTATTCATACCAGAAACCTTTTTTTTGAAGTATATAAATACACTCTTTTAAGTCTCTATTTTTTTCGCTATTTTAAAATACCCATTGAGTTTTGTTTGTTTTTACACTTACAAAATATATTATTGAATTTAAGTGCCCCATTGTTGTAATTTCTGACTCCCTTAAAGCCTAAATCTAAATAAGCCATTTCAATACCAAATTGGTAATATTCTATTAAAAATAAAAAACGAAACTATTTGATATTCGTGGAATTAAAAATAAAATGTTCTCAATGGTGCCTATAATGTTCTGGAGGGGGTGTTTTTTGTTCTAAGCGAAAAAATAGGTAGCAGATAATTACTTAACCACAAAGAAACTCAAAGGAGTACACAAAGGAGCACAAAGAATTTTCTTAGTGAACTTAGTGTCTAACTTAGTGTCCTTCGTGGTTAAATATAAGATTGTTATGAATAGCCTATTAAGGTAATATTACTACCTATGATGACTTTGTGTTTTGATGTTGGTATAAGTATCTAGAGCAAACAGGATTACTTGTTGTAATAGATTCTTCAACTCTGCAAAAGCTTCGTTCAGAATGACGGTAGATGAGATAATGACAAGTGAAGCTTTGCGAACTTTGCGCTTTTTTCTCTTTGCGTACTTTGCGTGAAAAGCACACCCTATTTCACGCAAAGTTCGCAAAGCTTTTCGCAAAGGAAACGCAAAGAAAAAAAGTTGTCATAGGTCTATATAAAACCTATACAAATGAGTGTAGAACCACTAAAATAACAATAGAACCAAAAAAGAGACTACCTTTTAGGGCAATCTCTAATTTATGTTTGATTAATCTTATGTTGTAATCTGTTTATGATAAAGTAAATATTTATACACAACAGTGGAATAGGTTACTGAATATAGAACTACTTTGTTTGAATAATTCTCATAAATTCAGCACGGTAATTACTTGCCAAAGGAATTTCAACTCCCTCATCTCCTACAATCACATAATGTGCATTAATGGCTTCTAATTCATCTAAATTAATAGAATAGCTCCTGTGTATTCTCATAAAGTTAGTAGGTAATTGATCTGTTACACTACCAATACTGCCTCTCAATAAGTGCTTATTTTTTCCTTTAACGTATATCTCGGTATATACATGTTCACTTTTCAGAAATAGAATATCTTTAAATTTTACCTTATTAAGAAGGTCTTTATTTCTTATAAAAAGGGCATCTTTAACTATTAGACTTTGTTTCTCTTCTGTGGTGTCTCTTTTTTGATGGTTTGCCAATGCAATTTCTATAGAGGTATATAAATCTTCCCTATTGAAAGGTTTCATTAAATAAGCTGGAGGATTTGTGTCTTTAGCTCTATCTACAGTTGTTTTATCTGCCTGCGAAGTCAGAAATATAAAGGGAATATTATATTCTTGGTTGATGTAATGAGCTAGATCTATACCGTCTTTTTTTCCAGGGATATTAACATCAAGAATAGCTATGGTTGGCGTATTTTCTTTTAGTGATTTTACTGCCTGAGAATAGTTTAAAGCAGGTTCAAAAACGTCATACCCTAGTTTTGTTAATGTAGAACAAATATCATCTGCAATTAACAACTCATCTTCTACAACTAATATTTTTATTTTTTCCATTTTATAGTTCAGCTTCAATGTTTCTACCTATTGCATCTTTAAAATTGATTGTAAATATAGCTCCTTTGGCATATTTATAAGTCATATTCCCATATAATTGAGTGCTTAGTCGCCTCACAATTTTCAGTCCTATGCTTGTGGTTGAAGATATATCAATACCTTCGTCAATACCTTCTCCTGTGTCTTTTACTACTAATATATAATTATGTTCTTGCTTAGTTACTGTTATAGATATAGTGCCTTCTTCATTTTTAAACGCATATTTATAAGCATTGGTTATTAATTCGTTTAAAATTAACCCTAATGGGATAGCTGTATCAATATCTAACTCCAATAACTTATCAATATTTATTTGATGCACAATTTTTTGGTAAGCATATGCATCGGCTATGTGTTTGAGTAGTTGCTCTGAATATCCTTTAAAATTGATAGTTGATAAGGTATCGTTTTGGTACAGTTTTTCATGAATCAAAGCCATGGCTTTAACCCTACTTTGTCCGTCTCTTATTGCTAATGATACGGAGCTATTGTCTTCATTTTCTTCTAGTTGTAAGTTTAATAAACTAGATATGATTTGCAAGTTATTTTTTACACGATGATGAATTTCTTTTAGTAAAAGTTCCTTCTCTTTATTTTGTGAATTAATCTCTTCTTTCTGTTGGGTTAGAATTTTGTTGGCTCTACGTTTTTGTACTAAAAAAATAAATATTATTAATGCAATCATAATAAATAGTACTCCACTTCCAATTAGTACGTATTGAATAACTTTCTGCCTTTTATCATTCTCTGCCGTCACTACATCCTTTTGCATTTGTTCAAAAGCAATGGCTTGTTTTTCTTTCTCAAACTTATATTGATTTTCTAAGTTTGTTATTTTTTTAATATTACTCTCGTTAAAAAGGCTGTCTTGAATTTCTTTAAATTCTTTATGGTGTTTAAATGCCTTTTCAAAGTTTTTATTTATTTCATATATTTTAGATAAAAGGTAGTGAGCGTCACCTTGTTCTGATAACCTACTAAACTTAATGGATAGTTCTAAACCTTTTGAGGCATAAAACTCAGATTTATAAATATTATGTAAATTAAAATAATCTTGGGCTAAACCTAAAAATGCATAGCATTTACCATTTTCACTTTCTATTTCTTCAAAAATACTTAACGCTTCAAAATGTAGTTGTAAGGAAAGCAAATCTTCTCCAGGTCTTAAATAATTAGCTTGGTTGTTAAGAGAGGTACCCATTTTTTCTTTAATACCCAATTCTTGCATTATTTTGTAATTTCTTTTTAAGAAATTATTAGCACGTTCATACTCTTTTTTCTCACCATAAATCATTCCTATATTAGCCAAACACAACCCCATTACCATTTTGTCATCAAGTTCTGTACTAATCTTTAAAGCCTTATTGTAATAATCTAATGCTTCAGAATAATTATCCATTCGGTGATAGACAGTTCCAATACCATTTAGAACTCCAGCTGTAGCTTCCCTATCATCCGTTGTTTCATAAATACTTAAGGCTTTCATGTAAAAATCTAAGGCATCATAATATTTATCTTGATAAAAATTTAATAACCCTAAGTTATTATAAACCTTTGCAGTTTCTGCTTGGTCATTAATTTTAATACATATAACTAAGGCTTTTTGATAAAAATTATTTGAATATTCCCAATTTCCTATCATTAGGTAAACATTCCCTATATTTTTTAATGTGGAAGCATACTCTGTAGAGAGGTTATCATTTTTATATAATAAGGATGCTTTTTTATAATATTCTATTGCTTCATTATATTCTCCCTGAAAAAAGAAGCAAGTTCCTATACTAGAGTTTGAGTTTGCTTCTATACGTTTTGCATTTGCATCTTTAGCTGCTATAATCGATTTTTTAAAGTTTTTGATGGAAGAGCTAAGATTTGCATTTGCTCTGTAGTATTTGCCAATAATAAATAAACTAGTTGCTTTTCCTTTACTAAAATTTAACTTGGTAGAAAGACTATCAGCTTCTGTAGCATAACTAAAAGCTTTGTCTTTATCAGTATCTAAAAAAGCCTCTGCTAATTTGTTAAGTAAGTTAACCCTAAGTGTATCATTTCTAGTATGTTGAGATAACAAGTTGTTAAGACTGTCTGCAATACTAATTTGTGCAGACAATTGAAAACTAAATAATGAACTGGTGAGAATAAGAAATAGGAGTACTTTTTTCATTGTACAAAACTAATAAATTCTATTTCAACTGCTTGCTATTACAAGCAGGAAATTTAACTTATGAGATTATTCCAAATTCATTTATACTTGGGAAAGTCCTGTAACCAAAGGGGTAAAAAAGCAAATATTTTATCAACACAAAGCCCAGTACAATCGATTGCTCATTTTGTAGGTGTATTTGCTCATTTTGTGTGTTGTTTAAGTAAGATAAATAGAATTATTTTATAGTGTTATAAATTACCTCTATAATTATAGAGGGAGTTTTATACCAAAAATAACATGAAATGGCGTTTGGTATTATAATAGAATAAGATCGTTAGCTGTTTAAATTTTGGTATCATAATAGAATAAGATTGTTAGCTGTTTAAATAAAACAATATAAAATGGAAATATTTGATAAAATCGCACACTGCGTAGAATTTGGAAAAATAAACTTAAAATCACCATACCCACCAAATATGAGAGGTGAAGTAGGAGCCGATGAATTAGTAAAAGAAGCTCTTGATTCTGGAATTGATGCAGGAGAGGTTTTAGATAAGGGATTAATTATAGGAATGAACAAAATTGGGGTTAAGTTTAGAGCTAACGAAGTTTTTGTTCCTCAGGTATTAATGTCTGCAAAGGCTATGAGTGTTGGAATGTCTCACCTTCGTCCTTATTTTATTTCTGGTGCTGTAGAGCGTAAAGGTAAATTTATTATAGGTACAGTTAAGGGTGATTTACACGATATTGGTAAAAACCTTGTAGGCATGATGCTTGAAGGTAACGGTTACGAAGTTATTGATTTAGGGACTGATGTTGAAGGAGATGCATTTGTTGCAGCTGTTAATGAGAACCCTGGAAGTTTAGTTGGTTTATCAGCTTTATTGACTACAACTATGCGTAACATGGAAGATATTGTTAAGCAATTAAAAGATAATAATCCAGAACAGAAGGTATTTGTTGGAGGTGCACCCGTTTCCCAAGAATTTTGCGATAAAGTTAATGCAGATTATTTTAGCCCAGATCCACAAGGTGTAATTGAAATATCTAATAAATTAATGGCAGCATCGTAATTAAATTGTTAAGATAGGAATTATACCAAATACACATTGAAATGACCATTAATAGTTTCATGAAGTATAGTGTTGCGTGAGGGATAGAGGCGGCATCCTTTTTTTTGTGTAACTGAGCTTGAGCGAAGTGGAAGAGAAAAAAGATATAGCCGAAAGCCCGACCACTAGCTTTTTCTGCTAGGGGACATGCCATAGAATAAATACAAATAATTTAATTGAAATGACTGGAAGAGAATTAATTAAAAAAGCAATTAAAATTGAGGATGTACCACGTATGCCGTGGTTGCCTTTTGTTGGTTGTCATGCTGGTAGTATGTTGGGAATTACTGCCACTGAGTATTTAAAATCGAAAGAGCATATTGTTGATGGCGTTAATAAATCTGTTGGGGTTTATAAAGCTGATGGTATTCCTGTAATTTTTGATTTACAGATTGAGGCTGAAGCAATGGGGTGTAAATTACAATGGGCCGATGATAATCCGCCTGCTGTAATTTCTCATCCTATGACTGAAGGTGTTGCTCTAGAAGATATAAAAGTACCTACACTTGACGATGGAAGAATTAGAATGGCAATGGAAACTGCTGTGGAATTACGCAAGCAAAATCCTGATGTTGCTCTTTATGGTTTAATTACTGGTCCGTTTACTTTGGCTTTGCACCTTATGGGTACAGATATTTTTATGGATATGATGATGGAGCCTGATAAGATTCACACATTGATGAAATTTACAACTAAGGTTGCTAATTTTATGGCTGCTGAGTATGTTAAAGCTGGTGTAGATGTTGTTGCAATTGTTGATCCTATGACTAGTCAGATTGACCCTATGTCTTTCAACGAGTTTGTACAGCCTTATTGTGCCGATGTTTTTGATAATGTTAGAAAAGATGGCGCATTGAGTTCTTTCTTTGTTTGTGGTAATGCAAAACAAAATATTGAAGGAATGTGTGACTGTGGTCCTGATAATATTTCTATTGATGAGAATATTCCTTTAGACTTTGTACGTGATGTGAGTTTAGCAAAAGGAGTGAGTTTTGGAGGTAATATTCAGCTTACTGTTTCGCTACTTATGGGTACAGAAGAAGATTGTGAGCGCGATGCTCTAGCGTGTATGGATATTGGTGGTAACAAAGGATTTATTCTTGCTCCTGGTTGCGATATTCCTATGGATACACCTGTAAATAACATGAAAGCTATTTCTGAATTGGTTCACGACGAATTACGACAAGGTGAGTTGCGTGCATCGGAAGCAACAGCTAAAGAGGTTGAGTTACTAGATTTAACCGATCACTGGAGCGAAGAAGTTGTAATTGTTGATGTTGTTACTCTAAATTCAAAGTCATGTGCGGCTTGTCAATACATGTTTCAAGCAGCTGAGGTTGCTTCTGAGCCTTATGGTAAGAAAGTAATTTGTAGAGAGTACAATATTATGACGCCAGAAGGAGTGCAGATGATGGCCACTTTAGGAGTTAAGAATCTTCCAACTTTAGTTATAGATGGTAATATTGAATTTATTTCACATATTCCACCACTTGACGAAATTAAAGCAAAAATTGATATTCAGTTAGAGAAGAAAATAAAATAGTTTAGAGTTATAAGTTTTGAGTTAAAAGTTATTGAAGCTTCTTAGTTCATAAATTATCTTAAAAACACATTAATATATTAGTTTAAAAGGGAGGAGTTGTGAATTTAGTTTATTAACTCATAACTCATAACTCATAACTCATAACTCATAACTGAAAAAAGATGATACCATTTCATATAATTACAGGTTGGTTAGGTAGTGGTAAAACTACTTTACTAAAAAAAATATTGCACGAATACGGAAGTACAAAACGTATCGCCGTAATTCAGAATGAATTTGCTCCATCGGGAGTTGATGGTAAAGAATTGCAAAGTACAGAGCAACCATTTAAGTTGATAGAAATTAATAACGGATCGGTGTTTTGTGTTTGTCAGCTAGATAATTTTATGGGTGTTTTAGAAAAACTTGCAACAGACTATGAGCCAGAAGCAATTTTTTTAGAATCATCTGGTTTAGCAGATCCTATTAGTATTGCAGAAATTTTGCAATCTCCAAAAATAAAAGATAAGGTTTCTCTTAAAAGTATTTATACTGTTGTAGATGCTTTAAATTTTGAAAGAACTTTTCAGATGATGGCACGTTTTAAGCACCAAGTTATGGTTGCCGATAAACTTATTGTTAATAAAATTGACTTGAAAGAAGATGTTCAAGAGAGTGTAATCAATCATCTTAAAAAGTGGAATCCATTTGCTGAGGTTGTTACAACATCGCACTGTGAAATTGATTTTACCGATGTTTTTGAAGATAAGCAAGCTGATAATATGATGATGTTGCCCAACGTAAAATCGGGAAGTAAACCAGATATGGGACTTTCTCTTTTGCGTATGCATGATAAAATATCTAAAGAAAATTTGGTTTCTTTTATAGAAAGTATTCTTTCTACAAGCGATAGAATTAAAGGTTTTGTAAATCTAGAGGATGGTAGTACAGTTGCTGTTCAATCTGTTTACAACGATTACGAAATACTAGATATGGAGAAATACGAAGGTAGAACAGAGTTGATCATTTTCAATAATACTTATTCACCTCGCCAACTTCAGAAAATGTTTAAAGGGTGAAAAATAGTGAATAGTGATCAGTGATGAGTAATTAGTGATGAGGGCTGAGTTCTAATAAATACCTCTTTTTCAATGATTTTATGTCCCATCCCTAAATCCCGCCTAGACGACGAGGCTGGGGAGAAATCATTGAAAAAGCTAAATCTAATTTTATTTTTTTTGATTCCCTTTAGGGCTAGGGCAAAACAAAAAATATAAAATTGTGGTTATCCTTAGAATATAGCCGTGATGAGTAATCAGTAATGAGTAATCAGTAATGAGTAATCAGTAATGAGTAATCAGTAATGAGTAATTAGTGATGAGTAATCAGTAATGAGTAATCAGTAATGAGTAATCAGTAATGAGTAATCAGTAATGAGTAATCAGTAATGAGTAATCAGTGATGAGTAATCAGTGATGAGTAATCAGTGATGAGTAATCAGTGATGAGTAATCAGTGATGAGTAATCAGTGATGAGTAATCAGTAATGAGTAATCAGTAATGAGTAATCAGTAATGAGTAATCAGTAATGAGTAATCAGTAATGAGTAATCAGTAACAATGCAAGAAGCAAATCAATACATAAAAACAGTAGAAGAACTATCTATTTCGGTAGATGACATAGCTAGGTATGTGTCGCCTAATGGAGTGGAAGTTCCTGGTTTTTTTATTGATGCAACAAAAGTTGAGCTAGAAAAAATAAAAGATTTAAAAGTTAAGTTTGGTTATCATATTTTTAGTTCTGTGGTGGCTTCAGATACACTAACAATTGAAGGAGTTACATTTAATATAGGAGATGAAATTTTTGAAGCAATTACAAATTCAGAGCGAGTAGGTGTTTTTGCATGTACTGTTTCTGAAGAATTAGATAGTTATTTGAATAGTTATAATCCTCAAGAGGATATTACCGAAGCATACTTGTCGGATATTATTGGAACTGTAATTGTAGAAAAAACAACAGGAGTTCTTTCTGATTATTTGTACGACCTATCAAAGTTAGAATTTTTAAAAACAACTAATACTCAGAGTCCAGGTAACTGTGGGTGGGATGTTGATGAGCAGAAAAAACTTTTCAGTATTCTTCCTAATAATTATCTAGGAATTTCTCTTAACGATTCGGGGATGATGCATCCTGTAAAATCTATAAGCGGAATAGTAGGCATTGGCAAGAAGGTTAAGTTTAAACATAGTGAGTGTAATTTGTGTACAAGTGCAAACTGTATGTATAGAACAAAACCATTTAACGGGAAAAATTTATAAATCATTAATTTTTTATAAATATGGTTTTACCCTTATTTGTGTGGAAGTTGTAATTTAGAATAGTCGTCATCTTGAGCAGAATTTCCTTTGTGTAACAAAAGGAAATGTAGTCGAAAGATCTATAGCAACAGTGATTACACAATGTGCTATTTGTGTAATAGACCTTTCGACTTCGCTTTGGCTCCGCTCAAGGTGACGATTGTTCCACTAAATTAGCAGTAGAACCAAAAAAATAAAGGAATCAACAAATAAACATGAGCTATAAAGTAAAATTATATAAACAAGGAGAAGTAACTGAACACACTGTTGAAGAAGGACAAAACTTATTGCAGTTAATTCAGGATAACGATGTTGAGATATCGGCACCTTGTGGTGGACATGGTACTTGTGGCAAATGTAAGGTTGAGGTTAAGAATGATGGACATGTAACATCTTGCCTGTACGAAGTGCATAAAGATATTGATGTTGTTTTGCCAGAAGAACTCGAAATGAGAATTCTTTCATCTCAATATGAGCTTACAAAAACGGTATGGACCAATCCTGGCAAGTCTGCCGATTTAGCACCATTGCCATATGGATTAGCTGTAGATATTGGAACTACAACAATGGCATTTTATATAGTTAATTTGTTGTTTGGGACAGTGGTAGATGTGAAAACAACCATCAATCCTCAATCTAAATTTGGAGCTGATGTAATTTCTAGAATAAACTACGGAGCAGAGAATAAAGAAGGAGTAAAGAATCTACAATCGATTCTTGTAAAATCTATAAATAAAACTATCAACGAATATTGTGAAGAGAGTGGAATAGCTTTCGATGATTTTGTGAAAGTATCTATTGTAGGTAATACAACTATGCTTCACAATTTTATGGGAGTTGATGCTTTGCCAATTGCTCACGCACCTTTTACCCCCGTTTTTACAGAAGTTAAGAAAATAAAAGCAAAAGAGATTGGGGTTAAAATTCACGAGGAAGGAGAGGTAGTTTTATCGCCTTCTAAAAGCGGATATGTTGGCGCCGATATTGTTGCAGGTATGGCATCGCTTGATACGGATAAAATCGGCAAGAAATATTTATTTATAGATATTGGTACAAATGGAGAGATGGCTTTGGTTACTCCCAATAAAATTATAGCCTGTGCTACGGCAGCGGGGCCTGCTTTTGAAGGAGCAAATATTTCGCAAGGAATGTCGGCAACTAATGGAGCAATAGCTAAATTTTCTAGCAATGGTTACGAGGTTATTGGTAATGTTGAGCCAACAGGTATTTGTGGTTCGGGATTGATAGATATTGTTGCTAATATGATAGATATTGAATTGCTAGGGATGGAAGGTAATATAAGTGAAGATTTTATAATTACAAACCCTAATACATCAGAAAAGACAAATGTTTCTTTAACTCAGCAAGACATTAGAGAAATTCAACTTGCTAAATCTGCTATAGCATCTGGTATAAATAGAATGATGGCAATTGCCGAAGTTGACGTAAGCGATCTAGATAATATCTACTTAGCTGGAGGATTTGGTAATTATATAAATATTGAAAGTGCAATACGTATAGGTTTACTGCCAGATGTGGCATTAGAAAAATATGTTCAGATTGGTAACACCGCTGGAACAGGAGCTGTTTTGGCACTTAAATCGGAAGGTTTTATGATGGAGCAAGAAGAATTAATTAAGAAAATGGAATACATAGAGCTATCAACAGACGATGAGTTTACTATGGAATTTGCTATGAATATGTTCTTTTAAGAAGCTCGAAGTTCAAAGCTCAAAGCTCAAAGCTGGAAGCTGGAAGCTGAAGGTTTAAAGCTGAAAAGTAGAAGGATAAGATAAATAAATCAGTGTAATCTGTGTAATCTGTGGACAAAAAAAACATGAATCTGCGGAAATCAACAAAATCTGCGAGATAGAAAAAACTAAACAAACTAATGCGAAAGCATTGTATAAACAAATGCCATAGGCATTAATAAACAGCGAAAGCATAAACTAAAACGCAAACTAAAACATAACGATATGACATCAAGAGAAAGATTTATCACAACAATAAACGGAGGTGAGCCAGACAGACCACCAGTATTTGCAAACTTTACTCCACAAGTGGCAAAGAAAATGTCGGATCATTTAGGATTACCTTACGAGAAACCTTTAGATTCAATGCTATCGACACGTATATCGCATACAAATTTATTGAATCACTTAGGAAACGATGCTGTTGGAACTGCATCAATTGCTCCAAAAAATAACCCTACTATTTATCACCCTGACGGATCGATAACCAATGAGTATGGGATGATTTTTAAGGAAATAGGTCTTTATACTGAGTATCTTGACTACCCTTTAAAGCATGCAGAAACAGAAGCAGACATAGAAAACTATAAATTCCCAGATCCATTTGCAGAAGGACGTTATGACGATGTTGACTACAAAGTTTCTACTTTCAAGAAAGACTACGGAATAATTGCTGATTTAGAAACTGCAATTTTCGAAACATCTTGGTATCTAACAGGTCTCGAAAAATTCTTTATGGATATGATGCTTGAGCCACCATATTTGAATAAACTACTTGATACTGTTATGAATCTTCATCTAGAAATAGGTAAAGAGCAAATTCGTAGAGGAGCAGATATGATTTGGGCAGGCGATGATTTTGGTGGACAGAATAGTATGTTGATGGATCCTGTACAGTGGCGACAAATTTTTAAGCCTCGTATGAAATATATGTTTGAGGAATTCCGTAAAGTAAATCCAAATATTAAAATTGCTTGGCATACTTGCGGTTCTGTAGTAGATATTATTCCTGATTTAATTGAAATAGGATTAGATATTCTTAACCCTTTACAGCCTTTAGCAAAATATATGACTCCAGAACATCTTAAAAATGAGTGGGGAAAAGATTTAATGTTCTTTGGCGGAATTTGTGTTCAAGAATTAATGCCAAACGGTACTCCACAGCAAATTAAAGATGAGGTAAAACGCAGAGTAGAAATACTTGGTAAAGGTGGTGGGTACATACTTGCTCCAGCTCACAACGTGCAAGACGACACCTCTGTAGAAAATGTACTTGCTTTCTTTGAAGCAGTAAATGAATTGTAAAAAATAGTGAGAGAGTGAGACAAATGTAGTGAGACAAATGTAGTGAGACAAATGTAGTGAGATAGTAATGCAGTGAGACAGCTTGTGACTTAAAATCAGGAACATTAGCTGTATTACAGTATTACTACTCACTGTATTACTGTTCACTGCTAACTGCATCACTGCTAACTGCATCACTGCTAACTGCATCACTGCTAACTGCATCACTGCTAACTGCATCACTGCTAACTGCATCACTGCTAACTGTATCTACTAATAACTGAAAAAAATGGGAGGACTACTTGGAATACTTTTACACTCTATAGGCGGATTTGCTGCAGGTAGTTTTTACATACCTATGAACCTTATTAAAAAATGGTCGTGGGAAAGTGCATGGATGATATTAGGGTTTTCTGCGTGGATAGTTACTCCTGTTATATTCGCTTACATTACAGTGCCTGATCTTTTTATAGTATTATTCGAAAATGTTTCTTCAACTCATTTATGGACTTTCTTTTGGGGAGCCATGTGGGGAATTGGAGGGCTTACTTTCGGGTTGACAATGCGTTACCTTGGTCTTTCGTTAGGGATGACTATTGCTCTAGGTTTTAGTACTGCAATAGGAACTTTTATTCCTCCAATCTTCAATGGAGAGTTCATTGCTTTAATTCAAACTACTGGAGGTCAGATTATATTATTTGGTGTGATTTTAAGCTTGGTAGGTATTGGAATTACAGGTAGAGCAGGTTTTTTGAAAGAACAGGATCTAGATAAAAAACAACAACAAGAATCAATTAAGGAATTTGACCTTTCGAAAGGGATTATTATAGCTGTAATATCTGGAATACTAAGTGCTAGTTTTGCATTTGGATTAACAGCAGGGAGACCAATTGCAGAAACAGCATTGAATTATGGAGCTGTAGATTTGTTCAAAAATAATGCTGTACTTGTATGGGTTCTTTGGGGTGGATTTGTAACAAACATGGTTTATGTTATTTTCATGCTCATCAATAATTCAACATATAAAGATTTTACAAGTAGAGAACCTCCTGTTTCTAAGAATTTTATTTGGGCTTCAATAGGAGGGACAATATGGTATTTGCAGTTTTTCTTTTATGGAATGGGATCGACATATTTAGGAGAAGATTACGAGTTTGCAGGATGGTCTTTACACATGGCTTCAATAATTTTATTTAGTAATGTTTGGGGTATGTATTTTAAAGAATGGAAAGGTGTGAAGATGAAAACTACGAATACACTTTATACAGGACTTACAATTATAATTATTTCATTCGTTGTTATAGGTATGGGTGGAAGTCTACATTAGTATTAAGCAATTATTATGGATAATAAAATATTTGAAACAAGAAGAAGAACAATTTTAAAATCGTTGTTATGGCGATTTATTGGTATTTTCTGGACTTGGGGAGGAGCTTATATTATTATTTCAATGCTACCCGAAAATTATAAAAACGCACTAACCATAGCAACTCTTGTTACAGCTTGGCACCATTCTACTAGAATGATTATGTATTATTTCTACGAAAGAATTTGGACAAGTATTAATTGGGGAATTGTCCATTCTGACAAGTACAAATTATCTATTTCAACTAGCAAAAAAGCGATTTGGACAATTGGAGTAATAGGATCAATAGCTTTAATATTTTGGTTGCTTTTTCAAGTAACACCAGATATAAAGAAGGATCAAAAGAAAGCTATTGAGAATAAAGTCGTTTCAGAAATGAGTGTAAAATAGTACTGAATATATAACATATAAAATAGATTATACCGTTGTTTAAGTGGCTTTACTTCTTCCCTATAGCTATAGGAAAGAAGTAGAGTTTTTTTTAGTAATGTTTGGGGTATGTATTTTAAAGAATGGAAAGGTGTGAAGATGAAAACTACGAATACACTTTATACAGGACTTACAATTATAATTATTTCATTCGTTGTTATAGGTATGGGTGGAAGCATACATTAATAATAAACATAGCTCTCTACGAATATTACGGGTACTCTAAATTATAAAATCCACATAAATAATAGTAGTATACTATTATTTACACCTGTATAATTCCTACATTAAATTTTTCGGTAATAGGAGAATGGTTTGCAACTTCTATTCCCATGCTTACCCATTTACGAGTGTCAAGTGGCGAAATAATCGCATCTGTCCAAATACGCGATGCAGAGTAATAAGGAGAAATTTGCTTGTTGTATTTTTCAGTAATGTGGTCGAGCATTTCTTTTTCTCTTTCTTCGGTAATTTCTTCTCCTTTATTCTTTAGTGAAGCTTTTTCTATTTGAAGTAATGTTTTGGCAGCTTGTACACCTCCCATTACTGCAAGTTGTGCCGATGGCCAAGCCACTATAAATCTAGGGTCATATGCTTTACCACACATAGCGTAGTTTCCTGCTCCGTATGAATTACCCATTATTATTGTAAATTTCGGAACTACTGAATTAGCAACTACGTTAACCATTTTAGCTCCATCTTTTATTATTCCGGAATGTTCTGATTTTGAACCAACCATAAACCCTGTAACATCTTGCAAAAATACTAGAGGTATCTTTTTCTGATTACAATTTGCAATAAACCTAGTTGCCTTATCTGCCGAATCGGAATAAATTACTCCTCCAAATTGCATTTCACCTTTAGCATTTTTTACCATTTTACGCTGATTAGCAACAATACCTACTGCCCAACCATCAATTCTTGCATAGGCACAAATTAGTGTTTTTCCGTAATCAGCCTTGTATTCGTCAAACTCAGAGTTGTCTACCAAACGTTCAATTATTTCGTGAGTATCGTAAGTTTGATTTCTTTCTTTTGGGATTATTCCAAAAATATCTTCTTCGTTTTTTACAGGTTTTATTGATTTTACCCTATTAAATCCTGCTTTATCAAAATCTCCAATTTTACCAACAATATTTTTTATAGTTTCAAGTGCATCTTTATCATCTTCGGCCTTGTAGTCTGCAACCCCCGAAATCTCGTTATGTGTTGTAGCACCTCCCAATGTTTCGTTATCAATTTCTTCGCCAATTGCTGCTTTAACTAAGTACGATCCTGCTAAGAAAATTGTTCCAGTTTTATTTACAATTATAGCTTCATCGCTCATAATAGGTAAGTAAGCACCACCTGCAACACAACTTCCCATTACCGCCGAAATTTGAGTAATTCCTTCGGCACTCATCTTCGCATTATTTCTAAAAATTCTACCGAAGTGTTCTTTGTCAGGGAAAATTTCATCCTGCATAGGCAAGAAAACGCCAGCACTATCAACAAGATAAATTATTGGCAGTTTATTCTCCATTGCAATTTCTTGCGCCCTCAAATTCTTTTTTGCCGTTATAGGAAACCAAGCTCCAGCCTTAACTGTGGCATCGTTTGCAACAACTATGCATTGCTTTCCAGAAACATATCCAACTACAACAACAACACCTCCCGAAGGGCAACCTCCATACTCCGAGTACATGTCGTTACCAGCCAAATCTGCTATTTCTATTCTTTCAGATTTTTTATCAAGTAGGTATTCAATACGTTCCCTAGCTGTAAGCTTACCTTTGGAATGCTCTTTTTCAATTTTCGACTTACCCCCTCCAAGTTTAATTTTAGATTGACGTTTTTTAAGCTCTGCTAGAAGTAATTTATTGTGATCTTCGTTTATATTGAAATTGAGATTTTTCATGTAAGTAAGTTGTTTTTTTCTAAAAATAAAATCGAGCTAAAATACATAATTTTAATTAAGAAGTTTGTTCTTTTAAGGCCTAAGAACATGGTATTTTTTTATAATACCAATTACATTTTCAAATGCTCATTTAAGCTTGACGTATTTCTTGATTATACAATTTATAAAAATTGAGTATAGCCATTGATATATAAATATTTATCTAAAGGAGTAGAATCAAGAAAAGACAAAAATATTATTGGATATTTGGCGATGTATTTGGTATAAGTAAAAATATAGATGTACAAAATACATTACCTAAATACAACTACAATCTGATAGATTAATATATTTTTGTATAGGTAAGGTATTTAATGTTTTAATTTTATAATTGTAAGTCCTTTAAAATCAAAGTTTGTATAGCCATTTATTCTAATGCAAATATATTTCCATATATATTTTGTTGAGCTGAATTCATTTACTATTTTTGGAAACGCAAAACAAAATGTACAAAATACACTTAGTCCATTTATGTTTTTGAAATCACAACAAATATAACAGCAATATTTAACTGATTATCTTGAGTTTCGGGATAAAGAAAATAAACAATTATGAGGAAAGTTGGAATAGGAATTGACATTGGAGGTACAAACACACAAATTGGATTTGTAGATGAAGATGGAAAAGTTTTTTTGGAAACAACAATGTCTACACTTTTGGGTGAGACTTTTGAGGAATATTTAGAGGAACTTTACAATGTAATTGAAACAGCTAAAGCAGAATCAAAAGAAAAATTTGATATTATAGGTATTGGAGTTGGAGCACCAAATGGTAATTTCTACAAAGGAACTATAGAATTTGCTCCTAATCTAAAATGGAAGGGTGTAATAGAGGTTACTAAGTTAAT
The DNA here is from genome assembly GCA_016744755.1 of Ichthyobacteriaceae bacterium. Taxonomy (GTDB): domain Bacteria; phylum Bacteroidota; class Bacteroidia; order Flavobacteriales; family JADGDT01; genus JADGDT01. Next base: position 7,991 of record JADGDT010000026.1, on the reverse strand, counting down.
GACTGAGAAGTTTGGTATACCAGCTGTTCTTACAAATGATGCAAATGCTGCAGCAATTGGCGAAATGATGTTTGGAGGAGCCAAGGGGATGAATAATTTCATAATTATAACACTTGGAACTGGTCTTGGAAGTGGTATAGTTGTAAATGGCGAATTAGTATACGGGCATGATGGATTTGCTGGAGAACTAGGTCACGTAATAGTAGAAAAAGGAGGCCGTGTATGTGGATGTGGACGTAGAGGTTGTTTGGAAACGTATGCTTCTGCAACAGGAATAAGAAGAACTGCTTTTGAAGTAATTGCTGATAGAAATCAAGAAACTCTTCTTTCTTCACTTTCTTACGATGATATTACTTCATTTAAAATATATGAGGCTGCTCAGAATGGGGATCACATTGCACGTGAAATTTTCAGAGAAACAGGGAGGTATTTAGGCGAAGCTTTAGCTGATTTTGTAGCTAATGGAAGTCCAGAAGCAATTTTCTTGTTTGGAGGTTTAGCAAATGCAGGTGATTTAATTCTTGAACCTACAGAAAAATATATGGAAGAAAATCTATTACATATATTCAAGAATAAAGTTAAACTTCAAATATCTCAACTTAACGAAGGAGATGCTGCCGTAGTTGGTGCTGCAGCTTTAGCTTGGAAAGAGTTTAATGTATAAACTGTTATTTATATTACTATATCATTTAGCCTTTACATCTATACAGATGTAAAGGCTTTTTTTGTAGTTTTACAATCGTTTTACTCATATCATAAAATTACATTGATATACAAATTTTTAAGTTTTATCAATTATTAGTTGAAATCTAAATTATCTAGTATGAAAGAAAAGACATTAGTGTTCGGTCACAAAAACCCTGATACTGATTCGGTTTGTTCTTCGATAGCATATTCTAAACTTAAAAATATCTTAGGCAAAAATACTGAAGCTTATAGGTTAGGGGCTATCAGTAAAGAGACTCAATTTGCATTAGACTATTTCAAAGTAGAAGAACCTAGTTTGCTAGAAACGGTAAAGCCAACTGTAGGTATTATTAAATCTGGTAGTAGAGCTGTAATTAGAGATTCTGATTCGTTGAAAACTGCTCGTGAAATTCTTACCAAAGAAAAATACTCTAGTCTTCCTGTAATAAATTCTGACAATAAACTTGAAGCAATGCTTCACGTATCTCATTTATCTAATTCATATTTGGATATAAGTACAGATAGTTTCTTTGATTTGCATTACACAACTTTCGAGAACGTTGTAAACTCGTTAGACAGTAAGCTAATAAATGGTGCAATACCAGAAGGAAGAGTACTTGGGAGTTTAAAAACTTTGTCCGAAACAAAATCTAAAACGAGTAATGGAATTGTAATTCTTTCCGATCTTGATAAAATAGATGAAAGTATAGATAAGTACAATATTTCGTTATTAATATTGTGTTCTAAGAATGAATTTGATATTGATCTTAGTAATATTGATACTCCAATAATTCACACTACTTTCAGTATTTTTAAAACATTTAGATTAATATCTCAATCAATATCTATTCACTCAATTTTAAAAAATTCACCTTTTTATCAATTTCGTACTACTGATTATATTTACGATATTCAGCCGTTGATGAAAGAAGCTGATCAAACTAATTTTCCAATTGTAAATAAAAAGGGAGAGGTGTATAGCACCATCAGAAATAAACACTTGTTTGATTTTGCTAGAGTTAATGTAATTCTTATAGATCATAACGAAAAGAAACAATCTGTAGATGGTATAGAAACTGCACGTATTTTAGAAATTATAGATCACCATAAATTTGGTGATATTGAAACTTCAGAACCATTGATGATTCGTGCTGAAAGTGTTGGATGTACATCTACAATCGTTTACAGGTTATATGAAGAATCAAATATTATCCCCGATAAACAAATAGCAGGATTAATGCTAAGTGCAATTCTCTCTGATACTCTAATTTTTAAATCGCCAACAACAACTAAAAGAGATGTAGAAGTTGCAGGTATATTACAGGAATTGGCAGGAGTAGAAATGCACAAATACGGAATGGATTTATTAATTGCTGGAGCATCCTTGGCCGATAAGTCACCATTAGATTTGCTAACTATGGATATGAAGGAGTTTACAATGGGTGGGCACAAAACAGCCTTGGCTCAGGTTAATACGGTTGATATCTCAAGTGTTACTGATCAGAAAGTTGAGTTAGAACAGGTAATTAAGAGTATGATTGCCGAGAATGAATATAATTTATTTATGCTGGTAATTACTGATATTGTTAACAAAGGTTCTCATATTTTAGCTTATGGAGATTCTACACATCTAGTTACTTCAGCATTTGGAAAACCTCTAGAGGATGATACTCTTTGGTTAAAAGGTGTTGTTTCTCGTAAAAAACAAATAGTGCCTGTACTTATGCAAGCAAGTCAGGAGTAAATAAAAATTAAATATCATTTATGCCGAAAAGAGTGTAACGAAAGAAGTGGAGGAATCTCCTAGAAAAGAATAATTTTCTTTTCGATGAGATTATTCCACTTTAAAAAACTTTTGGTAGAAATGAAGGCATTTTACTGTTCATTAAAATAATCTTTCGGGAAAGTAATAACCCAAGCACCTCTTAAATCTCCTTCTTTGTAATTTCTAGCTAAATCAGTAGGATAGTGCTCTTTTATTTTTAATCTTACATCTGGCGATACAAAATCGTCACTTCCATGACAAACAATACATTGCTGTTTAAGTTTTATTGGAGCAACAAATGTAATTACACCTTCATTTCTTGTAATGCTTGGTTTTATAGGGTTACCTCCATCAATTTGTGTTTGCCATGCTTCTAAAATTGATTTTTCAGAATCAGTAGGTATATTTTTTTCATTTCGGTATTTAATACTAGTTCTCTTTAAGCCTACATTGTAAACTTTAGAAATAGAATCGGTAAGTTTCATTGCTTCCGAGCTACAAACATCTATTCCTGCAATTGGTCCTCCTAATTTTATTGCAGATTTTAGCTTATAGTTTAAAATCTTAAAGGTTCCCATTGCTATAGATTTACCTTTTTTTGCAATTGTAGAATCTGCAACTAAAAGACTTTTTTGTGTGTTAACTTCTTTGCTATTATTTTTAGTTTCCACGTTATTGTTGCACGACACCATTGTGAAACTAGATATAATTGCAACTGTTAGTATTTTTTTTATCATTACTGTAAGCTTTAAATTATTTTAGTAAATATATAAATTCTAAATATCTTTTTTTACTCCTTTTAGGGTCCAAAAAAAGTTAAATTATTTGTTATTTGAACTCAGCTGTTATTTTCTATCCTCACCATCCGGATTAAGACTGTCCCAAATTAATGCTCCTACAGCCATTCCGTAAATAGGACTAAGTATTGGACTAGATGAAATGTTACAGGCAGAAGAATTACAACCATAAAAATAGTAGTAAAAATATCCACCAATTAAGCCAACTAACATTCCTACTCTAATTCTTTTCCATCTTCTCTTGTCTATTTTCATACTTTATTTCAGAATAGATTACAAAAAAGCTGAATAAGTCAACTTGAATTATTCAGCTTATATATTTTGAAAAATAATAACACTATAGATTTTTTACATTCTCTACGGTACTACCATTTATAAATTTATTTATTCCTTTTTCGTTAAGTATATCAGCTACTAAACCACTTCTATTTCCCGAAACACAAAAAACTATTATTGGCTCAGTCATAGTTTTAAACTCATTATACCTGTTTAGAACATCGTGCATTGGAATGTTTATTGCGCCATCAACAGCATCATTTATTACCTCTGCCTCAGTTCTTATATCAACAAGTGTATGACCCCTGGTTTTCAAAAAATCGCTATTAATGGTCTAGCATACACTGAACAACATTGTGTATGTTGACTAATTTAATTGAGTAAAGCATTTTTTTACCATCTCTTCTGCAGCTAAGAATATTTTTGTTTTTAAGAATGCTTAGATGGTTAGAAGCTACTGCTTGTTCAATTTCAAGTGTATTGTGAATCTCAGTTACTGTTAACTCCTTGTCTTCGTATAGCATTTCTATCATTGCTATCCTTGTAGGGTGTGCCATTGCTTTAAGCATTTCAGCTCTTTCTTGAAGAACATCAGCATCCATTTTTAAGATTCTACTAATTTTACTTTCCATAACATCTATTTAGAAAATTGGATGTAAAAATATTACATTATACCTTTGTAGCAAAATAAATTCACCCTTATAATACAGTAAAATCAAAGTATTTTTATAGAAGAATAATTTAATAAATAAATGATTAGAAATTCAATAAATAATATTCATTATGACAGAGTTTAAGATAGTGTGTAGCGATGTTGATGGAACTCTTTTAAACTCGAAAAGAGAATTATCTGAAACAACAATAAGAAGTGTTGAATTGCTAAATAAAAAGAATATACCTTTTGTATTAGTCTCTGCTAGAATGCCTAAGGCAATGAGACCTTTACAAATAACATTGGAATCACACCACCCAATAGTTTGTTATAATGGAGCATATATTGAGAGTGAGTTGAAGGTAGATGGATCGGCTGTAGAGTTGTTTTCTAACCCAATTGATATTGAACCATTTTTGGCTTTGTTGAAGTTTATGGATGGAACAGGAGTACATTTTGGGACTTACTACAAAGACGAATGGTATGTAAATAAAGATGATTATTGGGCTAGGCGTGAGCAAAACAACACAAAAATAAATCCAAAGCTTGTAGATATGGAGTTTATGAAGCACCATTTTGAGGCTAAAAATCACGGCCCACATAAAATTATGATTATGGGTGATTTTGAAAAAATAGAACCATTAGAGTCAGAATTAAGACATAGATTTGACGATGATATTGATATCTACAGATCTAAAGATACCTACCTTGAATTAAATGCAAAAGCAGTTTCTAAATCTACATCTTTAGATGTTTTGAGTGAATATTTTAACCATCCTATTTCCGAGTTTATGGCTTTTGGAGATAATTACAACGATATTTCTATGCTCAGAAAAGCTGGTTATGGTGTTGCTGTGAGAAATGCTAGGAATGAAGCTAAAATCGTATCACAAGAAATTACCGATGCAAATATTGATGATGGAGTAGCCAAAATTATAGATAAGTATTTTCATTTGTAGGATGCTTATATGCTCAATTATTATTGAATATGATTTTTTAATTGTCACTAATTTTGGTCTAGAAAATACAAATAGTTTATATCTATAATAGTATTTGTTTAATTAATAGAAATCTAATTAGGATATATTGAGGATATTTATAAACTTGTTGAAAATATATTTAACCAAAACAGAACTATAATTTTACAAAATGGCAGGAAACAGAACATTTACGATGATAAAACCCGGAGCAGTAGGTAATGGGTTTATTGGCCCAATTTTAGACAAAATAACTTCAGCAGGATTTAAAATTATAGCTTTGCGTATGACGCAAATGACAAAAAATGAAGCTGAGAACTTTTATGATGTTCACAAAGAGAGACCATTCTTTGGCGAATTAGTAGAATTTATGTCGAGTGGAGCTATTGTTGCAGCTATCTTAGAAAAGGATAATGCAGTTTCAGATTTCAGAACATTGATTGGTTCTACAAATCCTGAAGAAGCTGCAGAAGGAACAATTAGAAAATTGTATGCAGAGTCTATGGGTAAAAATGCAATACATGGGTCTGATAGCGATGAGAATGCTATTGCAGAGTGTAATTTTCATTTTGCGACCAAGAAAATATATCCTCAATAGAAAATATTTATATATTTAAAACTATACTAGGCTAATTCTAACATTTGTTAGAGTTAGCCTTTTTTTATTAGTTAAACCCTTAGTTTGGTAATATTTTTATAACCCTAAACATACCAGTTGGTTGTAGGCAAGGCCCGAGCGAAGCCCACCAAGACGTAGAGGATGTTAAAGGAATTCCGCTAAGTAAGATATATGTTCTATTTTGAATATCCACACAAATAAGGATGAAGATCTTATATTGAAAAAGCTTTGATTAATTTATTATATTTTCACATATTTTTATCAGAAAAATTGCTTTATTTGATTTCAAAATTATATTCATGAGTAATACTAAGACATTTGCAATTATTGGTGCTGCAGGATACATTGCTCCTAGGCATATGAAAGCAATAAAAGAAACTGGTAATGAGTTGGTTGCTGCGCTTGATAAAAATGATAGTGTAGGGATTATTGATTCATATTTTCCAAAAGCAGACTTCTTTACAGAGTTCGAAAGATTTGACAGACATGTAGATAAATTACGAAGGAATGATAAAGGAATTGACTTTGTTTCAATTGCATCACCAAATTATCTACACGATGCTCATATTCGTTTTGGACTAAGATCAAACGCAAATGTTATTTGCGAGAAACCACTTGTACTAAACCCATGGAATGTTGATGCACTTTCTGAAATAGAAAATGAAAGTAATAAAAAGATTTTTAACATACTTCAGTTGCGTCTTCACCAATCTATAATTGAATTAAAACAGAAGATAGAGAATGGTCCAAAAGATAAAACTTACGATGTTGACCTAACTTATCTAACATCGAGGGGTCATTGGTACTTCACTTCTTGGAAAGGAGATGTAAGTAAATCAGGTGGCGTGGCTACAAATATAGGAGTACATTTTTTCGATATGCTTACCTGGATTTTTGGCGATGTAAAACAAAATATAGTGCACGTTCACGATAAAGAAAAAGCAGCAGGCTATTTAGAGCTAGAGAGAGCTAGAGTACGCTGGTTTTTAAGTGTAGATTATAACTCTATACCAAAACATATACAGGAAACTGGAGCAAGAACTTACAGGTCAATTACTGTTGATGGTGAAGAAATAGAGTTCAGTGGAGGATTTACCGACCTACACACACGTAGCTACCAGCATATCCTAGAAGGAAAAGGTTTTGGATTAGACGAAGCAAAGCGATCTATAGAAATAGTACACGATATACGTAGTAAAGAGATAGTTACTGTTGGGGAAAAACACCCATTGGTATAAGTGTTTATATGCGTTGCATTTGACTACCTAATAACCAAAGCTAGATGAATAATATGGTTTTACTGTTATTTTAGTGGATTTTCTAATTTAGACTAAACGTCATATTAATTCACTTAATGCAATTAAGTGAATGTAGCTGAAATATCTATAGCAGCAGAGAGAACATATTACAATCAATTCAGGATTAGACCTTTCTAATTTCTCACTAACTTTATTATTGACCCGATAGTTATAGGGGAGTGGTATAACCATTAATTTTTATGTCACCCAAAATTATTGATCTATCAGAGTGCAAAGCTCATACTAAATTCAGTTTGTTTATTGTTATAACTTACGGACTCATAACTTTAAGTACTTAAAACTAATTTTCTCAAGAACATAAACTATGACAGAATTATCAAATTGGATTTTAAAAATATTCGGTTGGAAATTAATTGGTGATTTTCCTCCTTTAAAAAAGTTTGTAGTAATAATTGTTCCACATACTACCAACTGGGATTTTGTATTAGGGATATTAGTGAAAAGTGCCAAAAATGTAAATATAAATTTCATAGGTAAGGAAGCATTGTTCAAAGCTCCTTGGGGAGTTCTATTTAGGAAACTTGGAGGATCTCCAATAAAAAGAGAAAGTAATCACAACCAAGTAGATCAAATAGTTTCGTTGATAAATAGTAAAGATGAATTCAGACTTGCCGTTGCACCAGAAGGAACACGATCCAATGTAGAAAAATGGAGAACAGGGTTTTATTGGATAGCCAAAGGAGCAAATATTCCTATAGTTATGGTCGCATTCGATATGAGGAATAGAGAAGTACGTTTATCAGAGCCATTTTATACTACAGATAATAAGAATTTAGATTTTGAGTTTATGCATAAAAACTTTGGGTCTATGCCGTTTGTAGTGGGTAATTGAAAAATCCTTAAATTCACTTCATGGATAATAGTAACGAAATTTTCAGTTTAGCATTAGGTCTTAGTCA
>JADGDT010000148.1 GCA_016744755.1 Ichthyobacteriaceae bacterium | reverse complement strand
TAAAGAAGATACCGATTGGGAATTCTCTTCAGCTAAAGATTATGCTGGTTTGCGAAATGGAACTTTGGTAAATAAAATTATCGCTAGTGAATATTTAGAATTTTAATGATTGATCAGATGACCTGTATTCATTTGGGTTGGATTCATCGGGTGACTTTGAGTCATCCGATGAGTAGAGTTGGTATCCCCGACAGAAATAGCACCCCGCAATACAAAAAACTTACTTGAGCTTAACTTTGCAGAGCTGATGGCAGGAAGCTCCTGCAAGGTTTAGCAAAAGTTGTTTTTGGTATGAGGAGTATAATGTATGGCGGGAATAGGTACAAATAACACTCAAAACTATGCATTCGTAATTTTATTTATCTAACACCTTATATATAAGGAAATATATAGTAATTTTGCCAACTGCAAAAAATAAGATTAGAGTTATGCAATTATCGGAACAAGAAATAATTAGAAGAGAGTCTCTAGTAAAACTTAGAGATTTAGGAATTGAGCCTTATCCGGCTGCCCAGTTTATGGTTGATACTTACAGTAAAGATATACTTAGTGACTTTGAGAAATACGAGGGTAAAGAGGTGGTTTTGGCTGGTAGAATGATGAGTCGCCGTATAATGGGGAAGGCTTCTTTTGCTGAAATTAAAGATGCTGAAGGAAGAATTCAGGTTTATATTTCTCGCGATGATATTGCTACAGAAGATGTGCCAGAAATGTACAACGCTGTGTTCAAAAAACTTATGGACATTGGCGATATTATTGGGATTAAAGGGGAAGTTTTCAAAACTAAAGTGGGCGAAGTATCTGTAAAAGTTACTGAACTTACAATGTTATCAAAATCTTTGAAACCAATTCCTGTTGTTAAGGTTGATGATAAAGGTGTTACTCACGATGCTTTTTCTGATCCTGAATTGCGTTACCGTCAACGTTATGTTGATTTGATTGTTAACGACAATGTAAAACAGACTTTCATTAAAAGAACTAAGATCACCAATACGATGCGTCAGTTCTTTAGTGACAAAGGTTATTTGGAGGTTGAAACTCCTATTTTACAACCTATTCCAGGTGGTGCAACTGCTCGTCCGTTTATGACTCATCACAATGCTTTGGATATGCCCTTATACATGCGTATTGCTAACGAGCTTTACTTAAAAAGGCTTATTGTTGGTGGTTTTGATGGTGTATTTGAGTTTGCCAAAGATTTCCGTAACGAGGGTATGGACAGAACTCACAATCCTGAATTTACTGTAATGGAGCTTTATGTTGCATACAAAGATTACAACTGGATGATGAACTTCACTGAGGAGTTATTGGAAAAAGTTGCGATAGAAACTAACGGTACTACCGAGCTTAATGTTTGGGGTAACGATGTAAGTTTTAAAGCTCCTTTCCGTAAATTACCCATGCTTGAAGCTATAAAAGAATATACAGGAATTGATATTGCCGGAATGGGCGAAGATGAACTTAAAAAAGTTTGTGACGATTTAAATATCGAAACTGACGAGACTATGGGAGTTGGGAAACTTATTGATGAGATTTTTGGAGAGAAATGTGAGGCTAATTTAATTCAGCCTACTTTCATTACCGATTATCCAAAAGAGATGAGTCCGCTTACAAAAGAGCACCGTACAAACCCTGCACTTACAGAGCGTTTCGAATTATTTGTAAACGGTAAAGAATTGGCAAATGCTTATTCTGAGCTTAACGACCCAATTGATCAGCGCGAAAGATTTGAAGCACAGCTTGAATTAACAGCTAAAGGTGATGACGAAGCAATGTTTATTGATCAAGACTTTATTAGAGCACTTGAGTACGGAATGCCTCCAACATCGGGTATTGGTATTGGAGTAGATAGACTTGTGATGATGATGACTAACAATGCATCTATTCAGGAAGTATTGTTCTTCCCTCAAATGAAACCAGAAAAAACAGTTCCAACTGTAGAATTAAAAGATAACGAAAAAGCTATCTACGAAATAGTTCAGAAAAACTCTGGCATTTCTTTAGCTGACCTTAAAGAACATGCTGGCTTGTCTAACAAAGGTTGGGATAAAGGCATAAAAGGTTTATCGAAGCACGGACTTGTGAAGGTTGATGGAGAGAGTAAAACTGTTGAGTTGGTATAAGAATAGCTAAAAGCTGAAAGCTCACAGTTGACAGACAATATATTTAAGGAAAGGGAATCCAATCAAATGGATTCCTTTTTTTATTGATTTTTTATGATGCTAATCATGTTTTTATAAAAAAATAGTTGTTCTTTTGTAATTAAGTAACAATTGTTACGTCTACCTATTTATAGTAGGATAAACCTATTAGTAAGAAATACAACTTTAAGCATATATAAAATGAAAAATCAAGCACAATCATGCCCCATTTCAACAGATAGAGTAAACTCTAAATTGACTAAAATATATTCAATTTTTACTTTTTCTATCATCAGTATATTTTTATTTACACCATTCAAAGAAGTGATTTTCATATCAGTATTAGACTTTATGATTCGCATATTTTTGGGAGTAAAATACAGCCCAATTTGTACTATCATAAAATTCGGATTAAAAACAGGAAATGTGCCTGTACATTTGGTGAATGCAGGCCCAAAGAAGTTTGCTGCCAAAGTTGGTCTGTTATTTACAGTAATAATTTCTATTGGGGTTATATTAAACATCACTACCCTATCGTTAATTGCAGGAGGAATAGCATTTATAGCAATAGGAGCTGAAGTTTTTTTTGACTATTGCCTTGCATGTAATATTTATTCTTATCTTCCTGATAGTTGGAAAAAATACTTATAAACAATAGCTAATATATCCAGTAAAAAAATTATAAAAGCGTAGTTAATTTTCATACCAAAAGATTAACTACGCTTTTTTGTAGTATATTATCTCAATAAAAACTATTAGATTGCATCTTCATTTACAATCCTCAAAATAAAGATGAACAAATTTACAACTCTACTACTTTCATTATTATTTTCATTTAGTACTCTTAGTGCTCAAGAAAGTAATTATACTGTAAAAGGAGATTCTACTCTACTCCCTCTCAAAAGAATCGATACTCTAAAAATTAGTCTTGCAACAAACGATAGTTTGGTTGAATCTATGCTCAATAATTACATAGTTTTAGAAAAAGAGATTTCAAAATCTAATATTGTAATCTTTACAAACGTCAATGAATTTGAAAAGTTTACACCTAAATCAAATCAGAAAATTGTTTTAATCAATTCTGAAAATATCACCCCTAACAAAGATGCTAATGTTGAAGTAATAATAAAGAATGACGTTAGTAAGAGTAAAGCCATTCAGAAAATGTTTGGGGCTAGTACAGGGACAGACGTTAATGGAAATTTTAGATTTGGTTTTGGAAGAGCTAAAGATGTAAATATCGATTACAACAAACTAAGTAGTAAGATTGATTCTATTGCAAATGCTTCGATAGATTTAGATGTAGCTCCTGGAATACAAGTTTTGGTGGCTAGACATGGTTTGGTTATTTTCTACAAAACATATGGATTTCACACTTACGACTCATTAAAAAAGGTAGAAAAAAACAACATTTACGATTGGGCATCAGTTACCAAAATTACCTCAGCACTACCCGCCTTAATGAAACTTCACGATGAAGATAAATTTGATTTGGATGCAAACTTAGGAACGTACCTGCCATACTTTAAACGTGGTAATAAAAAAGACTTAACGTTCCGAAGGATACTTTCGCATAACGCAGGACTAAAATCGTGGATTCCTTATTGGAAAACTACACTCCGCAGAAATGGAAGTTACCGCTGGTGGACTTTGTCTGACGAAAAATCTAAACACTACCAAACAGAAATATCACCAGATTTATACATTCACGATAATTACAAAAAGAAGATTTACAAAATGATTCGTAAATCGGAAGTTAACGAGAAGTATCATCCAGGCTATAAATACTCAGGGCTATCATTTTATCTTCAACCAGAAATTGTAGAAAATATCTCGGGAACAGACTTTCAGGAATATATCAGTAATAACTTCTACAAAAAACTTGGAGCTAATACTGTTGGATATAATCCACTGAAAAGATTCGAACAAGAAAATATTATACCAACAGAAAACGATACTATTTTTAGGCATACACTTCTGCAAGGAACAGTTCACGACGAAGGTGCTGCCATGATGGAAGGTATATCATCAAACGCAGGGTTATTTGGTACAACACTAGACTTAGCCAAAATAATACAAATGTATTTGTGGAAAGGCAAATACGGAGGAGAGCGATACATTTCGGCAAACACAATAGAAAAATTCACCTTCGCAAATTATGCCAACGAAGAAAATAAAAGAGGACTTGGCTTCGACAAGCCAAAATTAGAAAACCGAGAAGACGATTCGTGCTCAAAAGATGCTTCAATGGATAGTTTTGGTCACGCAGGCTACACAGGAACTTTTGTTTGGGCTGATCCAGAATCAGGAATACTATTTATTTTTATGTCTAACAGAGTTTATCCAACACGCGATAACAGAAAATTGTACGAATACAATGTTAGACCAAGTATGCATCAGGCAATTTACGATGCAATAATTCAGCCATAGATACTTTTGGTTCATAATCTAGTAAACACTCCTAGACCTCTAAGTTCCTGACATCCCACTACAAAAGACAAGCACAACTTAATAATAATTTTAAATAATCAATATCATATACATAAGTGACAATTGTCAGTTTATTACCTATCTTTGATTCATACTTTAGCATGATATTTAATAATAGACATATAACAATTTATAAATTCAAATAAACAAAATGATGGAAATTTTAAGTCAAACATGGCCTTGGTATGTTTCTGGTATCGCCGTGTCAATGGTCCTTTTCTTCCTATTATGGACAGGTAAAGAATTTGGAACATCAGCAAATTTAAGAGTCTTAGTAGCTGCTTTGGGTGGAGGAAAATATTCTGATTTCTTCGACTTTCCTTGGAAAACTCAAATGTGGAATTTAGCTTTCGCATTAGGCGCAGTTATAGCAGGTTATGTAACAATGCAGTTCATTGCACCAGACCCTCATTTTGCAAACATTTCTCAAGCAACTGTAGACACACTTAATGCCGATTACGGATTCAACCTTACTCATGGCGAAGTACCAATGTTACCCGAATTTTACCAATCGTGGAAATCAGTGCTTACGCTTAAAGGATTCATCATCATTGTTATTGGAGGTATCTTAGTAGGTTTCGGAGCTCGTTATGCAGGTGGATGTACTTCAGGCATGGCAATTTCTGGTTTAGCAAATTTACAGCTTCCATCATTGGTAGCAGTTATCGGATTTTTTATTGGTGGATTGGTGATGGTAAATTACATTCTTCCTTACGTTACTAACCTACCTTAATTTCAAGAAAATGAAAAATTTAAAATTTATAATCATAGGATTCCTTTTCGGAATAACAATGTATATGACCGAAGCACTTTCGTGGTTCAGAATATTCGAAATGTTTAAATTTCAAGCTTTCCACATGTACGGTATCATTGGTACAGGAGTAGTTTTAGGTCTAATTATCACATGGCTTTTCAAGAGTGGAAAAATAAAAGACATGGACGGTAACCAAGTTAAAATAAACGACAAGGCTAAAACATGGCCACGTTATATTATCGGAGGTATAATTTTCGGTCTTGGTTGGGGATTATCGGGTTTATGCCCAGGCATGGTTTTCATACTTATAGGAACAGGAAATATAGTTTTCGTAATATTCCTAGTAGCACTACTTATCGGAACTTTCCTTTACGGAGCACTTAGAACAAAAATTCCTCATTAGAGGAAAAGTCAATTCAATACAATTAATTAAGGCTGTCTATTTTTAGATGGCCTTTTTTTATGGCTGGTTTTACGGGCTATCCACTTTAGTTTTACAAGTTCATTGTGTTCATAATAAAAATGAGATGGTCTCTACCTAAAAAAGGAAGAGCCATCTCATTTTTTTATTCTCTACAATTCCTTTTGCAAAAGCTACCGTTACTATCCCTACCAGAATTACTACAACTTATACCAACTGCACATCAAAATGTACAATATATTCTTTATCTAGTCCAACTACACTTTATTTAAAATTGATTCCATAGCTATGGCTATGCAATAAATTTGAAATTCATGTAGCAGAACTATACTTTGAAGATAAAAGAGCATTTTGAAATGTAATTGGTATTATTAGCTAATTCTAAAAAGTATAAATAGCTCTCATAACACCAGAAGCATTTACACTATTTTCAAAAAATTTAGATCCAATTCCAATTTGAAATGAAAGACCACTTTCAAATTCATAATGAGCTTGAGGCAAGATGAGTAATTCCATTTCGTTGTTATCTACTTTATGAAACGTAGGGTCTGTGTTATTTATTTCTAAACCAACAACAGTATGTTCATCTAAATTGGCAAAAAGAGAAGCATTTAAGATTATAGTTGTATTGTTCTTAGGAGAATCAGAACCAGATTCAACCATAACACCAAACAAGCCAATTGCACTCCATACTTCATTGAACCTATAAGCAGGAACATAAAGAAAGTTAAGTTCTAGTATGTCATCGTGTATATATTTTTCGCCAATAACCTGAATACCATGTATAAATTTATTACTCTTTGAGGATCCTATTGTCCATTGAATGGCCATTTTGTAGGCTTCTAATTCAAAATCAGTAAATGGAAATTCTAGCTCAACAGCAAAATTATCAAAAATTGCATATTCAATT
>JADGDT010000147.1 GCA_016744755.1 Ichthyobacteriaceae bacterium | reverse complement strand
CAGGAACAGTATTCCAATAATGAACATTTACCGATTCCCAATTTGAAGTGTTTTTCATGTAAACTGTTAATCCTTCAATTTCGCCTATAGTGTAGTTATATGTAGCTACAAAAGATTGATTTCCATCTTTGTCGCTCACCAATACTTTTATGGAAGAATCTTTATTAATATTTATTGCTGATGAATACACTGAGCTACTTGTATTTGGCTCACTACCATCAGTAGTATAATAAATTGTGTATGGAGCACCAGCACCTAAAGAAGCAGATAATGTCACATCAACAGGGTTTACATAATTTTTTGGAGATGGAGAAATTGAAGAGACTGGTTTTGAAGGACCACCTTCACCAGCTTCGAAAAATCCAGCCCCATTTTCGCCTATCATGCCTGGTCCGTTAAGCACATAAACACCAGCAGACGTAGATTTTACAGAAAAAGAAAGATTTCCTCCAGAAACACTAGCAGATCTACCAGTAACAGCATCAACATAAACACCATCGGGCAAACCTGAGAAACTAAATGAAGCATCGCCATCTTTAGCTAAGCCAACTGCGGCAACACTTGAACCTTTTGTACGAACGTAACCAACAGCATTTCCACCACCGTTACCATCCCAACGATAATCGCCACCTTGCAATGCAGGTACGGCTTTACGAATGGCATTAAGCTTTTTGATATGTTGATATACTTTATGGTTTGGAGCATTTGCAAATTCAGATCCATAGTACGCTCTACCCGTATGCTCTAATGATCTGTTGATATCAGCAGACTCGTGAATATCTGCATAAACACCTTTTTTAAATTGTGTTTCCGTACCGTAATATACAACAGGAATTCCACGCCAAGTAAACATAAAATTCATTGCTGATGCCAAATTCTCAGTACTTCCTCCAAATCGTCTGTTCCAATCGTTATTTGGTCCGAAATCGTGATTATCTAACCACATTACATTTGTTGATGGATCGCTATATAAGTTATCATATCTAGCGGCGGCTGTTACTTCTGATAAGCTACGTCCTTCTTCAAATACTCCGTGAAAAGTAGCTTCGGCATAAAAATCTAATTGAGCGATACCTGATGGTTCAGAACCACCAACGGCGCCACGCCATGTGTACCAGTGTGGGTTAATTTCTTCTACATTGTGTAATTCGTGACGTTTCTGAGCTGTTTCTCCAAATATGAATAAATCAGGATTTACTGCTTTAAAAGCATCATTGAAATATAAAACATCTTCTTTACTTTGGTGTTTCATAGTATCCCAACGGAATGCATCTACACCCATATTGATAAAAGTAGTATATGCCGCAACCAAATAATCTCTTACTTGTTGGCTTCCTGTATTTAGGTCAGGTGTATCGCCTGCTAAAGCACGATTGTATAAGTTTTCAGTATCATCCCAACCTTGAGCAAAACCATTACCAGAGTGATGAAACCAATTTTCATCAGAAGTATTTACAAACGATTCAGTACTTGGCCAGTTGTAACGGTTAAGGTGCTCGTTGTAAGGTGCTGGCATAGTAGATAAGTTGGCTCTACTCCATATTTTGCCATCATCAGGGTTAGGAGTTAACCCATCAAACTCCCAATTAGGATTTGGTTGCAACACATTACCGTCTTTGTCTTGCCCCCAAGTTTGAGTAGGATCAGTATTATATTTTAATTCTGCTACATCTTTAATTCCGTATCTACCAGAATGATTTGTAACAATATCAAGAACAATTTTCATTCCTCTTGCATGTACTTCATTAATAAGATCTTGGAAAGTAGCACCAGGTGATTCTAAACGTGCATCAACTTTTGTAAAATCCCATGCATGATAGCCGTGGTAGTCAAGAGGGCCTGCATTTTGAACAATAGGAGTAATCCAAATGGCTGTAAAACCTAAATCTTGAATGTAATCTAATTTTTGAATAAGTCCTTTGAAATCGCCACGCCAAGTAACATCGTTGGGATCTGTAATTTCGTTTACGCCTCCATTGTACGAGCACCATTCGTTAGCAACATTATTTGATGGGTCTCCATCAAAGAATCTTGTTGTCATTAAGAAATAAATGCTTTCTTCTCTAAAATCGACCTGTGCCGATGCTTTAGGTGAAATCATTATAAAGCTCAATAACAGCAGTAAAAATTTAAAAATTCTCATAATTATTTATTGTTGTTAATTAATAATTCAAGTTATTATCTTCCATTATTTTTAATGAAATTTTACATAGCTATAAATGCATAGAGTACACTGTTGTACCTAAGTACAACAGTAAGACTAAGCAAATAATAAGTATCAGGTTGTGTTTCCTTTTAAATATGAAATACTTATTTTACAATAAATTGTTTGGTAAATGTGTTTGAACTAGATTTCAACTTAATGAAATACGAGCCTGAATTAAATTGACTTGTTTGCAATATCACTTTATGACTTCCCCTTGAATATTTTCCATCAACAGGCATTGATACAAATCGACCTGAAATATCAAATATTTCTATTTTAATATTAGAATCATTAGCTAAATCAAAACGAATAGATGTTGCTCCATTAACAACAGGGTTTGGATAGTTTTGATATAATGTTGTAGAAATATTGTCATTATCTCCTAATGAAAGTTTTTTTCCTGAACTAACACTCCAACCATTGTCATACCAGCCTTCAGAATCTCTAAATAAATCGCTAGTTTGAGAAGCTCCATTATCATTAAATAAAAAACTTGAACTAGTTGCCTCTTCAATTGTAAAAGAGTACCAATCATTACCATCAGAAGTCATTTGTTCTCCTGGCCATACTGATGAAGCACTAGTAGGAACCGTATTCCAATAATGTATGTGAGCAGAACTCCAATCTGTAGGTTTTTTGAAATGTATAATTAATCCTGTAGGGGTTAAAGGCTTACTATCGTACCAAGTTCCATCTTTATACCAACCATCTTTATCTCTAAACGAATCGCTAGTCTGATCTGATCCAAAATTTGAGAATAATAAATTAGCACTTGTTACACCATTAAAAGTATAAGAATACCAACCATCACCTTCAGATAACATAATTGGTCCTGGCCAAGTTGACGCAGGTAATACATTAGGTATTTCGTTCCAATAATGAACATTCACAGAGTTCCAATTAGAACTATTCTTGAAATGAACTGTTAAGCCTCCACCTTGTGTAGAAAAAGTATATATGTTAGCCGAAACACTAGATCCTTGATCTTTACTATCATATGCAATAGCATTAATAGTTGTACTAGATGTTACATCAAAACTTCCATTATAAACTATTGAACTCGATGATGGAGTTGAACCATCAATAGTATAATATATTACTGGAATATCATTATCGTCTGTTGCAGATATTATTACTGGAACTGTATCTCCATCAATAAAACTTCCTCCTTCTGGAGATATACTAACAATTGGTGCATTATCTACTGGTATTCTTGGGTCAACATCTGACCAAGATCCATTTTCGTACCATCCATTTTTGTCTCTTGACATATCGGCAGTTTTGTCAGAACCTGCATTAGAGAATAATAAGTCTGCACTAGATACACCTTCAAGTGTATACTTATACCACCCATCTCCTTCTGAAATCATGTTTGGTCCTGGCCAAGTTGAAGTAGGTAATACATCTGGTACTGAGTTCCAATAATGAACATTTACATTTCCCCAATTAGATTGATCGTGAAAATATATGTCCAAACCTGTAACCTCTCCTATTCTTGCATTTGAAATATTTGAATAATCAGATGATGAATTGTTATTTCCTGTAGCTTTTACTTTATAATAATACTTACCATCGTTAAGGTTTGTATCAGAAAAAGAAGTTGAATTAGCATCTATACTAGCTATAACAGAAAAATTATTTCCATCTGTTGATTTTTCTACTTGATATGCTATTTCATTATTTGCATTGTCATTCCAAGATAAATTAATATTACTTACTGAAACTGTAGCTAATAAATTTGAAGGAGTTGCGATTGAATTATTATTATCATCAAAAGGAGGTATATAATTACTAGTAAATAATTCCCACTGACCAGGAGCTAGTATATAATTCTCTCCTACATTATCGTATTCTGATTGGTCGAAGAAGTTATACCACTTTCCACCATCAACTATACTCATATTTACCGAGCTAGTAGTTGTTCCGAAATTACCAATAATAACAATATTCATACTGTTATGTGTAATTTTAATATAGCGAGTTTGGCCAACATTGTCCCATTCAAAAAAGCCTTTTGTAAATGCATCATAATCTTTACGAAGGTTAAGCAAGTCAGATATTGTACTGTATACATCTTTCCTGTTCTGATCTTTCATGTAGTCATCCCATACAATAGGTTTAGGATCAACTCTACATCCTCCTTCGTCATACCATGTCCCATAAGGATCACTTGGACAATGATTTATAGAATAATCAAACCCTTGTTCCCCAAACATCCATATCATCTTTGGGCCTGGAACTGTATATAAAAATGCTGCTCCTAACTCTATCCTATCAAGAGCTGTAGGTAACGATTTAATATCGTAACTCCCGTTTGTAGCACCATATCGTAAATTCTGAACCATAATACGCTCTTCATCATGACTTTCCATAAAGGCAATATGAGTATCCGATTGAGCTCTAGCAAATGAGCTACTCTCTAATTCATTACCAGAAATAGCTTCTTTATAATCTGAATCAACTCTACGCCAAAGTAATATCCCAGCTTCAGCAAGTTTGTCTTCTTCAGGATCACTAGCTAAATGCTCTAAAATCATATAAGCACTAGGGTTTACTTCCCAAATTTTATTTGCCATTCTAGTAAGAATATTAATACGACTTTGATCATAATCCCATCCACAGTTCCCATCTTGAACATTTGTAAAACCTTTTGTGAAATCTAATCTGAATCCATCTACTTTATATTCTGTCATCCAATAGCTATTAACTCTATCGAAAAAATCTTTAGTAAATTGGCTTTCATGATCAAAATCACGTCCCCAACTTGCGGCACCATAACAATCCATAGGTGGATCTTGATTGAACCAAGGGTTGTCCCATGAAGTTTTATTGATATTAGAATCGAAATACATTTGAACCATTGGGTTCTGATCTTTAGAGTGGTTGTAAACCATATCAATAATAACAGCTATCCCATTTTGGTGAGCTGCATCAACAAGTTTTTTCAGATTATCTCTATGACCGTAGGCTTTATCTACTGCCATATAAAAAGTTGGATTATATCCCCAACTGCTATTACCTTCAAACTCATTTACAGGCATTAACTCTATTGCATTTATCCCTAATTTTTTCAGGTATTGCATAGAATCTACAACAGATTGATAGCTTTTAGCATCAGTAAATTCTCTAATCAATAGTTCGTAAACTACTAGCTCATTTTTTGGAACACCTTTAAAATTATCAACCTGCCAGTTATATGAATGACCTGGCTGAAATACACTGGCTATACCTTTGTCTGTATCGTTATAAGAAATAAGGTTAGGATAAATTGATGAAGATATGTATTGATCATTCCAAGGATCAACTACCATCTCAGACATTGGATCTGCTATCCTCAAATACCCATCTATAATAAATTGATAGATGTATTCCTGACCAGAATTTAGATTAGATAGTTCAATCCAAAATCTATTTCCATCCTGAGATTTATTCATATCCCAATTTGCCCAATTATTAAAAGTTCCTGTAACAGATACATTTCCTTTATTTGGTGCAACTAATACTAATACTACAGTATTATCATTCATATAATTAACCCCATCTTTCATCCCATATGGAACATCTTGTACTGCCATTGCTTTTGTTACAAAGCTCGATATAGGATCTAGTATATTAAATTCTTTACTAATAGATTCTGTAGTAGAAAACATACTAATACTATTAGATGGTAGTAGACTTTCCATGCCATATGTTAATCCTGAAAAAACAAGAGATAACATTAAGATGTAATTAATTTTCTTCATAGGTGTTGTTGCTATATATTAATGTTTAAATTTCATAACTTAAAAAATGGCAAGTTCAAGTAAAATATATTGTAATTAAATCAATGATAATTAACTACATATACAATTCAAACAATTGGATTGGGTATCCTATACTATAAAAAATCATTCTACTCATCAACAATAGTTCATATTTATTTAATGATTAATAGTATATACAATAAGTCGTTACAACAACATCATTCCAATACAGAAATCATTTAAAATAATGAAGCTTCTTTTTATATAAAAAGAACCTAATAAATCAATATTAAAAATTAATTTCAGGACATCAAGTACACTATTAATAAATAAATATCAAAAAACTAATGAAAAGAACAAGTGTTAAACAAATGTTAACTTTAACACATTCACAAAAGTATGACACATAGGCAATAAATAAATTATAAGTAGTGAAAAAGTAGTTGAAAAGTAAAGTATGACATATTTAAATATTTAATTATAAACATTTTAACTTAAAAAAATATAATAAAAAAGTAGTAAATATTTTATTTTATTAACTGGATAAACACATTAAATTGACTGATAAGATGATTATCTCTAGCTTTGAAATACTCAACATATTATACTAAATTAGATCCTACAATTGCTTTATTATTGACAGACAAATGGATGTAATTCATACACCAATAGGCAAACTCAACACATAGGTTAAGATATTCAATAGCTATAAACTCTATAAAAGACAACTTAAGACTTAATAGTTTGGAATCTAAAATCAAAAAAAGCTATTTAGAAATAAATTTCTAAATAGCTTTTTT
>JADGDT010000146.1 GCA_016744755.1 Ichthyobacteriaceae bacterium | reverse complement strand
GAAAAATATGTAATTTCCTCGCTTTACTTTATTCAAAGTTTACTTAGGTACGAAGAGAAACAGATTTCTGCAATTGAAATAAGATTGAATCCAAAATCAAATGATAAAAAAGTAGCTAAGAGATTAAAATCAATGCTAGGAGATGGCTATGTTGTGAAAACTCAAAAAGAACAACATGCGCTTGTTTACAAAATGATGAATACAGAAAAAATAGTTACCTACCTTATATTCACTTTAATACTTATTATTGCAGTATTTAATGTTATAGGATCTGTAAGTATGCTGATTGTAGATAAAAAGAAAAACCTGCATACACTGTGGAGTATGGGGGCATCAGAATATCTTTTGCGTAAAATATTTATTATGGTAGGTATTCTTGTAACTTTTATAGGAGGAATTAGTGGTATTGTTTTAGGATCTATTCTAGTGTTACTACAGTATTATTTCAATTTCTTAACCTTTGGAGGAGGGATGGCATATCCTGTTGAGTTGAATATTTCAAATATACTTGTAGTTACATTTACAATCTTTACTATTGGATATATAGCTTCTAGAATATCTGTTCTTAGGTTGAGTAAAAGCTTGTTTCAGAAATAAATATTTTATAGAATAGAAGTTTTGGGATATAAAACAACTCCATAACTCCATGCAAAAAAAAATCTATACAAATTTTTTTAAAAATAATTCTCCATTTTCAAAAATAGCATAATTGTTTCCATTAACCCACTCACCTGTATTAATGTACTTAGCACCTGTAGAAAGTTTTATGTCCATTGCCAGATGACGATGTCCAAAAAGGAAATAATTAATATTGGGGTTAGATTCAAGTTTTCTTTCGGCATACTGTACTAACCATTCTTTATCTTCTCCTAAAAAAACTTGGTCAGAATCGCCATTGGCCAATCTGCTTTTTTTAGAAAAGTAATTAGCTATTCCCAAAGCTAAATTAGGGTGTAGTCTAGCATACAACCATTTAGAAAATGGGTGAACAAATACTTTTTTCATCCTTTTGTAACCTTTGTCCTTAGGTCCTAAACCATCGCCATGACCTATAAAAAACTTCTTACCATAAAAATCAAAAATCTTTGGATTGTGGAGTACTGTAATTCCAAGTTCTGTTTGGAAATAATCGTGCATCCATAAATCGTGATTCCCAACAAAAAATGTAATAGGAATACCTTTATCTGTAATTTGGGCAAGCTTACCTAATACACGAGTGTAACCTCTTGGAACTACAGTTTTGTACTCAAACCAAAAATCAAAAAGATCGCCTAATAGGAAAATATGCTCGGCATCTTTCTCTGCCATTTCAAGCCATTTTACAAATAGCTTCTCTCTTTCATGACTTTTTTCTATGTTAGGAACTCCAAAATGTTGATCGGAAGCGAAGTATATCTTTTTGTTTTCCATATGGGGTCTCAACAGAATTATTCGTTATCAGAAGCGAACCATTCAGCAAAAGATGTAGCTGTTTCGTTTAGCTTTATAGAGTGAAGTGTAACTTCTTGTGGTAATCTGTTTTTAATTTTTTGAGCAAAATCAATAACCATATTCTCACATGTAGTTTGGTAGTTAACATTCACAATACGCAAAGCAACGATTCCCGATAGGGCTTCCTGAATGTTTACATGAGATGTTTCGTTGTTTACCATTAAAGCATGGTCTAGCTTATCAACTATTTCTTCTTTAACTATTTGTTTCAAGTCAGAGAAATCCATAACCATGCCAAATTTAGGGCTTTTATTGTCTGGATTAGGCTCTCCAATTACAGTTACAAATAGTTTGTACGAATGACCGTGTATATTTTTACACAATCCATCGTGACCGTATAGTGCATGAGCAAGCTCAAACCCAAATTCTTTTGTTAATCTAATTTTCTTCATAATGTTGGAGACAAAGTTAGTCAAAGATAATTATACTTAAAAATAAAACACAAGAAAGGCTAGGTTCCCCAACCTAGCCTTAATAAACTAACCCTTAATATGAAAAACTCTACCAATTCTATTGATAAGTTGATCAAATATATTAATGTTTTATTTTGATTCAAAAGATTACCGACAACTAACTTATATAAAGGATAACTAGTAGAGTTTATAAAAATGTAACTAATAGTTTATCAGTTGTTTACAGTTGTTAGAACGGCCAGAAGTTATTGTCATTCCAGATGTCTTCTTTTAAGCTTTCGCTGAGGTTGTGCAGCGATTTTTGATGCCCCATTTCCCAGTTTGCCAACATTGTGTACATGTCTCTTTCGTTCTGATCTGTAGATTCTTTTGCTCTATCTGAGTATAATTTTACAGCTCTTGTTTCAAAATCAATAGCTGCAGATATTGCAGCAGCTTCAAAACTAGCAGCTCCTACTTCCTTTTTAAAGGCTTCTGACAGTACTTGCATTGCTATTTCTTCGTCTGCATCTTCTTCTACTTTTCCTACAGATTGGAACTCATTTGTACGAGAATAATGTGCAAATTGAACAGACAAGTATTTGATGTGTTGTTCTTCTTCTTTTGCCATCATCTCAAAAATTTGCCTAGCAGATTTACTGTCTGATTTCTCAGCTACCGCAGAGTAAAATTCTTTTCCTCTTCTCTCCAATAAAATTGCTTCTTTTAAAATATCAGTCGTTGTGCGTGCCATAATTTTTGTTGTGTTAAAATGATTTTGTAAAGTGAGATAAAGTTACAAGTAAATTTGAAATTACGGTATAAGAATTTATGTAATAATTATCATTTGTATTTTTAAAATACAAACTTCAGCAAAAATCTTACTCCAAATGGATTTGAATTGGGATTTTCTAAATATGAACCCCTCCACACAGCTTCAACTCTTAATACTTTAAATATGTTTTCTATTCCTGCACTGTACTCGTAGTAGCCATTTACAGGAGCTAAATACACAACTTCTGAAGTGTTTATTTCATCATTTTCTGGGTTAGCAATTTCGCCCCACATTGCTCTAAATCCTGCTGTAGCCCTTAAATCAAATCTGTTAAATAATGGAATTTTGTTCATTATTCTTCCATTAAAATGTTGATCGATATGTAATGTCGCATATGTATCGGATACAAATTCGTAATAATCCATCATGCTAAACATATTTTCTTCTATTGTTATAGTTTGGTTTCCAGGAATTATATCCATTAGCTGTATTGGTACTGTTCCGAATGTTTTACCAAATTCCGTAGTCAATATAGTTTTTCCAAATACTCCAGATAAAAGAGGCTGTCGATAGTAGAATTTTATTTTGTCGTAATTAAACCTAGAGTCAATAAAACCAGCTACTCCTCTAATATATTTCAACCTTACAGTTGGATGCCAATTAGTTATAAAATCTCTATCAACTCCATTTCCAACTTCCTTTCTATTAGGTGTGTAGATTAAAGCAAGCTGTACTTGAAAATCGTTAAGCTCATTTTGTTCAACTCCAGTTGATGGATCAATATAACTCATATCAAACCCTGCTACCGAAGTCATATAATCGTACTTTGTACTAAGCTTAATTCTAAAATTCTTAAAAGCTTCCATCTCTAATCCTATTCTGTACGAAACGGTGTTTGTAAGCTTAGAGTTGTCGCCAATGGTAAACAAGCTAGCTGCAAAATTTCTTCCATACACATCATTTTCTTGAGAAAGTAAAACTCCGCGTTGTTCAAGGTCATCTTTAATACCCATAGATACAATCCATCTATGATTGTGGGATATTAGATATGAATACCCTATTCCAAATTTAAAATCGTTGTCATTGAATCCATATGCAGTATATCCACCTAGTCGCCATCTGTCATCTTGATTAAAATATGTTCTAGCTCCCATCTGTAACCTCAAACCTTCAACGGAGTTATATCCAATTAAGTTGTAATAGGGTCCATAATCAATTACTCCATAATTCAACCAACCCGAACTAAGCATTTCGCCTAATTTCTTGTACATAACAAATTTTTTATCCTTTGATAGATCATCATGCATTGAATATATATCTGCATCTTTGGTCTCTAAGTTGACTGGCCTTATATCTTTCCAGTCTATTTCATTTAATGTATATGGTTTATTGTTAATATTGGTAGTTGTTGATCCATAAGAAATTGGAGTCATTTTGTCTATATCTTGGTCGTAATAAGTGGTAATTTTAACAGCTTCGCCACCTATAAGTTTAAACTGTTTGAATGGACTAAAGTCCATAGCAAGACTATCTTTTACAATTGTATAAATGCCTTTTTCTACCTGTTTGAAAGATTGTTTTATATGAATATTATTTACAAAATTCACACTAAATCCTTTAGTAGCTTTAAGGTCTATTGAATGAATAATATACTTAGTAGTATCAGCCCAAAAACTACCTTCGAATGTTAATTCTTTTTTACGCTTAGGGAAGTATTGAATTTTGTAAATTCTATTTCCTTCAAATATTGAACTATCAACAATTGCATACCTGTATGTCATTAGTGCTCTTTTAGAAAGTGGACTGACAAATTTCTTATTGAAAAGAACTATAGAATTGTCGTAAACATCATAGTCTAGGTATAGTTCTTTAAGGTATAGAGTTACGCTTTTATTAGTTTTAAATCCAGATGCATTACTTGCTTCTAAAATATCTGTTTCTCTATCGGGACTAGTTTCTCCATAAACTTTATGGATTTCCTCAGTGATTAATAAAGGGATGTAAGTATTTCCCCCTTTAGTATACTTTCTTGATTTTAGTTGGTCAAATTGTTTGAATGGACCTAGGTGTTTTAGCGTTGAGTCGGTATCATACAAATCAAATCTAACCCTATCGTATTTTCTATAGCTATATGTTTTACCTTGCTTAAGAGAATTATTTTTATGGTTATTCCTGATTCTCTTTAGAATATAATGTGCTGGATTCTCTTTGGTGTTATCTCCAACAACTACAACCTCGTTTAGTACTGCCGCATCAGGATTTAGTAAAATATTATTGTTAGAGTTAGATATTCTTATTTTTTTCAACTCATAACCAATGAAACTTATATTTAAATATCCTGTTCCATCATCTTTGGTGTCTATAGAGAAAAAACCTTTTTCATCCGTAACTGTCCCAATTTGAGTTCCGTCAATAATTACATTTACGTACTCAATAGGATCATTAGTTTCGGAATCCAAAACCCTACCAGAAATTACCTCTTGGGCATACATCTGAATAGCTCCTGTAAATGTAATTATAAGGAGTAATATTATTTTTTGGTAGATTTTTTTCACACTTTGATGTTATACCTTGTAAGCATTAATGTTAAGTAGGTATTGTTTATTTAGAATCTGAAAAGTACAAAAAAATAAATCTTATTGTACATTATTAATTTAGGAATGACCCAATTTAGAATAGGGAATGTATTGTTGTGTAACTCATTAATAAACAAGGGGAAGGATGAACTAATCTTAGTTTGTATAAAAATATCTAAATATTGAAAATATTTTTCAAGTAATATATAATCAGTTTATGCCTACACCTTTTAAGTGTACCTTAGTAATGGGTGGTTTGAAATGTAAAACCTCTACATTTATTTGTAGAGGATATTTTTTTCGCTTCTTCATATATTTTTAAATTTGCAGTATGATAGAAATACTTTACGAAACAAAAGATTACTTAGTTGTAAATAAACCTGCAGGATTAATTACCGAGAAAAACCCTTACGAAGATTCGTTAGAGGATCAGGTTTATTTGTATTTGAGTAAAACAATTAAGAATGTTTTTGTAGGTGTTGTTCATAGGCTAGATAGGGTTACAAGTGGAGTAGTGTTGTTTGCAAAGAAAAAAAGTGCACTTAAATATTTCAATGCTCAATTCGAAACTAAGGCGATACATAAAACATACTTGGCAATTGTAAGTGGAGGGTTGGAAGCTACAAAATCTTCATTATCTCACTTCCTTAGGAAAGATCAGAAAAAGAAGATATCTGTGATATACACTACTCGACAGTCAAATAGTAAACCTTGTATACTTTCTTACAAACAAACTAAACTTGTAGATGGTTTAAGTTTGCTAGAGATAAAACCTCAAACTGGGCGTTTTCATCAAATTAGAGCTCAACTTGCTTTTATAGGACATCCAATTTTTGGAGACGAAAAATACGGTAGTACAAACAAATACTCAGAAAACAAGGTATGTTTACATGCTTGGAAATTGAGGTTTAAAGATTTTGAAACTGAAAAAGTGGTTGAAGTTTTATCAGAATATTCATCTCAATCACCTTGGAATCTATTTTAAAGAACTTATTTGGCTTGGATAAACATAAAAGATTATTCCCAAAACTATAAGTATCGTAGAAAATATAGATAACATAATAGTGAAAGTATAAAGCCCCCACAACGAATCTACCCTTGCATCGTCGGTATTAGGCATGAAAATTATATTTTCAATATCTCCAACTTTGTATTCAGGAGGGTTGGAACTAATACTACTTTCGAAAGTAGTTGTATCTCCCATCTCGTTTATGTATCGAAAAACAGGAGTGTAAGTAGTTGAGCCTTCATCGTACTCTTCCACTAATTCTATAACAATTGCGGTAGTTTTATTTCCGTTCTCAATAAAATCTTTTGTGTTGTTGAACTGTACCACAGCACCAAATGCCAGTGCAAAAGCAAAAATTATTAATCCAATAGAAATTTGTTTTGATTTTTTCATAATTAGGTAGATTAGTGGTTATTTAATACTAACCCTTAAATCCGCAAGTTAATTCATGAAAAAAATAAGCCAAAGCACAGTGTAAAAGACTTTACAAAGTGTTTGGCTATAGAAAAATCATCACCTATTT
>JADGDT010000145.1 GCA_016744755.1 Ichthyobacteriaceae bacterium | reverse complement strand
ATCAAATGACCCCCAAAAACCAGCGGTAAAACCTCCAATACCATACTCTATGGTAGGTTGTAATGCAGGACCACTATATTTTATTCCACGCCATACATAGGCTGATACTAGGTCTACTCCGATTGAAAATGGCGACTCTTTTTCGATTCCAGCCGTGGGTATTTCTGCTGAACTTGTCTCTTGAGCATAGGTGTTATTTGCCGATAAAATTGTAATAAGACCTAATGTGATTTTAAGTAATGTTTTTTTCATAATGTTTTTCTTAAACTGTTTTCCCGAATTCAAAATCAATTCTATTTTTTCAATTGATATGAGTCAGATATGTTTGTGATTTGTTTTTTTATCTCTAACGATTAAGTGTTCTATTCTTTTTACATACAAAAGTTACCACCTAGGACTTTTTAGTATTCATTTGTAATCAAAAAAACAGAATCAGATACTTGTTTGTTATTGATGGGTCAAAAGTATATATTTTTCAGAGATACCCCCTAATTAAATAGGGGGTATCTCTGAAATTTTACAGTAATTTCAGAGATATCCCCTTTAAAATAGGAGTATGGTAAAAATATTTAGATAATTATATGATTGTGATTATAAAAATAAGGGGGTAAATTGTGCAAAAGTGTATTTTGCAAAATTTACCCCCTGAAAAAATGTGTACGTAGTGTGAAGTTTTAAGTAAAAAAGTAATTTATTGTTTTGTCTTAATAATTTTTACACTGAAAACTATCCACGAAGAAATCATTAGAAGTCCTCCTATTGGAGTTATTGGACCAAGTATTTTTCCTAACGACTCTATTCCCCAAACAGAATTGAATGACAATAAATATATTGATGTAGAAAACAATATGAATCCTGAAATCATAAGGTTTAATACCAAATTAATACTATACATTTTATAAACTTTATGAACAACAAGTATAATTAGTACTGCCAAACTGTGAACTATCTGATAAAACACTGCTGTTTTCCAAGCTTCCAATGCGTGAACATCAAATATTTCTTTGAGGGCATGAGCTCCTAATGCTCCAAAAGCAATTGCAATTGCCATTGATAGGGTTGCAATTATAAAATATATTTTATTTTTCATTTTTAAAATAGTTTTAGATTTGTATGATACTTTAAACCCGTAAGTTTTTTTTTGTAGCAGATATACCTTTGCGGATTTAAGGTAATACTTAATCATAACTTATATAAAATTATCTAGTTATGTTTTTATACTTGTCGTCTTTTATTATTCTATAACCTAAATAAATAAGAACTAGCCCTAATAACTCCGTAATAAATAATACATCTATGTATCCCATACGAGTATATATTCCTCCTATACCGGGGAGTAATCCGCCAATGGCTATAAATATATTTCCCATAAAACGAGCTTGTTTATCTTTCTTATAGAAATACTTTATGGCTGAATAAACTGCACCTCCAACTAAGAATATAAATGCGTAAAGATTTATAAATGGAGAGAAATACCTAACCCATTTCCAAGTAAATACCGAACCAGTAAGTTTATAATCAAAATCATTAGGTATGTTTATGGGTGTTAGAATTACTGTAATAGATGCAATTATTATTATCGATACTATTACGTATGTAGAAATATTTGCGAATTTCTTGTCCATAAGGAGGTAAACAGAACCTTGGGCTAATGGGAAGCCTCCTAATAGAGCTCCGAAAATATACCAATATCTAAGATTTATTTCGTTCCAGCCCAAAATTACATTTATACTTTCGGCAAATGTACCTAATCCAAATGTTAGTACACCAATTGTCCACCAAAGCAAATATTTGGTTTTTCTAATTTTATAATGCTCGTAAATTTCTTTTACAAAATATATAGAAAAAATTGTAGTAATTATTGGAACGTACTCTATTGGATTATTCATTTTTTATTTTTTTCTTCTTCTTTTTACGTTTTTGCCTTATTACAACTATGCTTCCTGATATGATTACGAATAATACACTTAAACCAAATAGTGGTATAAATAAGATGTATAACTCGCCAAATGCAAATTTAAACAGACGTGCTGTGTGCATTTCTAAAGATGTATTCCAAAGAGATATTCTCGATTGTTTTATTTCTGATGGCATTTCTGCTTTAAAATTACCACCATCTATATTAACAAGACCATTGTTGTAATCGAAATAAATTTCTTCTACAAAATCAGCACTATAACCTGCTGCCATGTGTTCTCCTAATGGGCTACCTCCTCTGCTAGAACTAACTGTGTAGGGTTTTTTGGTTATATAATCAATAAAAGTATTTCTATGTAAATCTAATTCAAATAACCCGTTAAAACTTCCAACTAGTAATCTGCCATTATCATTAAATTCAAAAACATTAATTCCCATTACACTCAATGGTACATTAATAGGTATTTGTTTTAATTCTGATGAAAAATTATCATCAGAATAAAATAATCCTTCTATTGTGGCTATGTAATAGGTGTTGTTTTCTGGTTTGTAAATTACCCTTCTCAATTTGTCGAACCATGCACTTGGAGCATCTAATTCGGTAAAAGGTATTTTAGCAACTTTCGCATTTGCAATTGGAATTAATAATGGCGGACGAAGAAACATCCCCGTAAAGGCTGTAAAAAATATAAATATTCCCAAACTCAATCCTATTTTTTTATGCCAATTCAGAGATGTTTTAATTGCTTTTAAATGTGTTTTTGCCGTTTTTTTATTTCTTTTTCTTCTTTTAATAATAGATGGGAAAGTGAAAAATATAATCCCAGTAATTGCCATAATTGCAAATACTATTCCAAAAAAATCAACAATGAGCTTACCTGCTTTACCGTAAATTTCGCCAGAGTGAATTACCCATATTGTTTTGAATAAACCAATTTTGTTATCGTATCCAATTGGATTTGGTAATTCAAGTACTTCAAAAGTTTTTAAATCGGATGTTCGTATTAATTCAGAACGAGTAAGGAGGATTAATCCTTTATCATCTTCTTCAATATCAACTATACGTTTATCTACCGCTGGATTATTAATTTTAATCCATTGATTGTTGTATTTGTACAGCCCAAAAATTGTAGAGGCTAATAACTCGCCATGTTTTGTTCTGTAAATTTTCTCAATTTTCCTGTTGTCTATTCCTTTGGGAAACCCCATGTTGAAATCTTGAAATTTACTTAAATCGGAGTTAGTTAAGTAAATACCAATATTCCCATAAACAAGAATAGAATCTTCGGAAAGTTTTAAAGTAGATTTTACCGCTGCTAAATTCCAGTTGTTGTACTGTAGTTCTGCGGGCAAATAATTTCTGTTTACATCAATAGATGAAAATATTTTACGGTGATTTAAAATTATTCCCGAAACTGTAAACAACAAAATGAATAGGGAAATAATTATCCCTATCCATTTGTGATATTTTCTGAAAAAATTAGATTTTTTCTTCATTTAAAAATGTTTTAAGTCATCGGATGACTTTGAGTCATCCGATGACTAGAAAATTATTTCAACAACTGGTATTGAAATTTAATGTGACCTTTTAATTTGTCAGCAGTCTCTGCTGGATTATCTCCAGGATTGTCGCCATAAAAATCTACAAAACGAAATTTATATATTTCATTTTCTGATAATTTAACTAAAAAATATAAATCTTCTACTATAGTATAGGTTCTAGAACTGAACTCAAAAGCTTTCCATTCATATCCTATAACATCAACATTTTCTGAATAAGTCTTTGATTTAGCATCAGCTAAGCTTACGTCATCAAAATCTGTACCTTCAACTTCTGAAACTTCAATATCTTTTTCTGTATTTATTAATGCTCCAACAGTACCATACTCCATGTACTTAGTTACTCCTTCTTCTTCGTAAGGAAGCTCGGTTGTATATTGAGTTAATGCAATATGCCAATCTCCTTCATGAGTAGATTTTTCTACTAACTCAGATTCTGGGTTAACAGGTAAAACAAAATTGGCATAACTAGAAGAGCTATTAACTACTCCCATTATATCTTCTTGTTTTTCAAGTTTCATAAGGTATTGTACTGAGTAATAATACTGCTTTTCCTTTTCTCCTGTAAATCTGTTTGTAACCTCTTTACCGTCCATACTGTTCATATTTGCCGATACAGTATATGTAGTATAATCTTTTGGTTCAATTTTCTCATCTTTCTCACAAGAAGTTAGTCCAAGACCAACAATTGCTAATAATGTAAATAGTTTTTTCATTGTTTTTGATTGTTTAATTATTGTTTGTATTTATTTTAATTAATTTTTATTCAGTTTGAAATTTAATTTCACGAAATAACTTCTTCCCCAACTTAACATTCTATAAGGTACACCCCCATTATGTCCGCTACTTTCTGTAGCTCCAATATAATCTAGGTCGGTGTTGTTAAGTATGTTTTTTACTCCAGTACTTATGTTTAATCGTCTTTTGAAAAAAGATTTTGTGAATGTTAAATTCAAATCGTGATATGATGAAACCATTGGCTCTATTGATGTACCATCATCAATATATCTTGCTGGCTCTTCTCCATTGAAAGCATACTCTAACCTTGTAGAAAAGGTGTATTTTGGGATTTTATATGTTACAGCTGTAAGAAAATTGTTTGTAAATATATATTTGTCTTTAGAATTATCTTCCTCGTATTCTAGTCCGGTAATCCCTCCTCTAGAGAAGTTAGCGTTAAAGCTCCACTTACTGTCTAAATTT
This sequence comes from Ichthyobacteriaceae bacterium, assembly GCA_016744755.1. GTDB lineage: Bacteria > Bacteroidota > Bacteroidia > Flavobacteriales > JADGDT01 > JADGDT01. The sequence goes on along the minus strand of JADGDT010000145.1, from coordinate 2,250 downwards.
AATACAGCATCAACAATCCATCCAAGAGTTTCAATGTTTCCTCTATTAACATTTTGCCATGTTTCTACTCCTCCATTATCGTCAACCCTAGCAAAATCAATTTTATTGTAGATATTGTTATAGTATCCTTTAATCTCTGTCTTAAATAATAGTTCATCCTCATTTCTGAATGTGTAGTCAACAGATCCATTTAAAGTGTATGATGATTCTGGTAGTAAATCAGGGTTACCAATAATATTAAGACCAGCATGTGCAAAATCTAAATACATTTCTTTAAGTGTAGGAGCTCTAAAACCTTTGGCAAACGAAACTCTTGTTTGCCAACCACTTGTTAAATCGGCTTTAACATTTATGGAGTAGAGTAATGGCGACGAAAAGTTTGTATTATATGCATATCTAAATCCTGGTTGAATAATTATTCCTTCCCAAAATTCATGTTTACCAGTAATAAATAAAGCATAATCTCCTATGCTCTGCTCTCCGCCAGTAATACGTTCTGCAGTTCCTTTTTCGGTGTTAATATCTATTCCTGTCTGATAAGATATTTTGGAATTGACTTTATGATTAAATGTTGCCCTAGTCATAAAATTTATAAACGATGTAGTATCACTTTCTATTTGACCCTCACTTAAATCAGTCATATCTACTCTTACTGTTTGCATTACTCTATCGTAGTACGAAACAGAAGATTGAATATTAGTTTGCATACTTTTATTATGTGTAATGTCTAGAAAAGCATTTCCACTATACCTATTAGTAATAAAATTAACATCATATGCATAAGGTGTAGGCCCTCCATCACCATAAACCTCTCCTTTACTTTTCATGTATTCGTTAAAGTACTTACCATTTGCACTAAACGTATAATTTTTACCGTAAAATGCGTATCTCAGTTCTCCTATATACTGAGTACTTCCTTTCCATTTAGATCGACGAGAATCATCTTTAGAAATACCCTTAAAATAATTTCTAGCTAAAGAACCTGTAATCACGCTACTCCCAATTTTAGAAGAAGCTAATCCATTAATATTTACTGTGCCAGGACTTTCTACATAGGTGTTTACATCTGCCAAAAATTTATTCCATTTATTATTCTTGGTGATTATATTTATTGTTCCTGCCAGAGCATTACTTCCATAAATAACAGACATGGGGCCTTCAATAACTTCGATGTGATCAACATTTTCCATTGTTATTTGGCTTAAATCAAGGTTTCCGTCTAATCTTCCAATAATTGGGACCCCGTCTATCATTATTTTTACGTTCTCTCCTCCAAGACCAAGTATGTTTATGTTAGAGCCAAAAGCTCCACTTTGTTTTATTTTTATAGAAGGCTGTGCCGACAAAACATCTCCAAGATTTACAGCTCCTCTTTGCTCTATAAGTTTAGAATCAAATACTTTAATAGAATAAATTGAGCTATCTCTTAGCATTGGTTTGCCTTGCCCTGTAACAACCACTTGATCTAAAGCAAAAACATCTGGTTCTAATTTTATATTTTTTATTTCTGAAATATTAACAATTTTCCTGAATGATTTATACCCAATAAAAGATACAGAAAGTTCTACTTTCCCATTAGCAGTTAAATTAACTTCTCCATTATTATTTGTAGTAGTATAGTCTTGTTTCCCGTTTTCTAAATTCTCCATACACACATTGGCATAAGGAACTGGTTCGCCAGTATTACTGTCAATTACAACAAGGCTATTTTGTGCTTGTGCAAAAAATGATGTAATTATTGTAAAAAAGACTAGTAGTAATTGTTTTTTCATTATTCTGATTTTGATAGTGTAAAAGTAGCTTTGAAATCTGTAGCAAATTTGAAGTTCACACCCATTTTAATGTTTTTTTTGATATTTTTTTCACCTCAATATTCTTTTCTTATTTGCTATGTCGGAAACTATATCAAGCGTACAACCTGTGGTACAAAAAGCTCGGCAATACAAGTTAGGAATCCATAGCGAAATAAATATTGTAATAATTGAAATCCAGAGTAAAACACTAGAAACATCTACCCCAAATAAATGGGGGAATAACTCGTAAGATGTTATTTGTGTTACTCCTGCAAAGTATGATGCTACAACTATTACAGTAATAAAAAATCTAAATTGCTTTAGCCTTTTATTTTTAAATGGAAGTTTTTTTTGTTTAAATGGCGATATGTTTTTTATTAACCTCTGTGCATTTCCATAAGGACAAACACTTCTACAATATGTGTTTTTATCCCAAATACTAGAAGCTAGAATTAGC
>JADGDT010000144.1 GCA_016744755.1 Ichthyobacteriaceae bacterium | reverse complement strand
AACCGTTGTGTTTCATGCTACAAAATCCTGCTCAGGTAGATTGTTAATAACTTCAAAACAATTCTTACAAACAAGTAAAAAATGTCCGTAATTTTGTCCGTGTACGTAAAAATGTCCGTAAATCATGGCTACAATTAATTATTACTTAGATAAAACAGATAAAAAAGGTTATGCCCCAATACATATGAGGGTAATCTGTGATGGATCTCAAATTAAAATTTCTACTAGAAAGAAAGTAAAACCAGAAGATTTTGATAAAAAAAATCAGCGAATAAGTAACTATAATACCGATTCAAAAGAATTTAATTATTTTTTAGACTTTTTAAAAGAAAGGACTGATGAACTATTAAATCATTCATTGAAAAAAAATTACACTGAAAAAGAGATTAAAAAAATTCTGAATGATTATATAATTAATTATAAAGAGAATCACAATGTTACAATAATAAAGGAACAAGTTTCTTTATATGGTAATCCATTCACATTAGTAGATTTATTTGCAGGTGCTGGTGGGTTTAGTGAAGGGTTTCTTCAAGCTGAACATAATAACAAATTTTATGATTTTGTATTAGCTAGCGATATACATGAAAATTGTGAATTGACCCATAAAGTTAGATATAACCATCAATTAGGGTTAGACATGGAGTTTTTGAAACAAGATATTACTGAACCCGATTTTTTAGACAACTTATTATCTAAAATTGGTGATAAAAATATTGATGTAGTATGTGGAGGACCACCTTGCCAAAGTTTTAGCTTAGCTGGAAAAAGAAAAAAATACGATAAGAAAGATGATCTATTTTCTCATTATTTGGGTGTAATTAAAGTTTTACAACCAAAATATTTCGTGATGGAAAATGTTAAAGGTATTTTAACAAAAGAAAAAGGTAAGGTTAAAGAAATGATACTGAATGAGATTAATTCCATAATTGATATAAATGAAATACCTAAGCTCATTCAATTTATTAAATCACTAAAAAGTAATTTTAAAAAAGACGATATAATACTTGAAAGTCTTATCAAAAGGATTGAAATTGAAAAACATACAGAATCTAAAAAAGAAATATTCAGAGAATTGTATATAAAATTTATTGACTCTAAATTCAAGGCATTAACTCCTAAAATTGTTGATTACAAAACTAGTAAAACAGATAAAAACATTAGTACAATTAGGCATGGATTAAATATTCTTCAAAGAAATAAACTTTGGGAAAAGCTAAAACGAGATATTATAAAAGAAAAAGATGCTTGCAATATTGATAATGATTATTTTGTAGATTCATTTACTGAATTTTTAGAAACAATGAACCCCAATGAGATTATCAACAAAATAGAATATGCTTTCTCTAAACTAAGCTTCAATAAATCACATCAAAAAGAAGTAGATAACATAATTCTATCTTTAAAAATTTACAACTACTCAATTGATGATACTTTACAATTTTTACAAGAAAACAGTAATAAAGTTCAATTAGAAAATTTGAACACAATAATAGATAGTATTAGATTATACAAAATTGAAAAACCTTTTGTAGCTAATGCATCCAATTATGGTGTACCACAAAACAGGGAGAGAATTTTATTCATAGGCTGTAGAAAGGATCAGAAATTCATATCCGAAATACTTCCCACAGTTACAGAAGATGAAAAAATTTCAGTTTTTGAAGCATTGTATGATTTAGATTTTATAGGCAACAATCAAGAAAAGCACCATTACGAGTTAATTGATATTTCCAAACAATTTAATGGAACTGCTAAGAAAATGAAAAGTCTTTTAAAAAAGAGAAAAGTTGATGGCAGGATTGATAGCACCAATGGAAAAACATTTGCAGAGTGGAGCAAAAAAGGAAGACTAATTAATAAGTTTCATAATGTTAGTAAACCTTTTTATGTTAGAAATGAAGAAGCTTTGGAAAATGGAGAAAAATTTTATGACATCTTAAATAATCATAAGACTAGCAAACAAAATGATACTGTAGTGAAAAGGCTTGACATAATTTTGAAAGAAGGAAATTATAAAAATGCCCAAGCAGAACTTTGTGAGTGTGGACTATCATCAAACAAAAGAAACTATAACGTATTAAAGGCAGATGAACAAAGCCCTACCGTTATGACCATACCAGATGATTATATACATTACAATTTCCCAAGAGCACTTACTGTTAGAGAAATGGCTAGATTACAGTCATTTGATGATTCTTTTGTTTTCCAAGGAAAACGATCAACTGGAGGTAATAATAGAAAAACAGATGTTCCACAATATACTTTAGTTGGAAATGCGGTTCCACCTCTTCTAGCTAGAGCAGTGGCAACAGAAATATTAAAAAATATAAAATGAGAGAACTAACCCAAATTGAAGAAAATCGCATAAAATTATTAACAAGAAGTTCTGTTTCACTTACTCTAATCGAACCTACTGAAACAGGGCTTAAAAAGTCAATAATGGATGCTACTGGAACAGTAAGAAATTACCTTAAAGTAAAAAACATACATGATTTTGAAACACAGAATCAAGGTCCTGAAAACAAAGTAATTATTAATGGAATAATCTATAATCAATTTTCTATTACTAATTCAAGAGTTTCCTTGTATCGTCCAAAAACTAAGAAAGGTGACCCTAGAATTTGGTTATCTGGTTTGACAAAATTTGCAGAACCCAATGATATTTTTGTTTTGATTTATTTTGACAATCAAATCCATGCTTTCAATTTATCTCAACTTCCTATTGAGGAAATATTAGAATCCAATATTCTGACACCTCTCAAGGAACTCATAACTGAAATAGAAGCTAGTGAAAGTATCGTATCCAATGAATTGTTGCTTAAACTGAAAAAAATAGCACAAAATGGACCAGTTGTTTCAATGTTAAATGCTGATACTTCTGTAGGTCGTACATTAGAAACAGCTTTAGGAATAGAAATAAACTCATCTAAACAACCCGATTACAAAGGAATAGAGTTAAAATCTTTCAGAAGCAATAGAGGAAATAGGAAAAATCTTTTTGCCCAAGTTCCAGATTGGAAATTAAGTAAATTTAAAAGTTCATCCCAAATACTTGATGAATTTGGATACTGGAGAGAAGAGGACTTCAAATTATACTGCACTGTATCTGCAATTACTAAAAACTCTCAAGGTTTATCCTTAAAAGTTGATGATGATATAAAGCAACTCATTGAAAATTCAGATAAATCAAATATAGGAGATTTCGTTGTTTGGACATTAGATAAGCTACATGCAAGACTATTAGAAAAGCACCGAGAAACATTCTGGGTTGAAGCTGAAAGTCTAAATATTGGAGGGAAAGAACATTTTCTATATAAGACAGTTGAACACACTAAGAAACCAATTACATCACAGTTCGATTTATTGATTGAGCAAGGTATAATTACACTAGACCATTTAATAAAAAGAAACTCTAAAGGAAGAGTTGTTGAAAAAGGTCCATTGTTTAAAATTAGACCTAAAGGAATTGATTTACTCTTCCCCTCTAGCAATATATATGATTTGATTGAATAACAAACTTGATGCTTAGGCACGAAAACACAACACTGTGTATAGTGTATTGGGCGATTTTATCGTTTATTGAAAGTTTCTGCTCTTTCAGAAAGCACGCACCGTTTTAATTTTTTACTTGAAGAAATAGAAATTAAGAAAAAATAAAAACGGTGCTCAGTACTATATTGAAAGATTTTACTAATTTAAATCGCCCAACACCCCATACACCAACCGTTACCAATAAGCCTAAGAAAGAAACAGCAGTGATAATTTTGCAGTTAGAGAAAAAAGATAAAATGAACAGCCAACCCACAAAACAGCACATTTGCAAGCTCCGACACACGACTCAATGCTTCAGCTTGCAAAAGAGCTGTTTTTTTTGCCAACTCACTGGCAGTAATTTGATACATTTGTGGTTAATAGCATCGGATTAATTAATGAAAGCAATTGATAAAATGGAAGAGAATAAATCCCAATTAATTATATATCAAACCGAAAACGGAGAAACAAAATTGGATGTTCGTTTTCAGGATGAAACGGTTTGGCTTACTCAAAAGTTAATGGCAGAACTGTTTCAGACAACTTCACAAAACATTACCATTCACCTAAAAAACATATTCGAAGAAGGAGAATTAGAGGAAGAATCAACTTGTAAGGATTTCTTACAAGTTCAAAAAGAAGGAAACAGGGATGTAAAACGCAAGCAAAAATTTTACAACCTTGATGCTATTATTTCAGTAGGATACCGAATAAAATCACACGTAGCCACAAAGTTCAGACAATGGGCGACACAACATATAAAAGAATACATTGTAAAAGGATTTGTGTTGGATGATGAACGATTAAAAAATCCTGATTTACCTTTCGACTATTTCGAAGAACTTGAAAGGCGAATACAAGATATTCGTACATCTGAAAAACGATTCTACCGAAAAATAACAGATATTTATGCAACAAGTGTAGATTATGACCCTACGTTGAATATCAGTATTGATTTTTTCAAAACTGTACAAAATAAATTACACTGGGCAATTACAGGACAAACTGCTGCTGAAATAATTAGCATGAGAGCCGATAGTACAAAAGAGAATATGGGCTTAACCAATTGGAGAGGTGATAATATAAGAAAAACAGATGTTTCCGTTGCAAAGAATTATTTAAACGAGAATGAGTTGTCTGCACTAAACAATTTAGTTGAACAATACTTAATTTTCGCTCAAGGACAAGCACAACGCAGGATTCCGATGTATATGAATGATTGGATTGAAAAACTAAATGGCTTCTTAACTCTAAATGACCGAGAAGTTCTTAATAATGCTGGAAGTATTTCACACGAAATTGGAAAGGAAAATGCGGAAAGAGAGTATAATAAATTTAAAGATTCTCAACAAAAAATGATTTCAGAAAGCGATTTTGAAAAAGTAATTAAGAAAATAGAACAGAAAAAGAAGAAATAACTGCCTACGCTTCACAGCCACACACATTGCCAAGTCGCTCGAATAGCCAACCGCACGACCAAAACTTGTCAAAGAGTGTGTCTGTCCGAACGCACGAGGCACTGCAAAATTGATAGCTAATTGGTTGAAAATGAATAAAGGCCAGTTGGTAACACGCAATATACGTAAGCCGGGCGATGTGGGTAATTTTAAGTTTTGTACATTTACTCAAATTTGTAACGGTTTGATAAGTTGGAGCTTCGAAATCCCGGCCTCCGCATATTGCCACCGTTGGCATGCATTAGAACACCGAACATACAGACATAAATAGCAATATGAATATATCAGACTTTATTTCCAGATATCAAAATCACCCAGTTCTTTTTATTGGAACAGGATTTAGTTTACGTTACCTGACAAATTCGTATACATGGGATGGGCTTTTAAGCAAAATTGCTTTTGACTTAAAAGAAAATGAAGAATACTATTTTGACCTCAAAGCATCATGTCAGATAAATGGTAGTGGAAAGTACAGCTTTGAGAAATTAGCATTAAAACTTGAAGAAGAATTTAACAATACTCTTATCAATGAGAGAAATGGAAAGTTTAAAGAAATCAACGATGTTTTTTATGCTAAAATGAAAGAAGAAAGCATAAATGTTAGTCGATTTAAAATTTACATTTCTATGCTACTTGGTGGAATAGACCATCGAGAAGCAATGCAAGACGAATTAATTGAATTAAAAAAAATTCGGAAGAATATTGGTTCAATAATTACTACGAATTATGATAGGTTGATTGAAGATGTTTTTGAGTTTAATAAACTAATTGGAAATGATATATTATTAAGTAATCCTTATGGGTCTGTTTATAAAATTCATGGATGCGTTGATGAAGCCGATAAAATTATAATAACCCAAAATGATTATGACGTATTTGATGAAAAGTATGATTTGATTCGTGCCCAATTGCTTTCTTTATTTATACATAATCCTATAATATTCTTAGGGTATAATGTAGGTGATGAAAACATCAAGAAAATATTAAAAACAATTTTTACCTATGTTCAACCTAATTCAGAATTAGCATCCAGTATTAGGGATAATTTTTTACTTGTAGAATATGATGCAGGTAATACAAATTTAGATATCTCAGAGCATGATATTGATATGGAGGGTTTTTCGACAGTTCGTATCAATAAATTAAAAACTGATAATTACAAAGCTATTTATGAAGCTTTAGCAAATATACACCTGCCAATATCTGCGATGGATGTTAGAAAAGTACAGAGTGTAGTAAAAGAAATATATTCAGGAGGAGAAATTAAGGTGACAATTACTGAAGACCTTGATACATTAAGAAATGGAGCAAAAATACTTGCTATTGGTTCTTCTAAAACTATTAGTTATAATTATCAATCTTCTTCGGAAATGATGACTAATTATTTTAAAATAATAGACGAATCCAACTCTCAAGTCTTAACCCTAATTGAACATTATTCCATTCAGAAGGCACAGTATTTTCCAATATTCGGATTTAGTACAATCAATGATAGTTTGAGTTGTATTGCCAAATTAAAAGAACAGCAAGAAACTAATTTAACAAATGCTTACAGTGCAATTTCTGGACAAAATAGACAGTTAGCACATAGTACAATTGAAGATATAATATCGGATACATCAATTGCTGTTTCATTTAAAACTAATGCAATAATCTGGAATGTAATGGAGGAAAGACTTGACTTAGATAACGTTGAAATTTATTTAAGAGATTTTGAAAATAAAAATGATACTGAGTACAGAAAGATTTTATGTGCATATGACATGAAAAAGTATAAATAACGCATGCCAACAAAAGCTAATAAAGCATAGGCTTGCCGCAGGCGCAACACAAGCCAACGCTTCATAGCAGGATCGTTGTGTAGTATTATCAGTAGTTCCTTAAATTAAATCTAAGCTTTATAATTAATTAGCTAGTTTATGGTTTGAACTGAAAATCTAACTCTTTAGAATT
>JADGDT010000025.1 GCA_016744755.1 Ichthyobacteriaceae bacterium | reverse complement strand
AATTGAGATATGATGAAATGGGAAGATTTATTATCGTTGAAAAGACACGGTGATGTAAATAAAAGATTGAGAATAGAACAAGATGAAACTCGTTCGGGTTTTGATGTTGATTACGACAGATTAATTTTTTCAACACCATTCAGAAATCTTCAAGATAAAACACAGGTCATCCCTCTTTCTAAAAGTGGTTTTGCACATACACGATTAACACATTCGTTAGAAGTTTCTAGTGTGGGAAGATCTTTGGGTAGAACAGCAGGTGCCGAAATAATAAAACGTCATCCTCAATTAAAAAATATACATGGTTATAATTCTTCTGACTTTGGAGCAATTGTAGCTGCAGCTTGTTTAGCACACGATATAGGTAATCCGCCGTTTGGTCATTCGGGAGAAAAAGCTATAGGTGAGTATTTCAAAACAGGAAACGGTAGAAAGTTTCAGGTTGATCTTAGTGCCGAAGAATGGATGGACTTAACTAATTTTGAGGGTAACGCAAATGGATTTAGATTACTTACAAATTCCAATCAAGGAGTAGAAGGGGGGATAAGGCTTTCGTATGCAACTTTGGGAGCTTTTACTAAATACCCAAAAGAATCATTGCCAAAATACGATACTCCAATGTCTGTGATTGAAAAGAAATATGGTTTCTTTCAAACAGGAAAAGAGTCTTTCGATGAAGTTGCAAAAGATTTAAAATTAATGCGATTTAGAGACAATAATCACAGCAATTGGGTAAGACATCCTTTAGCTTTTTTGGTAGAGGCAGCTGATGATATTTGTTATTCAATTATTGATTTCGAAGATGGTTTAAACCTAGGTTTAATTCCCGAAGAATATGCCTTGGAATATCTTATCCCTATTGTTAAGGACAAGCTTATAAAGGAGAAATATTTTCAGATGAAGCTAGATACCGATAGGTATAGCTATTTAAGAGCTTTGGCAATTGGTGAGCTAGTAAACGATATTTATAATATATTTCTTCAGAACGAAGAATCTATCCTTAGTGGAACATTTACAAAATCGTTGATAGATATAAGTAAGTATAAAGCGGCTGTTGAAGACATCAAGAAAACCACAATGGAGAGAGTTTATAAAAGCCGAAAAGTTCTAGAGATAGAAGCCGCAGGTTTTGTTGTTTTAGATGGATTGATGGATGTATATATTAATGCGGTAAATAATCTGTACGACAATACCCCAACTAGCTACGATAGATTAATTTTAGATTTATTACCCACTGAATATATTGGAGATAACCGTCAGCCAAACGAAAGCCTATACAAAAGAGTACTTAATATTTGCGCCTATGTTTCGTCGATGACAGATTCGTATGCCATATCGTTATTTAAAAAACTTAAAGGTATTGAGCTGCCTGAGTAATTTTGTAAATTAAGAATTAGCAATTTGGAATGAACAATTGAACATTGATAATTGAACATTGAACATTGAACATTGAAAATAAAGAATGGATAAAGCAATGAAAATAATAGCAATATTAGTACCTATGATGATAATCGTTGGTATGATATTAGAATATTTCGAAATAGATAAAGCACACCTACTTACTGGTTCAGGTGTACTAGGAATAATGTTTGTATTGATTCCTTTCTTCTTATTTTGGCGTTACGATAAAAAGCAACAACGTAAAATGGTAAAAGCAGAAAAGGAAGAGTAGCAACTGAGTTTTTTTAATATCTTGGAAAAGTTTTTTTAGTACCTATTCGCGCTTTTCGCTTATAGTTGCACATGTGAAAACTGCTCATTGCAAATAAAGTAAGGGGCTTCCTAAGGTAAGCCATTACATTATTGCATTCACTAGTTTCACAAGTACAAGCTACCGCTACAATCACGGGTAGAAAAATAAATACTTTAATAGTATTTATCTTTTAAATTAAAATTCAAACAATGGTGTATTTCGAAGAAGATTTCCTCAATTTTTTTAAAGAGTTAGCAGCAAACAATAATAAAGATTGGTTTGATGAAAATCGTAAACGTTACGAAAACATTGTCAGAGAACCATTTAAAGTTTTTGTAGCTGACGTAATTGACGAAATACACAAGATAGATTCTGAGATTAGTATTCTACCCAAAGACGCTATTTTTAGAATAAATAGAGACATCAGATTTTCTAAAGATAAAACTCCCTATAAACTACATGTTGGAGCTGTTATATCGCAGTTTGGTAGAAAAGATAAAACAAATCCTGGTATATATTTTGAGCTAGGGCCTGAGCATTTGGGGATATTTGCAGGTGCATGGGGACCCGATAAAGTTCAATTAGAAAAAATTAGGAGGCACATTGGTTCTAACCTCAAAAAGTTTGAAAAATTAATTTCGTCACCTTCGTTTTTAGAATATTTCCCCGATGGTATTAAAGGCGATAAGAATAAACGATTACCAAAAGACATCTTAGAAATAGCACAAAAACAAGAACTAATTTTCAATAAGCAATTCTATTATCAAGCTTTTCTCAATCCCGAAGAAATAACAAAAGACAATCTTTTAAAAATAATTTTAGAACATTATAAACGTGTGAAACCTCTAAATGATTTCTTTAGAGAAGCTATGAGTTAGATATATTAGACTATTTTAATTCACTCACTATTTTTAAATGTAATATTCAACTATATTTGAAAACAGGGTTCAACTATAAAATGAGTTAAACTCTGATATTTTATAACTTATACACTTTAAGAGATAGTGTTAATAGTTTTCATTTTTAATAACACCATTCCCTTGAGATCACTTGTCCATTTATCAATAATGAGCATTATTTTGGAATATTAATAACCTCCCATAGATCACGTTATAATAATGCTTCAATAATAGCCTTAGCTATCTTATCCTGACCTTTTCTACTTATTAAAAACTTCCTATCATCTTCATTAGTTAAAAAACCTAGCTCAATCACAGTAGCTGGGCAATTTACATTTTTTAGTATGTAAAAATTAGCATTTCTTATTTCGTTTGTACGTGTATCTACTTGAAGTGACTTTTTTATAATTTGAGCAAGTATATTTGATTCGTCATTAAATTCATTCTGTGTACTTGTATAAAAAATAGAACCCTTCATAGTTTCATCTTTATATTCACTAACATGAAGAGAAATCATGTATTCAGCATTTAGTGAGTTTATTAGTTTAACTCTATTTCTTAGTGTAACAAACTCATCAGAGTTCCTTGTTAGTATTATTTCTGTGTCATTACTATTGTTAAGTTCCTTTATTTTATTTGCAATTTTCAAAACAATTTCCTTTTCTACTACTCCATATATTTTAGCTCCATTATCATGTCCTCCATGTCCCACATCTATAATTATAATCTTTTTTAAAGGACCTGTACCAAATGTAGATTTTGATTTTTCAGAATAATCACGGTAGAATCCAATTTTACTTTCCTTATTAACGGAGTTTAGACTATCAACAGAAAAACCACCTTTAAACCCATCATTACAGTCAACTTCGCAGTTAATTGATAATAGTTTATCATTTTTATCGAATTCTAATTTCTTATAATTAATTGTAATACCTACTTCGTTCAGATCACTCTTAATAGATGATAATTTATCGAAAGTTAGATTATTGTTAAAAGCTAGTTGAATTCTCCCATTATTTTTTTCTACGTTTAGGTAGTTTCCAGTTTCTGTTTTAGAAGTATGTTCTATTTTAGATGAAGATTGAGCTTTAATTTCTACATTAAATAGGAATACTGAAAATACTATTGCTGTAATTGACCCTGTCAAAATAGATACTTTTCGCATAGTGTTAGTTTTTAAATTAAATAAGTCCTTGACATACCATAAAGCTGTATGTTTTGTTAGATTTGAATTATGCCCATTTTTTAGGACATTCAAAGAAGTATTTGAAATTTCAAAAAAATCAAAACCTAGAGATTGAGATATTGCTTTTATTGTAAAAGTTCTTGGTTCTACACTTTCAGACTCAATCCGCTGAATTGTTCTTACTGTTATATTACATTTTTCAGCAACATCTTCTTGTGTTAAACCTTTAGCTTTTCTAAATTCAATTAGTTTTGCTCCAAAACTTACTTTTTTCATTTAAATCAAATTTTTAACAAGAGTATATTCATTATAAAAAATATCAAAGTATCTATATTGTATTTTACACGACATTAACACGACACGCCACGATATTGCATTGTATATTAATTAGTTAAGTTGTTGTTGTTTGATGTGGTGTTTTATAGTTTAACTACAAAAAAGTATTAATATCTAATTCTTCAAAAGGTGTTTTATCTACTTTAAATGATAGGTCTAACTTTATTAATTTTTCATCAAAATAGATGTTCCCATTCAGCTTACTCATCCAATTATCTATAACTAACAACAGTGATTTTGGTAGATCAATTATCTCACGTAAATCAAGTCTGATTATATTATTATTGTCGATAATAGTTTTGTTTGAAGAGAACTTTAGAATGGAATTAATCAACTTCAAGAAAGTAGCAACACCATTTTTTATTTTGAAATTAAGAATTAAGAAACGTTCAAGTGTAATAGGGAGTTCTATAACCAAAGGTATTGTTAATCCAATCTTAGAAAGCAGATTAAATGTTATCTCTTTATCATCTGCAGAAACTAATTCGATTCTTTTAAAATAGTTAACTTTATTATTAGAGGTCATTACTTCTAGCATAGAATTAATTTTCTGTACAGATGTATAGAGAGTAGAATTGGATTGAATACTTAAATTACCAAAATCTTTTGAAAACAATTTTTCGTCTACTACCTTTTTTAGCTCAGCAAGTTTAGTAAATGGTAAATTAACACTACTAGAGGTTGTAACCATTATATCGGAAGTATAAATGCCATGCTTAATACCATACAAACTTAACAATTCGTTTAAATACATATCATCAAACTCCACCTTGGTATTTGAAGAAATATTTATTTTATTTAAAGGCATAGATTATATGTTTTCTGCTTGAAATAATAATTTTCATGGACAACCAAATATATTTAATAAATAGCATCTTTAGGAGATCTCCTAAATTAATTTTAAATGTATTAAACAGACTACCTTCGGATATTATTTATTTCACTATCCATACTAGAATGTTGTGTTTCGTACAAAAAAAGCCAACCGCACAAAATACGCATTTAGTTTTTGGACAACACATAAGCCAACTCAAAAAAACAAAAGAGCATTTTTTTGCCAATGACCACACTCTAATGAATATTTTTATACTCATTTAATGAGATAATATAAAATATATTTTTATCTTAGCATCTGAATAAAAAAATTCAAAAAAATGAACCGAATTAAAGAGGTTTTAGAAAAAAAAGGAATAAAGCAAATTTGGCTTGCTGAACAATTGGGAAAGAGTTACAATATGGTAAATTCTTATGCTCAAAATAGAAGACAACCAAGTTTGGAAGATTTGTACAAAATAGCTAGCATACTAAATGTCGAAGTAAACGAATTATTAATACCAATTAAAGAACTGAATTGAATACTCGAATTGACATATTAGAAAATGACATATTAGAAAAATATCCAGAAATACTGGATATACTTCTGCTTGACCACACTACTCAAAAAAATATAATTTGGGCTACAAATAATTATGAATATTTGGGAGATAATTATCTCAACAAAAAGCAAATAAAACCTGAACTTATTACAGGAATAAATGGAAACGTAATAATGCCAAGAGTACAGAAGGATACTGTATTACAACAGTCAAGAGTGAAAAATATGGCAGAAGTATTTACACCATCTTGGGTTTGTAACGCACAAAACAACTTAATAGACAAATCGTGGTTTCAACGAGAAAACGTTTTTAATAAAGAGAAGCCAAGTGAAAAAAAATGGAAAACTAACAAAGCAAAAATTGAATTTCCAAAAAACAAGACTTGGAAAAGTTATGTAAATGATAAGCGACTTGAAATTTCTTGCGGAGAAGCACCATACATAACAAGTAGATACGATACCACAACGGGTAAATTCATTGAGATTGAAAACAGAATTGGTTTATTAGATAGAAAACTAAGAGTCATAAATGAAAATGTTGATAATTCTGATGAATGGCTTAAGGCAACTAAGTCAGCTTACAAAAATACTTATGCCTATGAATGGCAAGGTGACAGTTTATTATTAGCTAGGGAATCAATGCTATTTACATACTTAGAAAACTACAAATACAAATTTGAAAAAGAACCCTTGCTCCAATCGATACAAGACATAGCGTATATAATTTCTTGGAATGTTTGGCAGATGGATGGCTTAAAAGGTGTAGTTCCATTTTCTTGTGGAGAAATAAAAACCAAAACAGTTAATTTATTTGGTGAAGAAGAAACTGACAATTCCTTTTGCAAAGGTTGTCTCAATAACAATATGTTTGAACATAATGGTATTTACTGTTTAATTATGGACTGGTCAAACGAAAATTTAAAAGGTAAAAAACTAAGGTTTATTGACCTGATAGAAAATAAGACATCAATAAATGGCAGAAAATAATCAACTAGATATACAAATACTGGAGGAATTAATCATCGGAAGAGTTGAGCCTCATATTTACGCTTTCACAACGGAAACAATTCCTAATTATTTAAAAGTTGGCGATACATACAGACCAGTAGAAACAAGACTTAATGAGTGGCGAAAACATTTTCCTGAGCTACAAAAGAAGTTTCAAGAGGTTGCAAAAGTTGACGCAGAAACGTTTTTTAGAGATTTTGCAGTTCATAAATACTTAGAAAATGAAATTCAAAAGTCTAGGCTATTGCCTGACACATTAAAGACAATACCATATTATTCAAATGAATTTTTTAAAGACGCTACACCTAATGACTTAGATGATGCTATAATTGACATAAAAGATTCTCATAAAAACAATGATACAAAATATCAGCTTTATAAGTTTGAAGACAGTCATATTCCAATAGTTCATACATACAATAGAACGGAAACTTATGAGCCAAGACCAAATCAAGAAGAAACAATTGAAAGATTCAAAGAAGCTTTAAAAAAAGACAGAATCAATCTTTTAATGTATGCTGTAATGCGTTTTGGTAAATCATTTACTTCAATGTGTTGTGCAGTAGAAATGAATGCCAAAATTGTTTTAATTGTTTCAGCAAAGGCAGATGTTAGAGAAGAATGGAAAAAAACTGTAGAAAGCCATAAAAAATTTGATGGATTTTCGTTTTTAGACAGCAACTCACTTTTGCAAAGTGATTCTATCATTAAAGAAAAAATTGAGGCAAATGAAAACATCGCTTTATTTCTTACACTTCAAGATTTACAAGGAGATGATATAAAGACAAAACATAAGGAAGTATTTGAAAATCAAATTGATTTATTACTTATTGACGAGACTCATTTTGGTGCAAGAGCATTAGAATATGGTAAGATTTTAAAAGACTTTTCAACCAAAGAACGAAAAAATGAGGAAAAACTAAATGATGAATCCATAGACCAATTAGACGATACTACAAAATCGATAAACGCAAAGGTTCGCATTCATCTATCTGGAACGCCATATCGAATTTTAATGAACAGTGAGTTCACAAATGACGATATCATTGCCTTTTATCAATTCACAAATATTGCAGAAGACCAACAGTATTGGAATGACCAAAACCTAATAAAAGATGAAGTAAAAGAGTGGGACAACCCATATTATGGTTTTCCTCAAATGATACGTTTTGCATTTAACCCTAATAAATCTTCCAGACAAAGAATGGAAGAACTTAAAAAGCTAGGGGTTACTTATGCTTTTTCTGAATTATTAAAACCTAAATCCATACTTAAAGACAACACAAACCAACTACATAAAAAGTTTATCTATGAACAAGAAATAATTGATTTACTAAATGTGATTGATGGTAAAGATGAAGATGACAACTTATTAAGCTTTCTAGATTACGATAAATTGAAAGATGGCAAAATGTGTCGTCATATGGTTTGTGTTCTTCCCTATCGTGCTTCGTGTGATGCTTTTGAGGAGTTAATAACATCTAATAAATTTAAAAATTTAAGCTCTTATGAAGTAATCAATATTTCTGGTGTTGAAAATGACAAGATTTACAAAGACACACAATCTGTAAAATCTAAAATAAGTAAATGCGAAAGTGAGAACAAAAAAACTATCACTTTAACAGTGAATAGAATGCTTACAGGAAGTACTGTTCCACAATGGGATACTATGCTTTATTTAAAGGACACAGCTTCACCGCAAGAATATGACCAAGCGATATTCAGACTTCAAAGTCAATTTATTAAGGTTTACAAAGAACCTGATGGAGATATTGTAAAATACAATATGAAACCTCAAACCCTACTCGTTGATTTTAATCCGAACAGAATGTTCCAAATGCAGGAACAAAAGTCTCAGATTTACAATGTAAATGTAGAATCTAACGGAAATGCCAAATTAGAGGAACGCATCCAAAGTGAATTACAGATTTCACCCATCATTAGAATAAACAACAAAAAAATGGTCGAAGTTGAGCCTACTGACATTTTAGATGCGGTTCGTCAATATTCTAGTGAAAGAAGTGTGTTAGATGAAGCTACATCTATTTCGATAGATTTCTCATTATTAGACATAGAGGCAATAAAAGCTGTAATCGAAAAACAAGGTGGGTTAAAATCAAGACAAGGATTAGAAATAGAACCGTCAGAAGGCGAAGGAGACGATATTGATACTGGTAATGAACCTGACAATGGAGAAAAGCCAGATGAAGGAGAAAAGGATTCAAAATCTTCAAAAGAAGATGAAAAAATAGATTACAAAGGAAAGTTTGCTATGTATTATGCACGGATACTTTTCTTTTCCTTTTTAACAGACTCAGAAGTCAAATCACTACAAGAAATTATTAAAGCTATAAAAAATGAGGAAAATAATTTACGAATAGCATCCAACTTGAACCTAGAAGTAAATATACTTTCATTATTTCAAGAGCATATTAATCCTTTTATACTGAGTGAATTAGATTATAAAATATATAACATAAATTCACTAACAAATGACACTACAATTTTGCCAATTGAAAGAGCAAGTAATGCGATGAAAAAATTTAGTCGCTTATCGGTTTCTGAGATTGTTACACCCGAAATTGTTACCGATAAAATGATTAACTCATTCCCAGATGATGCAATAAGCGAATCCACTTTACTACTTGATATTGCTTCCAAACAAGGTGAATTTGTTTATGCAACGTATAAAAAGTTTGGACAAGATGTAGCTAACAATTTTTACTCAATCCCAACATCCAAGATTGCTTATGAGTTTACTAGAAAAGTTTACAAACTACTTGAACTAGAAATTGAAAATATAGAATCAAACTACACATCCTACGATTTAATCAAAGAAAACGATTTGATTGAAGATGAAACTATAAAAATTAACAACAACGATATGAAATTTAATGTAATTGTTGGTAATCCACCATATCAAGAAAGTGATGGCGGTGCTCAGGCTAGTGCTAAGCCAATTTACAACCACTTTGTAAATATTGCAAAACAATTAGACCCTAACTTTGCCTGTATAATTATGCCAACAAGGTGGTATGCTGGTGGAAGAGGATTAAATAATTTTAGAGAACAAATGTTAAGTGATACAGGAATTTCAGAATTGCACGATTTTTTGAAACCAGATTTAATTTTCCCGAATATCAACCTTAGAGGTGGCATTTGCTATTTATTATGGGATAACCAACACGATAATTCTAAAGATTTAACCAATGTTTATACTTACAATGACGACTTAGATCCAACAATTAATCTGAGAAGTCTAAAAACCGAAGACTCAGACATATTAATACGTCATAATAGAGCGATTGAAATCACAGAAAAAGTAAAATTAAATGATGATTTTGAATCTTTTGAAAATTTTATATCTTCATTAAGGCCTTTCGGATTTAGAGGTTATTTTACGAAAGACGAAAAATTTAGAAGTTCAAACGAAGGATTAAAAAACCCAATTGTCTGTTATGGAAAAGGAAAGCAAATAGGCTATCTAGAAAGGGACGAAATAAATAAAAATGAAGACTGGATTAGCGAATATAAAGTTTACACAGCTAGAGCTAACAATATTGGAACAGAGTTGAATGATGACAACCTAAACACATTTATTGGTAAGCCTAATACAATATGTACGGAATCATATATAGTTGTTGGAATCGGATTGAAACTAAATGACAGTTCTGCTTCTAATTTATGTAAATATTTTAAAACTAGATTTGCTAGATTTCAACATAGCATTGGTAAAGCTGGTCAAGACGCGACATCAAAGACATACAAGTTTGTTCCTCTTCAAAATTTCACTTCTGAATCGGATATCAACTGGGGTAAATCAATTGAAGAAATTGATCAACAGCTTTATGAAAAATATAAATTAAGTAAAACGGAAATTGAATTTATTGAAAAAATGATAAAACCGATGTAATCCAACGCAAAAGCCATATACATTTGTAATTCGCACGAGCCAACTCTTGACCAAGAATTGCAAAAGAGTATGCCACATATAAAAAGTTTGGACAAGATGTAGCTAACAATTTTTACTCAATCCCAACATCCAAGATTGCTTATGAGTTTACTAGAAAAGTTTACAAACTACTTGAACTAGAAATTGAAAATATAGAATCAAACTACACATCCTACGATTTAATCAAAGAAAACGATTTGATTGAAGATGAAACTATAAAAATTAACAACAACGATATGAAATTTAATGTAATTGTTGGTAATCCACCATATCAAGAAAGTGATGGCGGTGCTCAGGCTAGTGCTAAGCCAATTTACAACCACTTTGTAAATATTGCAAAACAATTAGACCCTAACTTTACCTGTATAATTATGCCAACAAGGTGGTATGCTGGTGGAAAAGGATTAGATACATTTAGAGACCAAATGTTAAATGATAGAAATATTTCAGAGCTACACGACTTTTTAAATCCTGATATAATTTTCCCTAATACAAACAATAGAGGAGGTATTTGCTTTTTCTTAAGAGATAAAAATTACGATAACAGTGATGTCTTGACAAAGGTATTTACTTATGCTGATAATTTAAACCCATCTCAAAATTTAAGAAGTTTAAAAACAGAAGATTCTGATATTCTTATTCGACACGGTATTGCTGTTGATATAATTAAAAAGGTTAAAACAAATGAAAAATTTGAATCTTTTGAGAATATTATATCTTCTAGAAAACCTTTTGGACTAGAGGGGAATATTGTTAAAAATCAGTCCATCTTTAGACCCTCAAAAAAAGGATTAACCTCACCGATTTTGTGTTATGGTAGAGGAAAACAAGTCGGATACTTGAATAAAGAGGATATAACTAAAAACACTAATTGGATTGATAAATTCAAAGTATTTGTACCATATGCTAACAATATTGGAACAGAGTTAAACGATGATAATTTGAATGCATTTGTCGGTAAACCTAATACAATAAGTACTGAAACATATATTGTAATAGGAGCTGATTTAGACTTAAACAAAGGATCAGCTAGTAATTTAGTAAACTATTGTTTTACTAAATTTACAAGGTTTATGCATAGCTTACCGAAAGTAAGCCAACACGGAACTTCAAAGACATACAAGTTTGTTCCTCTTCAAGATTTTCATTCTGAACCTGACATTGATTGGAGTAAATCAATTGAAGAAATTGACCAACAACTTTATGAAAAATATAAATTAAGTAAAACGGAAATTGAATTTATTGAAAAAATGATAAAACCAATGTAAGCCAACGCTATCAGCAGAATGGAAAATAAAGTACGAAAACACAACAATGTGTATAAATCATTGGGCAATAAGTGGTTAAATAAAAATTTTAGGTATAAATAAAATTTGCGGTAAATTGAAAATGAAGTGCTTCGAAATACCCAACGCTTCATACACAAACAGGTATCACACAAAATCAGGGCACTTATTCTGTTTTGGGGTCAATTGTCAAATTAGATGTAGACAATTAGTAACCTAAAAAAACACAAAAGTATTAAGATTAGGTGGGGTAGCTAGTCTAATCATTGTAATTACTTCAAGTAAAGATAAAACTTATCATCTAAAATTAAGACATTTTTTAAAGACAAGTAATTGAATTTTTAGGAGACGCAAATAACTAAGATACAGTCTGTTTATTTATAATTTAACCACCTTCACTACTTTTTCATTATTACAATTATCAACCAAAATTGATTTTACACGTTCTTGCCACAACTTGCCAAACTCTAATTTCTCTTTTGAGCTTGCTTCTCCCATCATCACCTTTTGCATTAATGATTGAGTGTTGGGGTGTCCTACTATCATAGATGGATTGTAAAAAACATCAACAGAGTCACCATTGTCTATTCTTGTAAATCTAGCACTAGAAGGTATTTGAGTATCAAAATCCATAAGGCTATGTCTAGCAAACTTACCTGCTAAACCTTTAAAACCAGTTATTTTTGTAGCTCCTGTAATATTAGAAATCACATTACCAATAACTCCTGCAACACCTTCTGTTTCACTTTCTTTAAACTCTACTTTTATGTTTCCTCTCACCGGAACTTTATCACCATATAAAGTGTCTAGAGCCCTGTACGTCATCAAGTAGGCTCCACCTACTGTTGGACAGCTATGTCCTGCCGACTTTACAACATCAATATAATTAAATGTGATTATTCCTTTTTCGAAACTTCCTAATACCTCAGAAAGAGGATCGAACATTGTTATAGTTTTTACTTCCTTATAAAACTCTGGATATTGCATATTAATTTGTCGTTTAAAATTCGGTTGCAATTTAGGTCATTAAAAAACACTATAAAAGATAAGTTTGTCTTTTATTGGTTATGTCAAAGATTAAAGAAGAAATAATATACTCTCTCTAATTTCTCTCATAAACCTAGCTAGACTCTATTACGAATTCAAAAAAAATCATTGATGCATAAAATTTTCCAATACAAAGTATTAGTCTAAATTTGCACCACTTAAAAGCTAAGACTTAAATTGTGTTACAGTCATATTATCAGTAATAAGACTAAGGTACTACAACTATTAACTGTACTTTAAGCCAAGTTTTTGTTAATAATTATTTGAAATGAACAAAATATCACCAAAAATATTAAAGGATTTAGAATTTGATCAAGTAAGCGATTACATATCTACACTTTGTAATTCGGAGCTTGGCAAGGAAGAATCTAAGAAGATAAAACCTTTTAAAGAGGAGGAAGAATTAATTCTAGTTCTTAAGCAAACTGATGAATATTTGGCTTCATTTTCTAATGAAAACAGAATTCCTAATCACGATTTCGAGGAAATATCAAACGACATCAAGCTTTTAGCAATAGAAAACACCTTCTTGGAAGAAAAGTCATATTTGAATTTAGCATCAATTTCGGAAACAGTAAATGAGTTGATAAAGTTCTTCGATAAATTTAAAGATTACTACCCTTCCTTAAAATTGAAGACCGAAGATGTTTATTTTACTAAGGACATAAGTGAAGCTGTTTACACCGTATTCAATAGGTTTGGCGAGCTGAAAGATAATGCTACAAAAGCACTTCGTTCTATCAGAAAAGAAATGAATGAGGTGAAAAAGGGGATAAATCAGAATTTCCAAAAAGCACTTTCTCGTAATTCTCAGTTGGGTTATTTAGATGATATTAGAGAATCGGTAATCGAACATAAAAGAGTTCTTGCAGTATCTGCACAATACCGCAAGAAGGTAGTTGGGAATATGTTGGGAACTTCTCGTACAGGTAGTATAGTTTTTATTGAGCCTGATGCCGTACTAAAGTTAACACGAGAACTCGCATCATTGGAATATGAAGAGAGACAGGAAATTGTACGAATACTAAAATTACTAACAGATTTACTTAGGCCTCACAGAGAATTACTTAAAAACTATCAGATTCTCTTAACAGAGTTAGATATACTTAGGGCAAAATCGAGATATGCACAAGAAATTAATGCGTGTTTACCAAAGATAAATTCAGATAAGAAAATGGATTTGGTAGATGCTTACCATCCTATACTTTATAAGAATAACCTAGCAGAAAAGAATGTAACAGTGCCACAAAGTATAGCTATAAACGCAGAGCAAAGAATTATTGTTATTTCAGGACCTAATGCAGGTGGTAAAAGTATTACTCTTAAAACTCTTGGACTTATACAGGTAATGTTACAAAGTGGTATTTTAGTCCCTGTTCACGAACGTTCGTCAATGTGTTTTTTCCGTAAAATACTTACCGATATTGGAGATAATCAATCAATAGAAAATCATTTGAGTACTTATTCATACCGATTAAAAAACATGAATCATTTTTTGCGGAATGTAAACAAAGACACTCTATTCTTGATTGATGAATTTGGTACAGGATCTGATCCTGAACTTGGAGGTGCATTAGCAGAAGTTTTTTTAGAAGAGTTTTACGAAAAGGGTGCATTTGGAGTAATCACAACTCACTACACTAATATAAAAGTTAAAGTAGAAGAATTAGATGAAGCATTGAATGCTAATATGCTTTTCAACGAAAAAACTCTTGAGCCTCTTTACATTCTTAATGTAGGGCAAGCTGGTAGTTCTTTCACTTTCGAAGTTGCTCAGAAAAACGGTATTCCTTATAGTTTAATAAATCGTGCTAAAAAGAAGGTTAGGCAGGAAAATGTACGCTTAGATAAAACCATAGCTAAACTACAAAAAGAACGTTCGAAACTAGAAACTACAACTACAAGCTTAGCATCTAAAGAGATGAAAGCTTCGGAGCAAAAGAAGAAGTACGAGGATATTAACGGTAAAATTTCTCAAAAATTGGAAGACTATCAAATTCAGTTTGATTCTCAAGCAAAAATTATAGCTCTTGGGAAAAAGCTTAGTTCTGTAGCCGAAGATTATTTCAGAATACCTAACAAGAAGAAACTTTTCACTGAAACATTAAAAATAGTAGAAGTAGAGAACTCTAAGAAACGCGAAAAACAAAAATCATCAAAAATCACAAAAAAGAAGGTAGTTGACAATAAAAAGAAAGAAAAGAAGGTTGTTGAAGAAATGCAGAAGAAGGTTGTAGAAATACGAGAAACTAAAAAGAAACAGGAAGAAATAAGGATAAAAGAAGAAGAAATAAATCCTCAAAAGCTAAAACACAATCTTAAAATAGGTGATACTGCACGTGTTTCTGGGGGAATGGCATACGGAACTATTGAGAAAATTGAAAAGAAAAAAGCGATCTTAAACTATGGAACTTTCACTATGTATGTGGCATTAGATCAATTAGAATTGGTAAATGCTCGTAAGAATTAATATAATTAATGGTGTTAATCCTTTGATTTA
Organism: Ichthyobacteriaceae bacterium; assembly: GCA_016744755.1. Classification (GTDB taxonomy): domain Bacteria; phylum Bacteroidota; class Bacteroidia; order Flavobacteriales; family JADGDT01; genus JADGDT01. The sequence continues at coordinate 20,119 of JADGDT010000025.1, read as the reverse complement.
CAGTGTATATCAGGTTATTTGAAATTATTTACACATTTATTATGTAGTAATAGCTTTTAGACATATATTTGCCACTTATTATTATATTATACTATTATTAAGATGAATAAAGGAACAGTAAAATTCTTCAACGACACTAAAGGCTTCGGTTTTATCAGTGATGAAGAAGCAAACAAAGAGTATTTCGTACACGTATCAGGATTAGTTGATGAAATCCGTGAAGGTGACACAGTAGAATTCGAACTACAAGAAGGTAGAAAAGGATTAAATGCAGTAAATGTAAAAGTTGTTTAATTACAATTTTTTAATCTTTTTGAAAAAAATTATTTAAGATGAATAAAGGAACAGTAAAATTCTTCAACGACACTAAAGGCTTCGGTTTTATTAGTGATGAAGATGCAAACAAAGAGTATTTTGTACACGTATCAGGATTAGTAGATGAAATCCGTGAAGGTGACACAGTAGAATTCGAACTACAAGAAGGTAGAAAAGGATTAAATGCAGTAAATGTAAAAGTTGTTTAATTACAATTTTTTAATCTTTTTGAAAAAAAATTATTTAAGATGAATAAAGGAACAGTAAAATTCTTCAACGACACTAAAGGCTTCGGTTTTATTAGTGATGAAGATTCAAACAAAGAGTATTTTGTACACGTATCAGGATTAGTTGATGAAATCCGTGAGGGTGACACAGTTGAATACGAACTACAAGAAGGTAAAAAAGGATTAAATGCAGTAAATGTAAAAGTTATTTAATTATAGCTTTTAATCTTTTTGAAAAAATAGCCTATCATGTGTGATGGGCTTTTTTTATGTCCAAAAATATTTATTACAACAATATATTTAGTTTTATTATCGTGTTTACTGGTAGGTTGTTACTAGGATAATTCGGGTTTTAAAAACCATAAAAAAAGAGATTAAACAGCTGTTTAATCTCTTTTTTAAGTGATATATATTGTTTAAAACGGAGTAAATTTACTTAACCAAAATATGTTTACCTTCTTTATATTCCGATAAAGAACCTATCACTTCACTGTAAAGACCTTCTTCTTCAAGTATTTCTTTTACTTCATTGGCCTTGTCTTTACTTACAGCAATTAATAAACCTCCACTTGTTTGAGCGTCACAAAGAATATTCTGTGCATTTGGCTTGTTGTTAGGTAGCTCAACTTTATCGCCATAACTCTCCCAATTACGTTTTGTACCACCTGGTACGCTACCATTCTCTATATAAAATTCTACAGGATCAAAAACAGGGATTTTCTCGTAATTAAGTTCAGCAGATAAATTACTCCCTTCGCAAACCTCAAGTAAATGACCTAAAAGACCAAAACCAGTAACATCTGTCATCGCTGTAATTCCTTCGATTTCCGATAATCTATCACCAACATTATTAAGTTTCATCATCGAATCTGGAGCAATATCAGCATGCTCAGGTAGAATTTTACCATTCTTTTGAGCTGTTGCTAAAATACCAACACCAAGGGGTTTAGTTAGGAACAAAACACTTCCTGCTTTAGCATCATCGTTACGTCTTAATTTGTCTAAATCAACAATTCCTGTTACTGCTAGTCCAAAAATTGGTTCAGGGTTATCGATACTATGACCACCAGCTAAAGGGATACCAGCTTCTTTGCAAATTGCTCTACCGCCTTCAAGAACGGTATTTGCTATCTCATTTGAAAGCTTATCGATAGGCCAACCCAAAATAGCGATTGCCATTATAGGCTTACCTCCCATAGCATAAATATCGCTAATTGCATTTGCAGCAGCGATTTTTCCAAAATTAAAAGGATCGTCAACTATTGGCAGAAAGAAATCAGTTGTACTAATTATTCCTTTTCCATTTCCTATATCGTAAACTGCAGCATCATCTCGAGTGTCGTTTCCGACAATAAGGTTTTCAGTTCCTACAGGAATAATATTTGTTTTGAGAATTGTTGTTAGTGCCTTTGGCGAAATCTTACATCCACATCCAGCACCATGACTGTAACTAGTCATTTTTATTTCTTTGATTGAATCTTTCATTTTTATTATCTTAATTTAAAAAATATCGTCTTATCTATTAGGTAAATAGCATTGATAAATTTCGCAACTCGAATGTACTTTTATGTATTCAGGATATTCTTCGACCCCGTAAAAACTCCGTTCAGAATGACGAGTATATTATTTATTCAAGTCACAAACAAACTTCATCAGCTTTTCAGCATTAGTTTTGTGATCAACTTTTTCTAATTCTATTCTTGTTATCATTGATGATTCCCTTGTAGCTACCCCTCTTGCATACGACTTATCGTAATAAAGTAAAGTCAATTCGGCTACGGTTAATAAATCTCCCTTATCTATGGCTTCTAAGGATATTTTGGTATTCAGAGGACCTAACCTTTTAGATATTCTATCAACCGAAAATTTGAGATTTTCTTTATCGTGAATACCATATGTTGTGGTTAAAAACTTAGCCCTTTCAATTCGAGGTATATCTATAAAATATACCATTTGTAATCTCATTTGATTAAATAGAGTTTTAGGAATGACTACCCTACCAATATTCAAACTTTCATCTTCAAACCAAATGCTTTTATTGATATCCATAAAGTACATTTCCATAAATAATGTATTCTGAAAATGCTCTACAGATGGCTGTTCTCCTTGACCAATACCACCAAAGGCAGAACCTTTGTGATGTGCCAAGCCTTCTAAGTCAATTACCTGCTCTTTTGTTTTTTCTATTTCTAGTAGAATTTCTGTTTTTCCACTTCCGGTGTAACCACCTAAAATAATTAGCTTAAAATCTTTTTCGAAAAATGAAAACGTATAATTCCTGAAAGCCTTATAACCTCCCTCAATTACATAAACTTTATCGAAACCATTGTCGCTAAGGTGTTGAGCAAAAGATCCGCTACGCATACCTCCACGCCAACAATGAATAGCAATAATTTTATTTGGAGAAACTTTTTCAGATTCAGAAATATACCAATCTAGTTTAGGATTTACAAAATCGTAACCGCGAGTTATGGCGGCTTCCTTTGATTGTTGCTTGTAAATAGTTCCAATAATTGCACGCTCTTCGTTGTCGAACAGCGGTACACTATGGGCACCAGGGATGTGTCCTTTTTCGTATTCTGCGGGAGAACGAACGTCGACAACAGCAACCTCATCACGTATCTCTAAATATTCAGCTATACTTACTCTTACTATCATTTAATGTAATAGTTGTTTTTGGTGAGCCTACCAGACGACGGAAAATTATGATTTCCTTTCTCGATAGACGAGTGCAAATCTAAGAATTAAATACTTAGTAATGTTCTATTGAAGTAAAGAGTTATGGGTTGGTGAGCAGCTGAAAAATAAGTAGAGTGTTGAGGTGCAAAATTAAAATCTAACATCTCACTATTTAACACTTTTTCTTTTTTAGATTGAATCTTAAAACTAAAGGGTACCAACCAAGCCTTCAACTATTTCTTTTACAGGTTTAACTTCGTGTATATCTTCTATGGTAGGACCTGCAACCCATATGGTTTTGTAGGATGCACCAAATGTTGATTTTTCAATAGATTTCATTCCTTTAAGAACTATGAACATTTTCACATATTTTTTTAACCACTTTCTTTTCATCAAAGTTTTTTGTAACCAGCTTGGTTCAGTTCCTACCTCTTGTAAATATGGCGTATTTATTACTGTAAGAGGAGTGCCCGAAAGGTTTGAGGTTCTAACAATATCTTTTGCGCCGTATTTAATCAAGGCATTTTTGTAATCTTCTGCTACTTCTGATTCTTCAGTAGCAATAAATACAGTTCCCATAGATACTCCTGTGGCACCAAGCATAAGCATCTCTTCTAACTGATTTGCTGTTGCTACACCTCCTGCTGAAATAACAGGAATACTGCAACTCTTAGTAAGTAGTGGAATTAACTCTTTATAGCCAATATCTCCAGCGTGTCCCCCTGCTTCCTTATTAACTGCAATAATTGCATCTGCTCCAAGTTTTTCAACTTTTAAGGCATACTTTTCGTCTACTACATCGCAAAAAACTTTAATCCCTTTTGGTTTACATTCTGCAATGGTTTTTTCTGGACTACCCAGAGATGTAATAATGAAATCAACTTTTTTATCAACACAAGTCTTTAGTTGAGTTTCAAATTTTATATTCGATTTATTAACAATTAAATTAACCCCAAATGGCTTATCAGTTTTACTTCTTATTTCATCTATCGCATCTCTGAACTCTTCATCTGTGCGGTAGTTTAAAGCTGGAAATGCTCCTGTAATACCACTTTCTAAAGCTGCTATTATCATTTTTGTATTTGACACCAAAAACATAGGTGCCATAATTATAGGATATTCTATCCCTAACATTTTAGTTAACGCTGTATCCATTTTTATCTGTGTTGGTTATATATCTTCGAATGTAGATGTTTTTTTATACTTAAAAAAATGTTTAAAGAAATAAATGAACGAATCGTCAATTGATGTTTTTTAATAATGGTTCTACCCTGAATGTTGTGGAATAATCGTCATCTTGAGCGTGGTTGGTGAGCGTAGCCGAACTAGATCCAAAGCGAAGTCGAAAAGCCTGTACTGAGCGTGGTTGGTGAGCGTGGTTGGTGAGCGGAGCCGAACCAGAGCCGAATCATAGCCGAATGTAGTCTATTACAAAATAGCTTATATAACGTTATCACTGTTGCTATAGATACTTCGACTACATTCCCTTTGTTTCACTTTGGGAATTCCGCTCAATATAGGATGTTCTAAATTAGAAAATCCACACAAATAAGGGTAGAACCTTAATAATTACCAACTAATAATATATTTTTAAAATATGACTAACAATATTGAGTACTTTTACGTAAAACACTAAGAAAAAACACATGAGGAAAAAGAAAGTTTCATATAAATGGGCATTTAATGAATTTATTTGGCCACGAAAAAAAATAATCCTAATAGGGTTTATATTAATATTAATAAAAAGTCTTGCAGGCCTTGTCCTACCCTATGCTAGTAAATCATTACTCGATGATGTTGTGCCCTCTGGTGATACACGCACTTTATGGATGGTTATATTAATTGTTTGTGTCGCCATTTTGGTACAAGCTTTAACCTCTTTTGCTTTAACACGATTACTTAGCGTTGAAGCTCAATATTTGATTTACAAATTAAGAACTCAAGTTCAACGAAAATTAATGTCGCTACCTATAAGTTTTTTCGACAATAATAAATCAGGTGCTTTAGTTTCGAGAGTAATGACAGATGTAGAAGGAGTGCGAAATCTTGTAGGTACAGGGTTAGTTCAACTACTAGGAGGTTCTATCACAGCAGTTATTTCATTATTTATTCTGATAAAAATAAATGCATTGATGACAGTATTTGTACTTATTCCTGTTGCAGTATTTGCAGTTGTAGCACTAAAGTCTTTCGAATATATACGTCCAATATTTAGAAAAAGAAGAATTATAAATGCAGAAGTTACAGGTCGTTTAACCGAAACATTAAATGGTGTAAGAGTTATAAAAGGATTTAATGCTGAAGATCAGGAGAATGATGCTTTCAATGATGGTGCAATGAAATTATTTCTCAACGTTAAAAAAAGTTTGACTACACAAGCATTAATAACTAGTTCTTCTACTTTTTTATTAGGTTTGGCATCTGCTGGAATTATGGGGATTGGTGGCTATTTTATGATGGACGAAACAATGACTTTTGGTGAATTTATTTCTTTTACTCTTTTCTTAGGATTCATGATTGCTCCCATTGTACAGATGAGTAATATTGGAAGTCAGTTGACAGAAGCTATGGCAGGATTGGATAGGACACAAGAATTAATGGAAATAACTGAAGAAGATAATACGATTGTTAGAACTAATAATCTGGAAATCATAAAAGGAGATATTGCTTATAATAATGTTAGTTTTGGGTATGACAAAGAAAAGAATGTATTGCACAATATTTCTTTCGAAGCTCCCTCAGGAACTGTAACAGCTTTGGTAGGTTCATCTGGGTCGGGTAAATCTACAATCGCCGGATTGGCAGCTACCTTTCTCAATCCTGTTGATGGAAGTATTACTGTTGATGGTCATGATTTAGCTTTTGTATCATTAAAAAGTTATAGAAAAAATTTAGGAGTTGTACTGCAGGATGATTTCTTATTCGATGGAACAATAAGAGATAATATCACTTTCCCCCGCCCAGCTGCTAGTGAAGAAGAAGTTCTTAATGCTGTAGAAGGAGCTTATGTAACTGAATTTACCGATAAATTTGAAGATGGATTGGAAACAGTTATTGGCGAGCGAGGTGTGAAATTATCAGGTGGACAAAAACAACGTATATCCATTGCTAGAGCTTTATTAGCTAACCCTAAAATAATAATACTAGATGAGGCCACTTCTAATCTAGATACTGAAAGCGAATTGTTTATTCAGAAAAGTTTAAATACGCTTATGAAAAATCGTACAACTTTTGTTATTGCCCACAGATTGAGCACTATTCAGCAAGCAGATCAGATTTTAGTAATAGAAGAAGGAATGATTGCCGAATGTGGAAAACACGATGAGCTTATTGCTAAAAAAGGCAGATATTTTGAATTGTTTACTTATCAGAGTAGGATATAATTCTGATCCCCTAAAGTTAAAGACTAGCCTAGGTTGTTATAAAAGATAAAGAAGAAGTTGAATGTTTGAATTTGAATATAAGGATCTAACATCTATTATGTTTATATTATTTTCACAAAAAAAGGTCATCATTTCTGATGACCTTTTTGTATATATATACTAGTAGTTAAAGTTTCTTACGAACTTCTACTTCTTGGTATGCTTCAATAATATCACCAACTTTAATTTCGTTGTACTTGTCAATGTTTAATCCACATTCGTAACCTTTAGCTACTTCCTTAACATCGTCTTTGAAACGTTTAAGTGAACCAAGTTTTCCTGTATGAGCAACCACGCCATCGCGGATAACTCTAATGTTACTATTACGGAATACTTTACCGCTGATAACCATACAACCTGCAATTGTACCAACTTTAGTGATCTTGAATGTTTCACGAACTTCGATGTTACCAGTAACTTCTTCCTTAACTTCTGGAGAAAGCATTCCTTCCATTGCATCTTTTAGTTCGTCGATAGCATCATAGATAATTGAGTAAGTACGGATGTCAATACTTTCTCTATCAGCAATTTGACGTGCATTAAGTGATGGTCTAACCTGGAATCCAATAATAATTGCATCGGAAGCTGTTGCTAACAATACATCACTTTCAGTAATCTGACCTACTGCTTTGTGAATAATATTAACATGAATCTCGTCTGTAGATAATTTTTGTAATGATGCAGAAAGTGCTTCAACAGAACCATCAACATCACCCTTAAGAATTACATTAAGCTCTTTAAAGTCTCCTATTGCAATACGACGACCAATTTCGTCAAGAGTTATATGTTTCTGTGTTCTTACACTCTGCTCACGTTGTAGCTGAGTACGACGAGCGGCAATTTGCTTAGCTTCTCTTTCATCAGTAAAGATATTAAACTTATCTCCAGCTTGTGGAGCACCATCTAAACCTAATATTGATGCTGGCATACCTGGAGCAGCTTCTTTAATATTTTGTCCACGTTCATTGAACATTGCTTTTACTTTACCGCTATTTTTACCAGCAAGCATGTAATCTCCAATTTTCAATGTACCTCCTTGTACTAACAATGTAGTTACATATCCACGACCTTTATCAAGAGATGCTTCAACAACATTACCTGAGGCCTTCTTGTTTGGATTAGCTTTAAGGTCAAGCATTTCTGCTTCTAGTAAAACTTTTTCCATCAGTTCATCAACACCAAGTCCTGTTTTTGCAGAAATTTCGTGTGATTGAATTTTACCTCCCCACTCTTCAACTAGAAGATTCATTTGAGAAAGTTGATTTTTAATATTATCAGGATTAGCGTGTGGCTTATCTATTTTATTAAGTGCAAATACTATTGGTACTTCTGCGGCTTGTGCATGAGCAATTGCTTCTTTTGTTTGAGGCATCACATCATCATCGGCAGCAATTACGATAATTGCAATATCGGTTACTTGAGCACCACGAGCACGCATAGCTGTAAAGGCTTCGTGACCTGGAGTATCAAGGAAAGTAATATTGTTACCGTTTTCTAATTGTACATTGTAAGCTCCAATATGTTGAGTAATTCCTCCAGATTCTCCGGCAATTACATTAGCATGTCTTACGTAGTCAAGAAGGGATGTTTTACCGTGATCAACGTGTCCCATTACGGTAACAATAGGTGCTCTCGATGCTAAATCTTCTTCTTTATCTTCTTCTTCTGCAACAGCTTCTTCAAGATCAGCACTTACAAATTCTGTTTCAAAACCAAACTCTTCGGCAACTATTGATAATGTTTCAGCATCAAGACGCTGATTCATTGTAACCATAATTCCTAAAGTCATACAAGATGATATAACTTCGTTAATAGAAACACTCATCATAGTTGCAAGCTCCATTACAGTTACAAATTCTGTAACTTTTAATGTGCTCTTGTCTAGTTCTTGAGCTTCCATCTCTGCATCAGATAGCTCTTTTCGTTGATCACGCTTCTGACGACGATATTTTGCTCCTTTAGATTTGCTTCCTTTGTTAGTTAACTTATCTAAAGTATCTTTAATTTGCTTAGAAATTTCTGCATCAGTAGGTTCTGCTTTTACAACTCTAGTTGGTGCACCACGTCTAGTAACTGGTTTACCTCCTTTTTTGTTAGCATTAGCTCCACCTGACCCTCTTTGACCTGGTCCGCCTGGTCCTCTTTGACCTGGTCTTCCAGCTTGGCCTGGTTTAGCAGGTGTTCCTTTAGTTCCTCCTTGTTGATTCTGAGTTTTAGAAGGGTCTACCGCTTTTTTAATTCTGCGACGACGTTTCTTATTTGGATTATTAGCAGCTTCTTTCTTAGGATCTTTCTTTTTAGGTTTGTTGAATTGAGATAAGTCAATTTTTTCACCTGTAAGTTTAGGACCCGAAAGTTTCGCGTAATTAGTCTCTAGTTTTTCTGCAGCTTCTTGAGATATTGTAATTTCTTTTTCTTCAGCCTTAGGCTTAGAGTCCTTCTTGTCTTTTTTATCTTTACCTGGAGTAGGTTTCAGTACAGCTTGTTGACTTGCCTTTTCTATTTCGGTATTAACCGGTTTTTTCTTTTTCTTAGAATCCAAGTCAATTTTGCCAACTTGTTTAGGTTTAGCAATAGGTTTTGCTTCTCCTTTTACAACTTCAGTTTTTTTGCGTTCTAACTCGATTTCTTTTAGTAATCTTAAACGCTCTTTTTCTTCTTCCTTGGCTTTGCGAGCATCAGCTTCTTCTTTTTCAAGATCAGCAATTAGCTTATCACGCTCTTTTTGTTCGCGCTTTTCTTCTTGGCCTTTTTCTCTCTCGACTCTAATAGCTTCTTTTTCTCGACGTTTTTCTTCGCCAACTTCATTAGAAGCTTCTTTTTTAGATTTATCAGCCTGAAAACCTGATGAAAGAACACCGTAAACACTTTCGTCAATTTTCATGTTAGGATTGGAGTACTCAATTTTTATTCCTTTCTTTTCTAGGTACTCAAGCGCTCTATCTTTAGAAATATTAAATTCCTTTAATACCTTTGCGAGCCTTATCTGTTTACTACCTGCCATATAATTATGTTCAATCTATTTTTTCTGTTAACTCTTGTAAATTCTCTACGCCATGAGAACTAATCTTCAAATTCTGCACTCAGAATTTCCTTTACCATCTGTACCGTCTCTTCTTCAAGGTCGGTTCTTCTTACCAACTCTTCTAAGCTTAAAGCTAAAACGCTTTTAGCAGTGTCTACACCTATCTTGTAGAACTCGTCTATTATCCATGATTCTATTTCGTCAGAGAATTCCCTTAACTCAATATCAGCATCTGATTCTTCTATGTCTCTGAAAACATCTATATCGTATCCAACAAGTTGACCTGCAAGACGGATATTATTACCGCCTCTACCAATTGCTTTTGAAACTTCTTCTGGTTTTACCCAAACTTCTGCTTTCTTAGTATCTTCTTTAATGTCAATACGTTCTACTTTTGCAGGGCTCATAGCTCTAGTAATAAACAGCTCTAAATTATTAGTGTAATTAATAACATCGATATTTTCATTACCTAACTCACGAACAATACCGTGAATCCTAGCCCCTTTCATTCCAACACAAGCTCCTACAGGATCAATACGTTCGTCGTAAGATTCTACAGCTACTTTTGCTTTTTCGCCAGGAATACGAACACATCCTTTGATAGTGATTAATCCATCATATACTTCAGGAATTTCTTGTTCGAATAATCTTTCTAAGAACTTAGGTTCGGTACGAGAAAGAATTATTTGAGGCTTGGTACCTTTAAGTTCCACATCCTTTATAATAGCTTTAATACTTTCGCCTTTTCTATAGTAATCAGATTTTATTTGTTGATCTTTAGGTAGAATCAACTCGTTATCCTCATCGTCTAAAATAATAACAGCATGAGGTCGTACATGGTGAATTTCACCTGTAACAAGATCTCCTATTAAATCTTTAAACTTTTTGTATTGGATAGTGTTATCGTGATCAAGAATTCTTGAACGCAAATTCTGTCCTAAAGATAAAATAGCTCTACGACCAAGATCCATAATCTTTACTTCTTCTGATACATCTTCGCCGATTTCAAAATCAGTTTCAATTTTTTGTGCATCAGCTAAAGAAATTTCCTCATTGTCGTCTTCGACTTCTCCGTTAGCGACAACAACACGGTTTCTCCAAATTTCTAAATCTCCTTTATCAGGGTTTACAATAATATCAAAGTTATCGTCAGATCCATATTTTCTCTTCAAGGCAGCTCTAAATACTTCTTCAAGTATTGACATTAACGTTACACGATCTATGTTTTTGTCTGACTTAAATTCTGAAAACGATTCTATTAATTCACGATTATCCATTGTCCTATTTTAAAATATAATAACCACTTTTGCTTCTTTAACATCATCAATGCTAAGCTCCTGTTGTTTTTCAACAGTCATTTTGCCTTTACCTAAGGTCTTGGGTACTCTTTCTTTCCATTGTAGAACAAACTTATTGTCTTCAGAAAAGCTCAATAGCGTACCTTCATATTTATCATCTTTAGTGGTCTTAATTTTTAATTTCCGACCAATATTTTTGATGAATTGTCTTGGCATAGTCATTGAATGAGAAACATCGAAAGAAGAAACTTCAAGAGAAAAATCTTCTTCATCTCTATCGAAGTTTTGTTCAATATTTCTACTAATTCTCATGCATTCACTCACGTTAACACCCTTGTCTCCGTCTATTATTACAGAAACATGGTTGGCGTCGTTAATGTCGAAATAAACAAGAAACAACTCCTCATTTAATTCTAAAGCTTCATCTAGTAGAGCTTTAACTCTTTTTTTATCCATAAACAGGGTATAAAAAGAGGGGACTTTACGTCCCCTCATCCTCCTTTTTAATTCGGGGCAAATATACGAACATATTCGTATATAACAAATACTATGGCTATGAAAATTACTACGAAACAAAGGGTTGCTAATGTGTATTTAGTTTGTAGTGTTATAATAATTGGTTTATCCTATTGAATGCTTAATTCATCAAAACATTTTATTGTTTGTCATAAGACTTATTGTTTACTTTAAAAAGAGTGCAAATTTGACAAACAAACAATAGGCAAAACTGTCGTAACAATACATATATTATGAACACAGATAAAAAAAAATTAAACGTATTATTGAATAACGTTATCGATTTCACAACAGATTTACTTGAACTTGGTTATTCGTTAAATGAAACCTTAAAATATGGATTAGGTTTCATATACAATCAAAAAGAAAGAAGAAACCTAAGTACTGAGGATTATATAGATCTTGAAAGTAAATATTTGCAAAGAATTATTGCTGTATCGTAGAGAGTTGATAAGTAGTGAAAAATATATTTATAAGAAGTAAATATTTTTAAGAAAAAAGAAAGGAGTAGACCAACCAATTTTAATTTCTTCGCAAGCTCTATACAATACAGTACTTAAGGAGTTTTTTGTATGTTAAATATTGCTATGTTTGACACAAATATGACACACAATGATGATAGAGGCCTAAATGATAATCAGCCTCTATCGTCAATGGAGTATTCAATTAAGGTATAAAGATTACTGATAATGACTAGTAATAAATAAAACATTCCAGTAGCAATTACTGTATAGGTATATGATATTATTTTCTTTATGTAAAGAAGAATACATTTGTATTCATTTTCAATAATAAACAATTCAAATCTTCCTTTCGGAGAGTATTGGTAAGTGAAAAATAATAGCAATAAAACTATTGTGATTATAGTTATCAGTAAGACTTGATTAAATAGTGATTTAGTGAAGTTCTCTAATTCCTCAATTTTAATCTTGTTATGCTCTATTCTATGTTTTTGTACTTGAACCATTACTCCATCTTCTTCAAGTGTAATAATTTCATTATATGGATCTTTTAATCTATTCAATATAGGTAATACTGCTAACGCAATTGAAAAGTATATTGCAAATAATATTGCTAGAATAGATACTATGTTATCCTTAAATTGAATTATCTCAATACCGAAGTAGCTGTCCAAAATACATGCTATAACAATTCCAATTAATAGAATTATAAACTTTCTAATATTAGAAATAGTATATAAGCCCTTCTTTAGAATTGCAATAACCGTAATTCTGTCATTATATTTTATGTTATTCTTTTGAGACATCTAATATTAATTCTTTAATCTTATTTTTTATCCTTGAATAATTTATGTCTAAGTTATCAAAATAATGTTCAGATTCAAGAGTAATTACCCTTTCTATTATATATTCTCCATGATCAGGATTCCATGTTTTTGTATCTCCATTTATTCTATATTTAAATTTATATGCTAGCTTCCTCCAAAATTCGTCGTCATTATGATTTGTAAAACCAATATTTTCAAGTTCTTCTTTTACCTCAATAGGAATAGATCTATTTTCTTTAAAAGCCAAAAATGATTCACTTATATATTTTTCTGCTCCTATTTGTGGTTTCTGTACTTGTGACAGTAATATTGAAGCTCTTTTTATACCATATTTCCATCTACCTGTAGAACGTAGTACTGCAGGGTCGTCATAATATGTAACTATTGTATCTCCTAATGTTATGTTACTGTTACTTGTCATTTTAGGATATAATGGACTAATATCTGTTACTAAATCATTAATTCTGAAATAATCTAGAACCATCATTTTTATACCCTCACTTATTACTAAGTTGTTATAACCTGTAAACGATAAAATAATTCTATTATTTATTAGATCAAATTTCAGAAACAAAAAAAACTTACGCCTTACAGCTCCTGAATAATTTTCATTCTTACCTTCTTTGCTCTCAATATAAAAACTACCTTTAGGTCCTGCAATTAGGGGTATGCCAACCATTAAGTGTTCATCGCTGATAAAAGAATTTGCTTTAAAATCATTTTCATTTTGTTTTGATATATCATCAAAATCATTTTTATTTTTATCTGTAATAGCTTCAATTAAGAAGTCCTTCCTTGTTCCAATACCTTTTTGTTTCTTTCCAAAAACAGTTGCATCAGGGTTTTCTAACTCTGTATAATAGTTGTCAATGAAATTAATAAAGGATTTAACGAATTTTTTAAACCCTTTAAATTCATCTAGGGCATTAAATTTTCCTATTAGAAAGTTCTCTTTTAAAAGGACACCATGTTCTCCCTCGGAAGATAGCTCTCTATTCATATCCCCAAATTTGAAGATATTTAATTCATAAAAAAGTACGTTAACTGATATTTTATTCTTCATGTTAAATAATTTTGGTAGTTTTTCACTAAAGTTTATTTATTTCTTTTTCCATATATATGTATTAGGAAATTTATTTTTTTCTACAGGATTAAATCCCAATTTTAAAACAAAATCTCTTGTTGTTTTGTATGATGCTTTATCCTTCTCATTATCATATTCAATATATGTTCTAAAGAAGCCTGATGTACTAGCTAATTCGTGTATTATTGTTTTATTAAAAAACTCTATAAATAAATTTTCATTTTCTTCAAAATACCAGTTAAAGTCAACTCCCATATTTTGTACTACTCCAAAGTATTTACCGTAATTATCTTTTACGAAGAATAATTCTTCAGTATCAGAGTAAGTTCCAATTGTATCAAGTATCTTATTAGGTGTTCCATAACCTATATTTTTAGAAAGTGATTCTAACATAGAATCATCTTTTTTGATTTTAATTAATAGCTTATTTAATTCTTTAACTCTCACCCCTCTTATGGTTATAATTTCTTAATTACTCCTTTTCCAAACCAACTTTAAACAGCTTTTTGTTTACTATTATCTCCTTGGTTTTTAATTCTACACTCATCTAAACGTATCTCTAGCTCAAAAACTTTTTTCTCTAATTCTACTATTTTGGAATTTTGAACACTTGAACTAGGCTCGTTTTGTTCTGTTTTTAGCATTTCTCCTTTGCCTGTGATTAGCCAGTAGAGACTTAAATCAGTGTATTTTTCAATAATTATCTCCGCTTTATCCGTTCCTATATGCTTTCCTGATGTTAAAAATCCATTTGAAAAGCTAGTTTCTTTATAAAATCGACGTTCGGATATGTTTTTTTCTTTTAAAAAATGTCTAATTCTCTCTTTAGTAGTCATTGTTTTGGAGGATAAATAAAATTATTATAGAAAATTATTTGCATATCGCAGATAATCTTCTACATTTGTGTTGTTGTTATGATGATACACATACACATCATAACAATACATAACGTGAAATGTACTAATTAAATTTAAACTAAAGATGAAAGATTCGGTAAAGAAAACAAGCTTAGGAAATTCAACTACAGTTTATCCCGATTGGATAAACGAGCATGAGAAAGTAGTAAATGGAGCTTTCAATCTTTATTCTCCAATGTTCTACCAACCAGTTGAGGGCGATTGGGGAACTATTTACAAATTCCTTAAACATATTTTTCAAGGCAAAGGATCTGTTGACTTTGCAACTGGAGAAGAATACAATTTTAAGGGCGATACGTTTACAGTTGCACTAGATTACCTAAATATTCAATACGTAGCACCTACTCATTTACTACCAGTACCAATGTTAGTTTCTACCGATCAACAAACTGGTAAGAGTACTTTTCTTAGGTGGTTGAGCGAAGTGTACAAAGGGAACTCAACAATACTTAATGACGAGCAGTTTAAAATGGATTTTAACAATCACTACATAAGTAAATACATAATTGGTTTTGACGGGGTTAATCTAAAAGATTCCTATAACAAGGAGCGACTTATAAAAATGGTTACGGCTGATACTGTATATATAGAAGAGAAAGGAGTGGATGTTACTAAAATACCCTTTTATGGCAAGGTTATAATGACCAGTAACGATGCCGAAAGTATTATGAAAATGGATGAAAACGATAAACGCTGGTTTGTTATTAATGTTCCATCAATTGAAGAGGATAATTTAGATCCCGATTTAGAATTGAAAATGAAAAAGGAAATACCCGCATTCCTTTATTATTTAAGAACCAGGAAACCTTTTCATCAACGTAAAACTAGATTGTGGTTCGAAACAGAAGATATCTTAAAGGATAACTAGTTTTTTATAAACACTAACTCCTTGTTTTTTAAGCAAGGAGTTATACTCTATTAAATTCACACACACCCACCTATCAAAAACATTAAACAAAATGGAAAATTTAACCCCGATTAAACACCGCAGTTTTAAACTTAAAATTGATAGCCCTGGTACAATTAACATACCACATCTTGGAGCTATAGAAATTGACAAGTTTGTAATTACAGTAGAACAAACCACTAGAGTAGATCTAACTCTACAACTCACCACCGAAGAATACAAAGCCTTTTTAGAAAACCAAAAACTTAAGAGCAATGAGTAAGCAAAATCCACTACAGCAACTAGCATCTAAAAACCATAAGCTTGCTAAAGACATGTTTTTCAACATGTACACTATTAAGCATTTACGACACGATTATATTTATAATGAAATATCTGATAAGCTAGGTTATTCTGTAGATCACTTAAAACGTATCATACCACTTTCGGCAATGAAAAAGAAAGACCAGGAGTACGAAGAAAAGGAGCAAGCAAAAAGGGATAAGTTAATTGATCATCAAATGACTATAAAATAATTATGGATTTCAAAATTACATACAATACAGAAGTTAGTAAACAAGACGGATCTTGTTTTACTCATGGTTACCTAAGAGAGTTGAAACACTCGTTTGTTGCTTATTCTCCAAATCACGAAACTATTGCTAAAAAAGCAATGAAAGGAGCTTTACAGAATTTCAACAACAAGTACCCAGCTATTTATACAGATTTACTTAAGAGTATTAATGTTATTGATATTGAGCAGTTATAAGACATAAAAAAGCCCAGCATAACACCAGCCTTTTTTGAAAAGTTATGTTTTTTACTGAAAGTAAAGAATTTTTCACACACACCCTACTAACAAAACAATAACACGAAAGGTGTAAACCTCTTTTTAATACCCTTATTAATCGGAGTTTTACATTTAATCTGACACGAATGTATGAAAACACGTACAATTACACAAGCAGTTAGCCCAAACGGCTCAAAAAAACATCCAAATACTGAATATTTAGACGTTAGGCTGGCAGAACTTAAGATAACAAAGGAACTCAACAGTATTAAAGTTTCTTTAGATCCTGCAAAAACAGTACTAGTTGATTATAGTTTTTTTGAAGCTGACGAGTACGGAAATATTGTAATCAATTATTTTACTCTACATGGTAATCCTGCGAGTTTTAAGAAAGGATCTAACAAATGGGCTGATAGATTTACACGTAAAAGAATACTAAACCCTAAACCCAATGCACAAGGCAGATTTAACAAATACTTATCGCCAAAAGGAAGCGGGCTAAAACCTTTTTTCCCTCCACAAATAATAAGTAAGTACCAGGACAAAAAAACCTTTGACACTCTATTTATTACAGAGGGAGAATTTAAAGCTTTTAAAGGTGCAATGTGTGGCATTGATATTATTGGCATTCCAAGTATTCACGGCTTTTACGATAACGAAAAAGCAGAAAACGAACTTATCAAAACTTTACATTACGAGATTGAAGAACTTATAAGAGTATGTAAGGTTAAGAATGTAGTTTATCTTACCGATGCTGATACAATGGAGGTTAAATGGGAGTTTGAAAAAGAAATGACCAATAGGCCTATATCTTTTTTTTCGGGAGCTAAAAACTTTCGATCTTCAATGAATGTTTTCCTGCAAACAAGGCAGATAGAAGATGTTTATTTTGCTCATATCAATACAAGTTTTAGCGAAAGTGCAAAAGGGCTTGACGATCTACTTGTAAAACACGAAACAGCTAGTGAAGATATAGTAAAAGACTTGCTCCAGCTCACAAAATCAAAAGCATATTTTAAAACAATGATGCTTACTGGTAAAGATTACAATGTTAAGTTATTTAAATATTTTGGGCTTGATGGAGTAAATGCATTTTACGAGAAATACAGTTATTACATACGTCAACAAGAATTCAAGTATAAGAATGCTATTTACTATAATAACTACGAAAAAGTAATATTCCTGCGTCACAACGATACTAAAAATTTTATGCGTGTGGGTGGTAACTGGTATAAACTTATAGAAAGTATAAATAAGTATAGAGAAACCGAAAGGGAGCTAGTTCCTTTTCCTAAAGGCGAAATAAAAGACGATTACGATGAGTTTAAAGGATTCCTAAAAGGTATTCCCAAATATGATTCTTTTACAGTATTTCCTAATTGGGCTAACGAACACGAAGAAGTAATAAACGGAGCTTTCAATTTATATTCTCCAATGTATTATACACCCGAAAAAGGAGAGTGGAAAACTATATATAAATTCCTTAAACATATTTTTCAAGGTAAAGGATCTATTGACTTTGCAACTGGAGAAGAATACAATTTTAAGGGCGATACGTTTACAGTTGCACTAGATTACCTAAATATTCAATATGTAGCACCTACTCACTTGCTACCAGTACCAATGTTAGTTTCTACTGATCAACAAACTGGTAAGAGTACTTTTCTTAAATGGTTAGGCGAAGTGTACAAAGGAAACTCAACAATACTTAATGACGAGCAGTTCAAAATGGGGTTCAACCGACACTATATAAGTAAATACATTATAGGTATTGACGAGGCTATTATGGGAGCTGACAACGTAGAAGCAAAGAAGAGCAAGGAGCGACTTAAACAAATGGTTACGGCTGATACTGCATATATTGAAGATAAGGGGGTAAACGTTAAGAAAATACCCTTTTATGGCAAGGTTATAATGACTAGTAACGATGCCGAAAGCATTATGAAAATGGATGAAAACGATAAACGCTGGTTTGTTATTAATGTTCCATCAATTGAAGAGGATAATTTAGATCCTGATTTAGAATTGAAGATGAAAAAGGAAATACCCGCATTCCTTTATTATTTAAGAACTAGAAAACCTTTTCATCAACGTAAAACTAGATTGTGGTTCGAAACAGAAGATTTCCTTACAGATCAATTCTATAAAATTATGGCTTCGACTAAAAGCCCGCTCGAAAAAGCTATAGAAGAAACTGTAAAAGAACTTTTTTTTCACCTACGAAGTAGATTATATAAATATGCATCCCGAGTATCTACTAGAGCTTATAAATAAAGCACGATCTCGCAAATACCAACTAACCCAGCTTAAAGACAAGATACACAAAGTATATAAGCTCGAAACTCAAAAACAAGGGAGGTTTAAAATCCCTATAGCGTGGAGCGAGAATATAGGAGGTGCTGAAAGCTTGCAATATGCAGATTTTCGTAGAAGATATAATCAATATCACATTGGCGACTGGTTGAGCAAAGAAGAGATAAAAGAAACAAATAACCCTAAATTATTTTAATTATGAAAAAAGTATATACAGTCCACTTAGAAACAATAAGTAATACAGAACCGAAAATTGAAGATGATAATTGTTTTTGGATGTATAGAGGTTTTGGCTATGATAAAGAAAAAGCAATTGAAGTAGCGGAGATAATGGCTTCTTTTTTTCCTTATATCGAATATGATGCAAAGGTTGTAGTAAAAGAAGCTGACGAGGGCAAAGATGGATTTTTAACTAACGAAATTGTAATAAAATCCATTGCTATAGAAAATGAAGAAGGTAATTTAAACTCTAGCGAATTTTAACCATGAAAGAATACCGTAAAAAACGTAAAGATCTATTAACACAGATAAGTAGAGAGCAATCTTTTTATGAAATGGAAATTTCATTTTTAAATAATCAAAAAGCTTTATACGAACACTATTTATCTATTGGAAGGAATGGTGCTGTAGATTTTAGTTTAAATAAAATGGAAGAACACTCTTTAAAAGCACACGAACACATGAAAAACTTAATTAGATACGCTAGAGAGTTAAACCGATTAGAATTATATAAAGGAATTTAAAAACGAAAAATATTATGAGAAACAAGACAACATTAATAGTAGGAGCTAGAGAAACTGGTAAAAGCAATTTAGTAGATAAATTAACTAAAAATTGTAAAATTTATAGAGTACCAGAGCATCAAATAAATTCAACCTTTCCTTTTCAAGGTGTAGATGAAGATACAGAATTTATAATTGTAGAAGATTTAAAAATAAAAAATGTTGATCGAATTAAAGAGTTAATCTCTTCTGAAATTTTTAGAATTGACAGACAAGGCAAAAACACAATCATAATTAAAAGACCTCAAATAATTATAACATCAAGAGAAGTAACAGAGAATGAGTTACAAGCACCTAATAGATACCAGCTTGAATATATCTACATGGTTACAGCTAATGAAACTAAATATAGAGAAAGTGTAAAAACTTCAATATCTGTATTACAAGATCTTGCAGACGATAAATTTAGTTTTTCAGATAAAGAAATAGAAGAAAGTGTTTTCTTAAAATTAGCATTATGGTATCTCAATAAAACCATAAGGCTATAGTTTAAAATGACGTTTAATTTAAGTATATTTGAAATAAAAAGAATGAGATCCTCAGAAATTAAGACATATTTTAAAAAACTATCATCTGT
>JADGDT010000143.1 GCA_016744755.1 Ichthyobacteriaceae bacterium | reverse complement strand
GATATTTTTTTTGTGAAGATGGAGCATCTTCTTTTTTATATGGAATTGTTGATATGAGACTTGCTTGTTAGTTTTGTGAGATAATAAGTGAAATCTGAAGTTAGTGTGTTCTGTTTTATAGGAAACCGACTACCTCTATTGCAAAATCAAATTACAATTGTGCTGTTGGTAGATTTGGCGAAAACGATAGCTAGAGATAAATCTATAAATTAATAATATGATGTCAATCATATTTTAAGTATATTTAAAAAATCTAATTTATAATTTTTATACAATGAGAAAATCAATTAAAGCAGTAATGACAATGGCCGTAGTTGGTCTTATGAGCATCAATGCAAATGCACAAGACAAATGTGGTGCTGGAAAATGCGGAGGTGATGCTAAAGAAATGAAATCAATGTCGGGTATGAAAATGCCTCAGTTTAGTGATATAGATGCTAACAAAGACAACAAGATATCTGAAAAGGAATGTGCCGATTTTAGAGCTAATCGTAAAAAAATGATGGAAGACAGTGGAAAAATGGCTGAGATGAAAGAAAAAATGGGTGACATGAAGCCACCTGCTTTTTCTGATATGGATGCAAGTGGAGATGGTTTCCTAACAGAAACTGAATTCAATGATTTTCATAAAAAACACATGGCAGAAATGAAAGCCAAAATGGGCGATCCTAAAAAATGTGGTAAAGGAAAGTGTGGTGAAGGAAAATGCGGTGGTAAATAAACTATCGTCCTAATAGATAAAAAAACCCAATTGATTAATTTCAATTGGGTTTTTTTATGAGTTATTTTCAGTAATTACAACTAAATATTTTTGAGCACTCCTAAATTATTAACTTCTAAGCTCTGCTCCAAACTGCTTCTCAAAAGTTTTTACTAGTTTAGCCATAATCTTATCTACAACTTTGTCGACAAGAGTTTTTTCGTTGTCTTGAAGTATAAAACTAACAGCATAAGATTTCTTTCCTTCTGGCAATTTATCTCCTTCGTAAACATCAAATAAATTTACTGCTTTCAATAATTTCCTTTCACTCTGTGTTGCAGCATTGTAGATGTCAGCAAACTTAACCTCAGAATCTAGCAGTAAAGCTAAATCTCTTTTTACCTCTGGAAATTTAGGTAATCCTTGGAATTTAACATCCGTTTTAGATCCTAAAGAAATAATATTCTCCCAATCTAAATCAGCATAGAAAACATTTTGTTTAATGTCGTTACCTTTTAATACCGATTTTTTAACAACCCCTAATTCGGCAAGTTTAAGTTTTCCTTTTGACAAAGTAATTCCTTCTTGGAAAACATCAGAACTAGAAGGCTTTTGTTTAAGACCTATAATTCCAAATTTCTCAAGAACATTCATCGCTACAGATTTTATGTAAAAGAAATCTGTTGGTACGGAAGTTCCATTCCACGATTCTTCATTTTGATTTCCTGTAGTAAATAAAGCAAGGTGTTTTTTCTCACTGTAACCAGATTCAAATTTGTGGTAAGACTTACCAAACTCGTATAATTTTAAACTATTTCTTTTTCTATTTATGTTGTGAGATATAGATTCTAAACCACCAAATAACAAAGACTGACGCATGACACCTAAGTCGGAACTAAGTGGATTAAGAATTACTACGTTGTGATCGTTATTTAACGACTCAACACTTTCAGTATATTTTGAAGTAGTCAATGAGTTTGCCATCATTTCGTGAAAGCCCATTGATGCAAGTTGATTAGCAATAATTTCCGTAGTACGTTCAACATTAAATCCTTCGCTAAAAGATATTGAAGAATTAAGTTTTGTACCGAAATCAACATTGTTGTATCCATAAACTCTAAGAATATCTTCGATAATATCTGCCTCACGAGTAACATCGTTACGGTAAGCAGGTACAATTAAATCTAAACCTTCTTCAGTCTCATTTTCAATTTTCATTTCCAAATCGGTAAGGATAGATTTAATCATCTCCTTTTCTATCTCAATTCCTATTAGAGAATTTACTCTTTTGTAAGTAATCGAAACTTTAAAATCTGCTATCGCTTCAGGATAATTATCAAAAATATCAGAAGAAACTTTTGCTCCAGCAACTTCTTCTAAAAGAAGACAAGCTCTTTTTAAAGCATAAATTGTAGTGTTAGGATCAATCCCTCTTTCGAAACGGAAACTAGCATCAGTACTTAAGGTATGACGTTTAGACGATTTACGAACAGATACTGGATTAAAATAAGCACTCTCTAAAAATATTGAAGTAGTTTCTTTTGAAACTCCTGAAATATTCCCGCCGAAAACACCTCCAATACACATTGGTTTTTCAGCATCGCAGATCATTAAATCTTCTTCGTGCAATTCTCTTTCTACTTCGTCTAGAGTAGTGAATTTTATTTTAGCATCAACTGTCTTAACAACAACTTTGTTCCCTGTGATTTTTGCAGCATCAAAAGCGTGAAGTGGCTGACCAAGTTCGTGAAGAACATAATTAGTAACATCCACAACATTGTTAATAGGATTAATTCCAATAGCTTTTAAGTGATTTTGCATCCACTCTGGAGAATCCTTAACTGTGATATTTGTAAGAGTTACACCCGCATAACGAGGAGCTCTTTCAGTGTTTTCTACAACAACTTCAATTGGCAAGTCGTTGTTATGTATTTTAAATT
The DNA here is from genome assembly GCA_016744755.1 of Ichthyobacteriaceae bacterium. Classification (GTDB taxonomy): domain Bacteria; phylum Bacteroidota; class Bacteroidia; order Flavobacteriales; family JADGDT01; genus JADGDT01. Next base: position 4,360 of record JADGDT010000143.1, on the reverse strand, counting down.
CTTCTACCGATGGAGAAGTCAATTCGAAATCAGCATCATATCTTCTAAGACCTGCCCAAAGATCTCTAGCGACACCGTAGTGGCTCATAGCATCAGATCGATTTGGAGTAAGTCCAATTTCTATAGTAAAATCGCTTTCGATATTGAAAACCTCAGCAGCTTTAGTACCTGCCTTAACACCAGAATCCAAAACCATAATCCCATCGTGATCACTTCCCAGTCCAAGTTCGTCTTCGGCACAAATCATACCCAACGAAACCTCGCCACGAATCTTTCCTTTCTTAATTTTGAAACTTTCATCGCCATCGTAAAGTGTAGTTCCAACAGTAGCAACAGGCACTTTCTGACCGGCTGCAACATTTGGTGCTCCACAAACTATTTGTACTGGCTCATCGCCTCCCAAATCTACAGTTGTTATACTTAACTTATCAGCATTAGGATGTTTCACGCAAGTAAGAACTTCTCCCACAACTATCCCTTTCAGTCCACCTTTAATTGATTCAATTTCCTCTACTCCTTCTACTTCCAATCCAAGGTCGGTAAGTAATTCCGATACTTTTTCTACTTCCCAAGTTACGTTAAGGTATTGTTTCAACCAGTTGTATGAAATTTTCATCTAGATATAATTTATTTTTTAATTGTTAGATGGTGTTCGCACGAGATAATATTCATCTCCCTGTGAGACCTATTTTGGCTCATGCTCGTTACATCTGTATATGCTTGTTTTAAATGATGCCTGTTCTGTATAAGTCACACCAATTTATTGTCTGATTTTTAATAGCTGACAAAAGTAAAAACTATTTGATTAATATATACTGCTTTAAGTATGTTTTTTCATTACTGAAATTATTAAACTATAATTAGGAAAAAACGGTATAAAATTAAGATGAAAGTGATTTTTTTTGACAATCAGAATGCTATTCATTTTAAAATTAAAGGTATCTTGCTCGCCAATAAATATTATTACTCGATAGACAATAAAAATAATGGCTCATCCTACTTCTTTACTTGGTAAATTCCTGATTTGGAGAATTAAGCACGTTTCCAATCAACGATTTATTTACATCCTTAGTGTAGTTATAGGTATTACTTCTGGGCTAGGAGCTGTAGTCTTAAAAAATCTAACTCACTTGATTCAAAACTCGTTGCACGGAGATTTAATAAGTGGGTTTCACAATTATTATTACTTTATTTTTCCACTGATAGGTATTTTTCTAACTTTTCTTGTAGTTCGTTTTATTATCAAAGAACCTGTAGGTCATGGTATTCCTTCAACTCTTTACGCTATTTCTAAAAGAAGAGGAGTAATGAGACGTTTCCAGATGTGGGGTTCTTTAATTACAGCGCCTCTAACAGTTGGGTTTGGAGGTTCCGTTGGACTAGAAGGACCTACTGTAGCAACTGGATCAGCAATAGGGTCGAACATAGCTAGAATGTTTCATATGAATTCTAAAACTAGAATTCTACTCCTAGGAGCAGCAGCAGCAGGTGCAATGTCAGCAATTTTCAAAGCTCCAATTACGGCAATAGTTTTTGCTGTAGAAGTATTTGCATTGGATTTAACCCTTGTATCACTAGTTCCTCTTTTAATAGCTTCAGTGTCAGCAATTATTACTTCATATCTTTTTATGGGTAATGATTTTTTATTGCACTTTCACCTCCAAGATAAATTGCAACTTCCTGATTTGCCTTTATTTATTGTACTTGGTATTGCTGCAGGATTTACATCGGTATATTTTTCTAAAGTATATTTCGGAATTGCAGAGCAATTTGAGAAAGTAAAGAATCCTTTCAATAAAATAATTATTGGAGGTACAATTATTGGAATTCTAATTTTCTTTATGCCAGGGCTTTACGGTGAAGGATTTAAAGTAATAAATGATTTATTGGCAGGTAATATTCCAACATCAATTGATACCTTCTACTCTCATAGTCATATGCACAAGGAGTATGTAATTATTATTTTGCTGACAGGTTTAGTCCTGTTTAAAGTTATAGCAATGGCTACTACTTTTGGCGCTGGTGGTGTTGGTGGTATTTTTGCACCAACTCTTTTTATGGGTAGCATTATGGGTAATGTTATTGCTCGAATTATTAATTACCTCCCACTAGGCGTAGATGTTTCTGTAACTAATTTCACACTAGTAGGCATGACAGGCTTGATGGCTGGCGTGTTACATGCTCCACTTACTGCCATTTTCTTGATAGCAGAAATAACAGGTGGTTACGAACTGTTTGTTCCACTTATGCTTACTGCACTTATCTCCTACTCTATTGCCAAAAAATTTGTGCCATATTCTGTTTATCACAGAGAGCTTGCAAAAAAAGGACAGTTAGTTACACACGACAAAGATAAAACAGTACTAACACTTATGGATTTGAATAGAGTGCTGGAGACTAATTTTACATCTATACATTCCGAGATGTCGTTGGGCGATTTAGTACACAATGTAGTTTCACAATCTAAACGAAATATTTTCCCTGTTGTAAATAAAGATAATGAGTTATTAGGTATAATTACACTCGATGACATTAGGCAGATAATGTTTGACTACAAAATATACGAAACTACATTTGTAAGAACCTTTATGCACGCACCACAGGAAGTAATTAAAGGGGATAATGATTCTATGTCTAATGTAATGAGGAAATTTCAAGATAGTGGAGCATGGAACCTGCCCGTTGTTAAGGACGGAAAATACGCAGGATTCGTTTCCAAGTCAAAACTACTAACAGTTTACAGACGTAAATTAATAGAAGTATCTGGCGATAAAGTTTAGAATTACACCAATTAAATTTTAGAATGTAATGTTAGGTAGAAGTATTTTTTGATTTAACGAAAATCAAATTTATTGCATAGCCATAGATACGGAATCAATATTAATTGAAGTAAAATCGGAAAAGACGAAGAGATTACTATGCATTTTAATGTTTATTTGGTATTCTAGTATTTATTTGGGCAGTCCCTCCTAAGGTCAGTCCGGGCTTTCAGCTATATCTTTTTCACACTCATCCTTCGGCTCTGGTTCGACTACGCTCACCAACCGCACTCAGGAACCGTGTAAAAAAGGATACCACTTCTATCCCTACTGCATTTGGGTAAATGGAATGAAGAAAGTTTTATTTCTGAAAAGACATTTTCAAAACAAATACGAAGAGATGCGATAGCAATACTACTGCATTTGGATAAATGGATTGTAGAAAAATAAAGACCTACGAGCGTCAAAAACCTCGTAGTGTCAGATGTCACTAAATGCAATTAACTTCAAACAGAAAAATCAACTTAAAAAGCTTTATTATTTACCCGAGCTTATCACACTACTAGGTCTAATAAAAACTGCTCAAAATCATAGTATTTTACGTGATAATTACTTAACTTAAAGTATCAATTTTTTGAAATGATTTATTACTGAGAAATCAGGAGATTATGACGTTTTATTGATTGTATTAATTCCAAGTTTAGAGATAGTATTAAGATAAAACGTTGACTTTTTCATCATCCTTTCAAACCATTAAAAAGTCAGTTATGGAAACTAAAAAAAATCCAGAAGTAAGACTCGAAAGGTTTAGTTCTTTATTTTTCGAGATCGGCTTAATTATCGCACTATTTGTATCATACTTAGTTTTAGAAAGTCGCACAAATCCTCTATCTAGTCTTGACATATCATCAAGCACTACATCTAATTACACAGACGAGGTGGTAGTACCGCAAACTGAACGCAAAAATAAACTTGTCGCTCCAAAACCACCTCCATCACCAGTAAATCAGATTATGGTAGTAGCAAACAGCACAGAGCTTGAACACGAATTAGAAATAGAAACTACCGAAATAGACGAAGATTACAAAGTTGACTTTGTAACATACGAACCTAAGGAAGTTGAGGCTGAAGAAGAGGAAGAAGAAGTTTACAATTTTCAAGTAGTAGAATCACAAGCTGTATATCCAGGATGTGAAAACTACAAGAGTAAACAAAGTAGATATATGTGTTTTCAGAAAGCTATTATGAAACACGTAAGAAAGAATTTTAAATACCCGGAAATAGCAAAAGAAATGGGTGTTCAGGGCAGAGTAATTGTTCAGTTTGTAATAGGCAAAGATGGTAGTATTAGCAAAGTTTTTGTACTAAGAGGGATTGATAAGCACCTAGACGACGAAGCAATTCGCATAGTAAAAAAATTACCAAAAATGCAACCTGCAGAACAAAGAGGAAAAGCTGTACCTGTTTCTTTTATGCTACCAATTACTTTTAAGTTGCAGTGAAGCAGTGAAGCAGTGAAGCAGTGAAGCAGTGAAGCAGTGAAGCAGTGAAGCAGTGAAGCAGTGAAGCAGTGAAGCAGTGAAGCAGTGAAGCAGTGAAGC
>JADGDT010000024.1 GCA_016744755.1 Ichthyobacteriaceae bacterium | reverse complement strand
ACCCGAACGAGTTTCATCTTGTTCTATTCTCAATCTTTTATTTACATCACCGTGTCTTTTCAACGATAATAAATCTTCCCATTTCATCATATCTCAATTGCTTTTTGCTTTTGACCTTTAGCAATTGGCTTTATGCTATAGGCTTTAGTAAAATTCATATAAATTAGAAAACTAAAAAACTAGTTTACTTACTAAATTGCTTCAAGTATTCATCGGCTACTTTTTCTAATTCCTTGTACCAATTTTTTCCAAACTTTGTAATAAGTGGTTCTTTCAAGAATTTGTAAACAGGAACTTTTAGTTCTTCGCCTAGCGTACAAGCCGAAGAGCAAATATCCCACTCGTGATAATTTACTGCCGAAAATTCTGAATATTCCGTTACTCGAATAGGATATAAATGGCATGAAGCTGGTTTTCGCCAAGTAATAGCACCATCGTTGTAGGCATCTTCAATTCCACATTTTGCTACACCTGCTTTATCGAAAACAGTGTAGGCACATTCCTTACCATCAATTAACGGTGTTACCAATTCATCAAACTCATCCTTAGTCCACGTACCGTGTTCCTCAACAGACTCTATACCTTTGGCGGTAATATAAGGTTTTACTTTTTCGAAAACATCATCAAGGATTTCTAATTCGCCTTGTTCTAAAGGTGCTCCAGCATCACCTTGTACGCAACACTCACCTTTACACTTTGCAATATTACACACAAATTGTTCTTCAATAATATTTTCAGAAATAAGTGTTTTTCCTATTTGTATCATACCGCAAATATAATTAAGTATATTCTATTTATAGTTAAATATTTACAACCATAGAATAAAAATTACAAACAATCAAATTGCTAAACTTTTAAGAGTTTTTTAACTTTAAAAAGTTAATTTTAGTAAGTTAAAATTTATATTTGCACGAAATTTTCAAACTATGTTTTAGTTATGTTAGATATAAACATTAGACAAATAATAACGGCTACAATGGTACTTTTTGCTGTTATTGATATTATTGGTAGTATTCCATTAATACTTAATTTAAAAGCTAAAGTAGGACATATACAATCTAAGAAAGCCTCTATTGTTTCGGGTATTATTATGATTTCCTTCTTATTTGTGGGTGAAGAAATATTAAAACTTATAGGAATTGATGTAAACTCATTTGCAGTAGCGGGTTCATTTATATTTTTCTTTTTCGCATTAGAAATGATTCTAGGGATAACACTTTTCAAGGACGAAGAGCCAGAAACAGCTTCAATTGTACCCCTTGCTTTCCCATTGATTGCAGGTGCTGGAAGCTTAACATCCATATTATCGTTAAAAGCAGAACTTGAAACTATAAATATAATTATCGGAATTATACTAAACTTGATATTAGTTTATATCGTTTTGAAAAAATCTGATGTAATAGAACGTGTACTTGGAAAAGCTGGAATAAGCGTGATACGTAAGGTTTTTGGGATAATACTACTAGCTATTGCTGTAAAGTTATTCACTACAAATATTCAAGGTCTAATACAATAACGGATGGAGAAATGGAGGATTTACCTGATACTTGCAGGTATAGTAATGATTGCTTACAATATTGACATCATGTTTTTTCAAGAAATTGGGGTAAACACTACAAGCATTATTGGGATAGTTGCTTCTACAGTATTTATTTTAGCTTTGATTTTTAGTCATAAAAAATAATTGCTGATTATTGGGGCATGACCTTTTAATTTTTGAGTGAAAGACTCAAAAATTAAAAGGTCGGGCTTTCGTTCATACTCCTCATTCATTTCAAGACGCAAAGCATTGCGTCTTTACATTCTCTGCGAGGTAACCACTCTATCCCTCATGCAAAACAATTTCGTTATTTACTAACATCCTTTTACTACCTTTGCTCTTCTATAAAATTAATAAATGGCATTATTAGATACAGTTAATTCACCTAAAGACTTAAAAAAACTTTCTTTAACAGAACTCAAAGTTTTGGCTAAAGAGTTACGTGAATTTGTTATAGAAATAGTTTCTACAAAAGAAGGTCATTTGGGAGCAAGCCTTGGAGTAGTTGAGTTAACCCTAGCTATTCATTATTTTTTTGATACACCAAACGATAAATTAGTTTGGGATGTTGGTCATCAAGCTTACATTCATAAAATAATTACTGGAAGAAAAAATATTTTTGACACAAATAGACAAAAAGGTGGAATTAGTGGTTTTCCTAAAATAGCGGAAAGTGAATATGATAATTTCGGAACAGGACACTCTTCAACTTCCATATCTGCAATCATAGGAATGGCTATTGCTTCTAAAATAAAAAAAGAAAACAGAAATCACATAGCAGTTATTGGTGATGCAAGCATAGCTTCTGGAATGGCATTCGAAGGAATAAACCATGCTGGAGTTGCCAATGCCAACACGCTTTTAATCCTCAATGACAATGCAATGGCAATTGACCCAAATGTTGGGGCATTAAAAGAATATCTTTCATCAATAAAAAAAGGAGAACTTAATTCTAAAAATATTTTTGAAGATTTTAATTTTAAATATTTCGGTCCTGTAGATGGTCATAACATAAATGAATTATTGTCAGCATTTGAAGAAATTACAAAATACGATGGTCCAAAATTCCTTCATGTAATTACAAAAAAAGGAAAGGGCTATAAAATTGCTGAAGAAGATCAAGTTAGATTTCACGCTCCAGGTAAATTTGACATAGAAACAGGTAACTCTTTAAAAAAACAAGGAGATAAAACTCTGATGAAATATCAAGATGTTTTTGGAGGAACTATTGTAGAACTTGCAGAGAGTGATGATAAGATTGTTGGAATTACTCCTGCCATGCCTAGTGGAAGTTCCCTAAAACCAATGATGGATAAATATCCGGAAAGAGCTTTTGACGTGGGTATTGCCGAACAGCATGCTGTAACATTTGCAGCAGGATTAGCTACACAAGGCATGAAACCTGTAGTAGCAATTTACTCTACTTTCTTGCAAAGAGCCTACGACCAAGTTGTACACGATGTGGCTACGCAGAATCTACCCGTAACCTTTTGTATAGATAGAGGTGGTATTGTTGGTGAAGATGGAGCAACGCATCACGGAGTTATGGATATTGCTTGGTTGCGAACTATACCAAACATGATAGTTTCTGCTCCTATGAATGAGTATAATCTACGTGACTTAATGTTTACTGCAATTAATTCCAACAGACCCTTTGCGATTAGATACCCTAGGGGCAACGGTGTTTTAGAGAATTGGGAAAATGATATATCCAAAATTGAAATTGGAAAAGGAGAAACTATAAAAAAAGGTAGTGACGTTGCTGTTTTATCTATTGGCCATCCTGGTAATTTTGTTGCTGAAGCTATTTCAAATCTTGATGTAGAATTTCAAAGTAAGGTTGGGCATATTAATATGATATTCATTAAACCTTTGGATAATGATCTGTTGACTAAAGTTTTTGATGATTACAAGACTATTATTACTATTGAAGACGGAGTGAAAAAAGGAGGTTTTGGAAGTGCTATTTTAGAATGGTCAAATGAGAATTCAAAAAATAATAAAATAACAATATTAGGAATGAGTGATTACTTCTTAGATCACGGTAAACCAGAAGAACTTCACGAAGAGATGGGTATTTCTCCAAATAAAATTAAAGAAACTTTACTTGATGTTTTATCTAGTATTCAAAAATAATATCTTTGGCTTATAATTTCTAAGCCGTTTTAGGTTCTCAAATATTAAAATGAAAAACAAACTACTACTTCTATTTATCTTATTCCTATCTCAAATGAGCGAAGGACAGATTATTGTAGATTCTAGTGTTACAAGTTTTTTAACCCGATATCCAAATGTAGATATTGTACCTATAAAAAGAGATACTAGTTATTGGCAATCTGAGACAAAAGTAGAACTTCTTTTCAGTGAAAATTATTACAAAGATTGGAATGCAGGGGGTGATAACATCGTTAGTCTATTGATGAAAGTCGACTGGAAAGCAACTTATAACAAAGACAACCTAAATTGGGACAATACTTTAAAGTCAGAATTAGGAATGAATATACAAGAAGACAAAGGTCTGCGTAAAACTAGCGATCTTCTAGAATTCAATTCAAATTTCAGTCACAAGACTAGTGAAAAATGGTTTACATCTACCCAACTTAGATTTACAACACAATTTGCAAGAGGATATGATTATAATTCTGATGACACTAGTGATGACGATGAATTAAAATCTGCATTTTTATCGCCAGGAAAAATATTTATTGGTGTAGGAGCAAAATATGTTAAAGATGATGATTTCTATATTTACATGTCTCCTTTTACAGAGAATACTACAATTGTACTCAACGATTCCTTAGCTCTGAAAGGCGACATCAATAAAAATAAACAAAATTACTATCACAAAATAGGTCCTTGGGTTGATATTTACTGGAAATACAATTTCTATTCTAAATTTTATCTAATTAATAAACTATCACTCTATACCGACTACTTTAGAGACTTTGGAAGAATCGATTATTTTGATTGGCAGCTTGATATATCTATGCCTTTAAGCAGGTATATGACTGTTAGTTTTGGATTCCAAACAAAATATGAGAAAGATATTTTGTTTGATGTTGAAGAAAGTACTACTGGAGAAAAGGAGACTCGACTTCAGGTTAGGCAAACATTGGGTATAGGTTTCAAATATGAATTTTAATAATTTTTAACTATATATAATTGTATTGTCATAGATGAATCTTATCGTGAAATAATCTTAAAGTATCAAAAATTACATTTTTATAGATATTAAAAATTGTATTTTTGCTGCTGATAAAACAAATAGATAACAATTAGTAAATATAAAGATATGAGTCAATTTAATTTCGGAGGAGTTTCTACTAAAGAGTCTGCAAGTAAAGAAAGTACAGACAACAATGTAGAAAGAGTAAAAGTTCTTATTATAGGATCAGGACCTGCAGGTTACACCGCAGGTATTTATGCTTCAAGAGCCGATTTGAAACCAGTTTTATACACAGGTATGGAAATGGGTGGACAGTTAACTACAACTACTGAAGTTGAGAATTTCCCAGGTTATCCTGATGGAATTGATGGTCCTACCATGATGGAAGAGATTAAAAAGCAGGCTGAGCGTTTTGGTACTGATGTAAGATTTGGCATAGCAAAAAGTGCTGAACTAGCAACAGAAAAAGGAGGTATTCACAAAATTGAAGTTGACGGTGGTAAAATCATCGAAGCTGAAACTGTAATTATTTCTACTGGTGCTTCTGCTAAATACTTAGGCCTAGAATCTGAAACTCGTTTAAGAGGATTTGGAATTTCGGCTTGTGCTACTTGTGATGGATTTTTCTACAAAGGAAAAGACGTTGCTGTAGTTGGTGGTGGAGATACTGCTGCCGAAGAAGCTACTTACCTTGCCAATCTTTGTAACAAAGTAACTTTGGTTGTTCGTAGAGATGAGTTACGTGCATCAAAGGTGATGCAAAATAGAGTTTTAAATACTCCTAACATTGAAGTTAAATGGGATTCTCAAATTGATGAATTTTTAGGTGAAAATGGTGTAGAAGGTATACGTTTAGTTAAAAAAGACGGTACTAAAGAAGAAGTAAAACTTGATGGTGTATTTATAGCTATAGGTCATAAACCTAACTCTGATTTTGTAAAAGGTCAGATTGATATGGACGAAACTGGATTCATTATAACAAACGCAAAAGATCAAGGAACAAATTTGCCAGGTGTTTTTGCAGCAGGAGATGTACAGGACAGTAAGTATCGTCAAGGTATTACTGCAGCTGGATCCGGATCAATGGCAGCTATTGATGCTGAACATTATTTAGCTTCTTTAAACGACTAGATTATAAAATATTTAAAAATAAAAAAATCCCTGATTGCTCAGGGATTTTTTATGCTTGATCTTTAAATTATTTATTTAAATAGAAGCTAAAATCTCTTTAACAACTGTAGAAATCAACCTTCCTTCTGCTTTTCCTGCAAGTTCTTTATTAGCTGCTCCCATAACTTTACCCATATCTTTAGGAGAAGTAGCACCAACCTTAGAAACTATTTCAGAAATAATTACTTTCAATTCATCTTCTGACAATTGAGCTGGTAAGAATTTTTCTATTACAGCAACCTGTGCCAATTCTGGTTCTGCGAGGTCTTCTCTGTTTTGATCATTATAAAGTTGAGCCGAATCTTTGCGTTGCTTTACCAAACGCTGAAGAATTTTAGATTCTTGATCTTCATTTAATTCTTCTTTGGCTCCACTCTCCGTTTGCGCCATTAAAATAGCCGCTTTTATTGCTCTCAATGCTTCAAGAGCAACTTTGTCTTTTGCTTTCATGGCTGTTTTCATTTCAGCCATTATTGTACTTTGTAAACTCATATCTAATCTACGTTATCGTGTAAAAACGAATTATTTTTTCTTAATACTACATCTTCTTCACCATTATTACCAATAGAATATCTAGAGGCACTATTTCTTTTTTCTGACGAAGTTACATCTATTCCAGCTCTAAGATAAGCAGGTTGTCTCTCTAAATCATCAACCGATGATGGATTTATGCTTCTAGTTTTAAAGTTGTGATTAAATTTCTTTAATCTTTCCCTTCTATCCTTTCCTATTTGTTCTCTCTTACTTAAAGGTATATCTGTAGGATCTACAAAATCCTCTTTTGGCAAAGGCTCATTTACTACTTGTTTCTCTACTACCTTCTCTACTAGGGGCTCAACATCTTTTACAATGTGAATTTGCATTTCTGGCTCTACCTCTTCTACTACTTCAATTTGAGTAGGAGTTGCAGCTTCAATTTTATTTTCAAGTTCCTCGAAATCTTCTAAATTATACTTAATAGAACCATCAATAAATGTTTGAGGCTCTATTTCTTTACTTATCGATGTTTCTTCAATTTGGGAGTACAAGTCATTAGGCTGTGTTTTCACTTCTTTCTCTTCTCCACCAATCTCTTTATCAAGTTCTGAACCTAAATCAAAAATCTTTTTTTCTGGAGCTTGCTCTACCTTCTCTTCTTCTATATTAGCATTATTTATTGAACCAAAATCAAACTCAATAGTTGTTTGAGAATCACTCATATCCTGAATAACGATATCGTCATCAGAAATGTTCATTATACTCTTTTTATCTACTGCTTCCACCTCAACCTCGTTTGTAGCATTCTCTACAACTGGCTCAACTACCTTTTCAGCAATAGGTAATTCTACTAATTCTTCTACATCTTCAACAATATTTTCTACAGGAGTAACAACTACTTTTTCTGCAATTGGCAATTCCACCTCATCTACTACATCTTCTTCCAGTGTGTGAACTATTCTCTTTGCAATTGGGGTTGATACTTTTGGAGACTCTACTTCTCTTATTACTGTTTTAACTTCTTCAATTCTCTCTACTCTATTATGTTCAGTAGCATCAGAATTATTTTCGCCTAAAGTATAAACCGTTTTTTCTGGTTCCTTATCTAGTATAGTATCTTGTTGGGTTTTAGAAAAACCAGTAGCAATAATTGTAATTTTTATATTATCGCCTATTCCTTCTTCTTCATCTCCTGCACCTAAAATAATATTTGCATAACCACCTGCTTGATCCTGAATATACTCATTGATTTCCCCAATTTCGTCAAGAGTAATTTCTGTCTCACCAGAAACAACTAACAAAAGAACATTTTTGGCTCCTTTAATACTGTTATCGTTAAGCAATGGCGAATCTAAAGCTTTTACAATTGCCTTGATAGCTCTGTTTTCTCCAGAAGCCATAGCAGCACCCATAATTGCTGTCCCACTTTTTTCTAATACGGTTTTAACATCGTGTAAATCGATATTCATACCATATTCTTTTGTAATAACTTCCGATATACCTTTGGCTGCAGTTGCTAATACTTCATCCGCTTTTGCAAAACCAGATTTCAACCCCAAATTCCCATACACGTCTCTAAGCTTGTTATTGTTTATAACAATCATAGAATCTACATATTTAGAAAGCTCTTCTAATCCTGTTTGAGCCTGCTTCATTCTTATAGCTCCTTCGAACTTGAAAGGCATAGTAACTATACCTACTGTTAGAATTCCGAGTTTAGCCGCAAGTTTTGCAATAACAGGTGCAGCACCCGTACCAGTACCACCTCCCATTCCGGCTGTAAGGAATAGCATTTTAGTACTTGACATTAACATTGTTTCAAGATCAGAAATACTCTCTAAAGCTGCTTCTCCACCAACTTCTGGTCTTGCCCCTGCACCTAGCCCTTCTGTAAGATTTACCCCTAATTGAACTTTGTTAGGTATAGGACTACTGTGTAAAGCCTGTGCATCGGTATTACAAACTACAAAATCTACACCCTTAAACCCTTGTTTATACATGTAGTTAACAGCATTACTACCTCCTCCACCAACACCGATTACTTTAATCACGTTGGATCTATTTTTAGGTAGATCGAAAGAAATGTTGTCTTGATTCATAATTAATTTATTTTGGGGTTTATTAATTCTTCTATTGTATATCTCTTATTCATTCTCTAAAAACTCTCTTAGCTTAGTTGCAAAATTTTCTAAGAAATTAGATTTTACTTTTTTCACCTTCTCTGGCTTCTTAGGTTTCTCTTCAATATTAGGCTCTGGTATTTCCTCTTTTGGGGTTAACACTACAACCTCTGGTTCTATTACTACTTCAACCTCCTCTTCTACTTCTAATTTTTTTCTAGCCTCAACTTTATCAAGTCCTTTTATTAAAAGGCCTACTGATGTTGCAAATATTGGTGATGCTAAACGTTTATCAGATCCACTAGCCAAATGCTCGTTTGGATAGCCTATTCTACAGTCCATACCTGTTATGTACTCAACCATTTGTCTGATGTGCTTTAATTCTGCACCTCCACCTGTAAGAACTATTCCTGCTATTAATTTTTTCTTTGGTTCTTCGTGACCGTAATTCTTAATCTCAAGAAAGACGTGTTCTACAATTTCAATAACTCTAGCATGAATAATCTTAGAAAGATTTTTCATAGTTACCTCTTTTGGTTCTCTACCTCTTAAACCCGGAATAGAAACAATTTCATTTTCGCTATTTTCTCCTGGCCAAGCCGAACCGAATTTCACTTTCAACAATTCTGCTTGTTTCTCAATTATCGAGCAACCTTCTTTTATATCTTCGGTAATTACGTTTCCGCCAAAAGGAACAACTGCCGAGTGACGAATAATTCCATCTTTAAAAATTGCAAGGTCTGTGGTTCCTCCTCCTATATCAATCAAAGCAACACCTGCTTCTTTCTCTTCTTCGCTCAATACCGAATCGGCAGATGCTATAGGTTCTAGTGTGATATCGTCTAATTCTAAACCACTGTTAACAACACAACGACCAATATTTCTGATAGAGGCTACGTTACCAACAACAACATGGAAATTAGATTCTATCCTACGTCCCGACATACCTACGGGTTCTTTAATTTCGCTCTGTCCGTCTATCTTGTACTCTTGTGGTAAAACATGAATTATTTCTTCGCCAGGAAGCATAACCAATTTTTTTACCTGGCTAATTAGTTCTAATATATCCTCCTCTTCTATTACTTCATCAAAATTATCTCTATCGATATAATCTGTATGCTGTAAACTGCGAATATGCTGACCAGCAATGCCAACAACTACACTCTTTATCTCTTCGCCTGATGTAGATTCAGCCTCGCTAATAGCTGCTTGAATCGACTCCATAGTTTTGGTAATATTATTCACTACGCCACGGTGAACACCTAAACTTTTAGTTTTTCCAACACCTAAAACCTCAACTTTACCTCTATCGTTTCTACGACCTACAATTGCAACAATTTTAGTTGTTCCAATATCTAAACCTACAGCTATATCAGAGTTTTTCATAATCTATCTTTTGGTACAAACTACTTGGTTTGCAAATTTTAAATTAATTTTTCTATATCGCCTCCAACCAAAGTCAGACACTGTTTTGCGATAATAAATTAATAATTTATCAAATTTTTGTTCAATATTTTCTGCCTTTCCAAATTCAATAACCTGATTTCCTTTTCTGGTTCTGAAACTGTACTCGTTATTCTTATCAACACTTATACTCACTAATTGTGCCTTCAAAACTTCGTTATTTCTAACGTAAGTAATCAGAGCATATATTTCATTCAAATTATTTTTATTCACTTCTCCATCAATCAACATAACATTTGCAGTGTACATTGGCGACAAAGACATTTTATTACCATTTACATCTAAATAACAATTATAGTCAGATGAAATTATTCTACCTACTGGATTACGTTGCTCTACTTTTACCGATAATTTATTTTCTATATCTACAAATACCTCAGCATTGGCAACGGAACTCATTTTCTGAATTTTTTTCTCTAGCAACGAAATATCAACAGCATTTTTACTCTTATGCTCAAGACTGTCATAAGTAGACCTTACAACCTTACTTACCATTTCTTCGTTTACAAATTTCAAAGTATCGAAATCTACTACAGAAATATTCAAACCAGAAATAGTTTTATTAGCGTGTCGTGCATCAGCAAAACCCATCAATACTCCAACCGCAACAATTGCGATAACGTAAAGAGAATATGTTAACCATTTTTTTAACACTGCTATTTTTTTAATTTTTCAATTTCTACACTTATGTCTCCTGCTCCTAGCATCATCACAACATCGCAGTTGCTATTTTTTAATACTGATCTTATTTCTTCTTTTGCAATCAGTTTTTTACTCTTATTATTAATTTTATCTAATAAGGATAAACTTGTTACTCCCGAAATTGGAAGTTCCCTAGCCGGATAAATATCTAGTAAATTAACTTCGTCAAACTTTGATAAAACCTCAGCAAATTCATTTTCAAAATCTCTAGTACGACTGTACAAATGAGGTTGAAAAACAACAGCAATCTTTTTACTAGTAAACAATTCTCTTGCTGCTTCTAAAGCAACTTCTACTTCTGATGGATGATGAGCGTAATCGTCTACAATTACTTTATACCCAAAATCAAACATGTTAAATCTTCTGTAAATGCCTTCGAAATTATCTATTGCCCTTACTATTTCTTCTCCTGGCAAACCATATTGATGAGCCATTGCAAAAGCGGCTAAAGTATTTTCTATATTATATCTTCCAGGTAAATTACTTTTTACATCTAAATAAATATCTCCCCTACCTGTAAGAATACTAAAATGAAACTTACCATCTTTAACAGTAATATCCTTTGCGTAAAAATCGCAAGGTTGATTGATTGAATACTTAAGTCCTTCTGAAATTTCTAACTCAGCTTTAGTAATCAAAATCCCATCTGTTGGTAATAACTGAGCAAAATCTATAAATGCTTTTTCAAGAATACTAGAATCGCCATAAATATCTAAATGATCGGCATCGGTAGATGTAATACAAGCAATATTTGGAGATAATTGCATGAAACTTCTATCGTACTCATCGGCCTCTACAACCATCACATTCTCATTGCCAAGGATAAGATTAGAGTTATACCCTGTCATTACTCCACCAACAAATGCACTAGCTCCTGTTTTAGATTCGGACATAATATGACCAAGTAATGCAGATGTAGTTGTTTTTCCGTGAGTACCTGCAACAGCAAGACAGAAAGAACCACGTGAAATAACACCTAATACTTCCGATCTTTTCATCATCTTATAAGAATTATCCTTAAAAAAATTAAGAATATTATTTTCTGATGGAATTGCTGGTGTGTAAACTACAAGAGTATTTTTATCATTTTCAACTTCACTAACTATTGCTGATTTATCCTCTTTGAAAATAATTTCTACTCCCAATTTCAAAAGGCTATCGGTTACAGCGCTTGGAGTTTTATCGTAGCCCGAAACTGATGCACCTTTTGCTATAAAAAATTTAGCAAGTGCACTCATCCCGATACCACCGATACCTACAAAATAAACGTTATGTATTTTGTTCAACTCCATTTACTTCAACAATAATTCTACTTCGTTAACAATATCTTTAGAAGCATTTGGCAAAGCCAGCTTATTTATATTTTCTGATAAATTTTTTATTAATTCTTCATCTCTCAATATTTTCTCTAAGCTAGGTATTAGCTCTTCTTCCATGTTCTTTTCGGGAATTAAAACTGCTGCATCTTTACTAGAAAGTGCCTTAGCATTAAAAGTCTGATGATCCTCTGCAACATTTGGCGATGGAACAAAGATTGTAGGTTTACCCACAACGCACAATTCTGAGATTGTACCAGCTCCCGATCTTGTTAAAATTACATCGGCCATTGCATAAGCCATATCCATCCTATTTAAGAAAGCTTGAATTTTGATGCCATCGTAATTCATTTCTTCTTGTAGATGCTTGTAATCATCGATATACAATTTTCCTGTTTGCCAAATAAGTTGATAATTATTCTCTTTTACCCAACTCAATATTTTTGATACCTGAGCATTAACTGCTCTTGCCCCTAAACTTCCACCAAGTACTAAAATAGTTTTCTTTTCGGCTCTCAAATCAAAATGAGTTGACGCTTCTTGTTTACTAACTTTACTTTCAGTTAAATCTTGGCGAATAGGATTTCCCGTAAGAACTATTTTATTCTTTGGAAAAAATCTTTCTAAACCTTCGAAAGCAGTACAAATTTTATTTACAGATTTCGACAACAACTTATTGGTAATTCCTGGATAAGAATTCTGTTCTTGAATAAGTGTTGGAATCCCTTTTTTAGTAGCCATATAAAGCAATGGCCCACTTGCGAAACCACCCGTGCCAATAACCACATCAGGCTTAAATCCACGAATTAATTTCCATGAATTAAACAAACTAGACATCAATTTAAAAGGAAACGAAAGATTATCTAAAGTCAACTTACGCTGAATTCCCGAAATCCAAAGACCTTTAATTTCGTACCCTGCTTGTGGCACTTTCTCCATCTCCATTCTGTCTTTCGAACCAACAAATAAAAACTTCGAATCTGGATATCGCAATTTTAATTCGTTAGCAATAGAAACAGCAGGATAGATATGTCCTCCAGTACCGCCACCACTCAACATTATGTTATATGACTTCTTCAAGCTCTGCTCCAATTAATTCGTTAGTATTTTCTTCTTTCTCAATATTATTTAACCCTAGGGCTTCTTTTTCTTCTAACTCTTGTGTTTCTCTACTCACACTTAAAATCATTCCTATAGCAAAACCTACCATCCAAATAGATGTACCTCCACTACTAATGAAAGGTAAAGGTTGACCAGTAACAGGGAATAATCCAACAGCTACAGCCATGTTTACCAATGCTTGTAAAATTATTGGTATTCCTAATGCTAAAACCAGCAAGGAACCAAATATTGTTGGGGCTTTACCCGATACTATTACTACTCTAACAAGGAAAAATACATAAAGAACTATTAGTCCTAATGCTCCAATAAAACCAAATTCTTCTATAATTATTGCGAAAATAAAATCTGAAGAAGACTGTGGTAAGTGATTTTTCTGAACACTTTTACCAGGGCCTTGTCCGAATACTCCTCCAATAGCCACAGCTATTTTTGCTGATTCTACTTGATATTGTTCTTTCTTATTTTCTGGCAACTTTGTAAGTCCTTCCTCTTTGCTTATTTCGTAACCTAAACGACTAGCCCATGTATGAACCCGATTAGGGAATGCATCAGGATAATTAACTGCTAAACCTACAAAAGATGATAAAGTAATAGACCCAACCAAAACCATTACTGCTAAATGTTTAATAGGGTATCTTCCAACTAGAAGTATAACTCCAACATTAAGCACTAACAATGCTGCTGTAGAAAAATTGGCTGGTAATATTAACCCTGCAATAGTAATAACAGGTAACCATAATGGCAATAATGTATCTTTAAATTTTACTACTTTATCTTGAATCTTTGCCAAGTACCTTGCAACGTATGTAAACAAAATAATTGAGGCAATAGTAGAGGTTTGAATACCCATTCCAACATACGGTATCTGTATCCATCTACTTGCGTTAGCTCCTGAAATCTGTTTGCCTTGCATTAGTGTAAATAGTAACAATACAACTACTATTGGAATCATTAATGCAGACAGTGATGAAAAGAATTTGTATGGAATTTTATAAGCTCCATACATTGTTGCCAAACCTAAAACTAAAAATATTGAATGTTTAAATAACAAAATAAAAACACTACCACCATCTGACGAACGCCAAGCTAGATTACTGATAGCACTGTAGACAATAACAACCGAAGTAATCGCCATAACAAAAACGATGCCCCAGATTACTTTATCTCCCTTTAAATTTTGTAAAAATTCTTTCATACTTAATTTTGCATTAGGCTGATTTATTTGCCTTTGACTTAAACCTTTTCTACTTCGTTAACTTATTTATTTCTTGTTTGAATTGACTACCTCTATCCTCGTAACTTTCGAATAAATCGAAACTTGCACAAGCCGGCGAAAGTAATACATTATCACCATTTTTAGCAAGTGTATACGCTGTATTTACAGCATCTTGCATTGATTGTGTTTCGGTAATTACATCTACCTCATTTTCAAATACATTAAGTATTTTAGAATTATTTACTCCCAAGCAAACTATAGCTCTTACCTTCCCTCTAACAAATTGAAGTAGGTCAGAATAGTCATTTCCTTTATCTACACCGCCAACTATCCAAACTGTAGTTTTCTTCATTGAGTTTAAAGCGTGAAACGTTGCATTAACATTTGTTGCTTTAGAATCATTAATGAAATTGATTCCTTCGAATCGAGCCACATTTTCTAATCTGTGTTCTACAGCTTCAAAATTAGAAAGGGCATTTCTTATATTTTTGTTATGTACACCCAATAACTTTGCAGCCATACCTCCTGCCATAGAATTTCTCACATTGTGGTTTCCTTGCAGAGCCAAATCCTGTATAGTCATTGTTGTTGTTTCGTTTTCAAATCTCATTTCGATAGTCTTTTCGTTCAATTCTCCGTATATTTTTTTCCCTTGTTCGATGATATTTTCACCGTAAGGAACTCTAATCGATTTTATAGGATTGTTTTCTAATCCTGACAAATTACCTTCATCGTTTGCATCGTAAATTAGGTAATCTTCTTCTGTTTGATTCATTGCAATTCTCAGCTTTGAATCTCTATAGTTTTCAAACTTATAATCATACCTATCTAAATGATCTGGTGTGATGTTTAGTAAAATAGCTATGTGTGGTTTGAAAGTATTAATTCCATCTAACTGGAAACTACTTAATTCCAAAACATAGTAATCGTAATCTTCTCTTGCTACTTGTCTAGCAAAGCTCTTACCTATATTTCCTGCTAAGCCAACGTTGTAATCAGCATCTTTAAAAATAGAATAAGTCAACATTGCTGTTGTAGTCTTACCATTTGCTCCAGTAATAGCTATAATTTTGGCATCGGTATATCGCGAAGCAAATTCAATTTCTGAAATAACCTCAACTCCTTTTCTGTTCAATTCAATAATTAAAGGGACCGTATCTGGAATTCCAGGGCTTTTTATAACAACATCACTTGCTAGAATAATTTCTTCGCTGTGTTTTCCTTGTTCAAAATTTATACTATTTTCTTTTAACTCTTCTAGGTACTTATTTTTAATAGTTCCCATATCAGAAACAAAAACTCCGTAGCCAAGTTTCTGAGCTAAAATAGCTGCACCAACTCCGCTTTCGCCTGCTCCTAGTATGGAAATGTTTTTATTCATTTTTTTCTATTTGTTTTAATTCCTTCGGCTCCGCTCAGGAACCTTATAAGTATTTGCCTATAGCTATTGGACTGTGGCTTTTAGCTTTGTTATTTTTAAATTCAACATTTACATTAAAAAACTGACTCTCATATTGTCTTCGCACTCTACTAGGTCAAACTAGGAATCCACTACCTTACCTTTAAGGTAACTACAGATACTACTGCTAGCATAATTCCTATAATCCAAAAACGTATGACTATTTTACTTTCGTGATAATTTTTTTTCTGATAATGATGGTGTAATGGTGCCATTAAAAACACTCGTTTACCTTCTCCATATTTGTTTTTTGTGTATTTGAAATAAGCCACCTGAATTACTACTGATAGATTCTCTGCTAAGAAAACACCGCTAATAATTGGTATCAACATTTCTTTACGAATTATAATTGCAATAACTGCAATAATTCCTCCAATAGTTAAACTACCTGTATCGCCCATAAAAACTTGAGCTGGATAAGCGTTGAACCACAAAAAACCAACCAATGCTCCTATAAATGCCGCAATAAAAATTGTGATTTCACCTGAATGTGGTATGTACATGATATTGAGATAATCAGCAAAAATAATATTACCTGATACCCATGCTAAAATTGCGAGAGTGATTCCCATTATTGCCGATGATCCTGCTGCAAGTCCATCTATTCCGTCTGTTAGATTTGCCCCGTTTGAAACTGCTGTGATAATGAAAATAACAATTGGTATAAAAATTAACCAAGCATAATCTTCAGCTCCATCTCCCATCCAAGAAATCAAACTTTTATAACTAAACTCATTTCCTTTTACAAAAGGGATAGTTGTTTTAAGCGATTTATGTTCTTCTTTAAAAATAGGTGGTGTAATACCTTGAGCTTTAAATTCTGATAATTGCTCTGTAGAATATTGGACTTTTTCTTTAATAGTTACATCTTCATTAAAATATAACATTCCTCCAACTATTAATCCCAATACTACCTGACCTACTATTTTGAATCTTCCTTTTAAACCTTCTTTATCTTTTTTAAATACTTTAATGTAATCATCTATGAACCCAATTGTTCCCATCCAGAAAGTAGTTATCAATAAAAGGATAACATAAATATTTTCGAGTTTCGCAAAAAGTAGAACTGGCAGAACTGTAGCAAGGATTATTATTACTCCTCCCATTGTAGGTGTACCTGCTTTTTGGTTCTGACCTTCAAGACCAAGGTCTCTAACAGTTTCGCCAACTTGCTTTGCCTGTATGTATAAAATTATTTTCTTACCGTAAAGTGTAGCTATTATCAAAGAAAATATAATCGCCATTGCTGCACGGAAAGAGATAGAATTGACCATACCTGCTCCAGGTAAATCAAACAGTCCATTCAAATAATTAAATAAATAATATAACATGCTACTTTTTTAGTAAGGTTAGTATTGTTTTAGCTTTTTCGAAATCATCAAAATCGTGTTTTACTCCCATCACATCTTGGTATGTTTCGTGTCCTTTACCTGCAATTAGAATAATATCTCCTGCATTTGCTTCTTGGCACGCTGATTTTATTCCTTGCTCTCTATCGGTAATAGAAACAGTTTTGTTATAATACTCTCCCGGAACACCAGCTTCCATATCGGCAATAATATCTTCTGGTTTTTCTGTTCGTGGGTTGTCAGAAGTCAAAACAACTTTGTTAGACAACTCGCAAGAAATCCTTGCCATTTCTGGGCGTTTACCTTTATCTCTATCGCCTCCACAACCAACTACTGTTATCAACTTTTCGTTTCCTGTACGGATGTCGTTAATTGTTTCCAATACATTTTTTAGTGCATCGGGAGTGTGAGCGTAATCTATAACCGTAATCACACCTGTACTTGACAAGAAATGATCGAATCTGCCAGTAACATTTTCTAGTTTACTAATTGCCGTAAGAACCTCATCAGTATCCTCTCCTAGCTCAATAGCAACTGCATAAATTGCTAGTAAATTATATGCATTGAATTTTCCTATCAGTTTTGTCCAAATCTCTTTATCTGCAATCTTAAGAAGCATTCCATTGAAATGACTTTCAATAAGTTTAACTTTATAATCACTTACAGATTTCATTGAGTAAGTCAACTTTGTGGCTTTTGTATTTTGCAACATCACAAAACCATTTTTATCATCACTATTAGAAATAGCAAATGCTAATTTTGGTAATTCATCAAAGAATCTCTTCTTTACATTTAAATACTCTCTGAAAGTATTGTGATAATCTAAATGGTCGCGGGTTATGTTTGTGAAAGCTCCTCCTGTAAATTCTAATCCAGCAATTCTACGCTGATCAACTCCATGAGAACTAACTTCCATAAAACAATGTGTAACACCAGAATCAAGCATTTGATTCAAATATTTATTAAGTGTTACAGGGTCTGGAGTTGTATGAGTAGAAACAATTTCCTCTTCGCCAGCCATTATTTTTATAGTTGAAAACAATCCTGTTTTATATCCAAGCAACCCAAACAAAGTGTACAATTGAGTAGCAATAGTAGTTTTACCATTTGTACCAGTTACTCCTACAAGTTTTAGTTTTGACGAAGGATTATCGTAAAAATTAGAAGCCATTAATCCTAGTGCTTCTTTTGAGTCATCAACTTGTACAAAAGAAACATCTGCATCATTGAAATTTTCAACTGCCTCTTTATTCTGATAAACTATTGCGCTAGCTCCTAACTCAATTGCTTTATAAATATATTTATGACCATCTACAGCAACGCCGTTGATTGCTACAAAAACACTTCCTTTCGTTACTTTCCTTGAATCAAATTCAATGGATGAGACCTCAACAGTATCATCTCCAACCTGACTTAAAGTTTTTATATTTTTTAGTATGTCTTTCAGCTTCATTTCCATTACATCAATACTAAATTAACTTTGTTGTTCTTCTTTACTCTTCTTCCTGGAGCTATAGATTGCTTCCTAACTACTCCTGAGCCAGACATAGTTACTTTTAACCCCATGTTTTCTAGTAAATAAATAGCATCTCTTGCAGGTACACCTTTTACGTTTGGCATTAAACCTTTACGCGATACACTTGCTGTTTTACTGTTATTTATATCCCTTAGTAGTTCAGGATTTTCTAGTAATACTTTTTTATCTTGAACCTCTGGTCCATCGTGATAAATCTTAACAGCAATTTCTTTGAAAACAGGTGCCGCAACTTGTGCTCCGTAATACCCTTTTCTCTTATTAGGCTTGTTTACAACTACAATTGCAGAATATTTTGGGTTTTCTGTAGGGAAATATCCAACAAAAGATGCTCTGTACTGAACTCCTTCTTTTCCATTTTTCCAATAATCTACTTGTGTTGTACCTGTTTTTCCCGCTATGCTCAAATTCTTCATCTTAAGCCCTACTCCTGTTCCGTGGTCTACAACATCTTCAAGTAAAGCCTGAGCAATTTTGACATTATCCTCTGAGCAAATTCTAGAATTTATAACCTGTGTATGAACTGTTTTTATCTTCTGATCTTCATCTTTAATTTTTGATACAAAATAAGGTTTCACCTGCACACCATCGTTTGCTATGGCATTGTAAAAAGTCAAAATTTGCAATGGAGTCATGTGTATCCCATATCCGTAAGCCATCCATGGCAAACTCAAACCAGACCATTCTTTAGTTCCCGGAACAGGTATAAATGGAGCTTTTTCTCCTAAAATACTTACATTAACTTTTTTGTCAATACCCATAGAGTATAATCTATCTAATAACTTAGATGGGTATTTTACATAATTTTCTAGAATCACTTTTGCCATACCTACGTTTGAAGATTCTGTAAATACTTCGGCTAAAGAAATTTTTCCGAAACCGCCGTGGTGAGAATCTCTAATTGTACGATTGTAAACTTTGAATTTACCTTTTCCTGTATCTACAACTTGACTTGTATCTACAACTCCATCTTCTAAAGCTGCAATTAGTACAGGTAATTTAAATGTAGATCCTGGCTCTACTGCTTCAGAAATTGCGTAATTAAATCTTTCGTAATATTTTCCTTTTGAGTTTCTAGCAAGATTAACAATTGCCTTAACCTTACCGGTTTCAACTTCCATAACTACTACAGAACCATGATCGGCTTCAAATTTTTCTAACTGGCGCAATAAAGCAAAATGTGCAACATCTTGAATATGTACATCTATAGTAGAATAAATATCTGCTCCGTCTTTTGGATCAATTTCATTTTTAGCTGCTAGTGGTTTCCAAGCATTTTTCTGAAGTCTTACACTTAGTACACTACCATCTATTCCTCCTAAATACCTAGAGTAAGCACCTTCGAGCCCAACAGAAGTAATTTCTTTTGTTCCTCCAATTGTTCTTTCTGCAACTTTACCTAATGGGTGCTCCCTTACTAATCTTTCACTAACAACAATGCCTCCCTTGAATCTCCCTTTATTTAGCAATGGAAAATTTCTGAAACGCTTATAGTCATCATAACTCAAGTTATTTTTGAGTCGCATATATCTTTTACCCTTCTTTCTTAAAGCTGTTAGTTTATCAGCATAATAATATTTTGATTTTGCCCCGAAAACTCTGTAAATAGAATCGGAAAGAGCATCAATATTTTCGTTGAATACTTTATTTGTAGCTACTGTAGGATCAATAGAAATATCGTATTTTGTAACTGAGGTTGCTAAAAGGCTTCCATCTTCGGTATAAATATTACCTCGTCTAGCTTTTATGGTATGAAGTTTTATAGTTTGCTTATCAGCAATAGCTCTGTAATGGTCTCCTTCAACAAACTGAATTTTGAAAACAGTTCCAAGAATCACAACAAAAACTACCAGAAGTAAACCTACTACTAGATACAATCTATTTAATATTTTTTTCTTTACCTGTTCCAAATTAATCTTCCGTTTCTGTCTTAATTACAAAAGGAGGAGTTGTTGAAGACTCTAACCCTAAAGCTTTTACTTTTTCTTGCAAATTTGATCCCATTCTTGCATTCATTAAATTTGTACGAACCGATACAAACTCTGACTTTAATTCCCTTACTTCTAAATCTAATTTTCTTATTCTATATATTTTAGTATCTGTTGAATGAGAACTAACTATGCTTACCAAAGCGATACTTACAAGTAATACAATCAGCTTATAGTTATCGAATAGAAAATTAGAGTTAAAAAAACCTCCTTTAACAATAGAGCCTATATTTTGATCTTTACTATCCATCTACAGTTTTGTTGCGATTCTAAGTTTGGCACTCCTAGCTCTACTATTTCTAGCAATTTCTTCTTCATTAGGAATAATTACTTTTCTTGTGATTACCTTAAAAGGAACATCAATGTTTCCGTAAAAATCCTTTTCTGGTTCGCCATGAAACAAACCTGTTTTCATATACCTCTTAACTAACCTATCTTCTAGTGAATGATAAGACATAACCACCAATCTACCATCGGGGTTTAATACTTCATTACTAGCCTCTAAAAAAGATTTCAAAACCTCCATCTCTTGATTAACCTCTATACGAATAGCCTGAAACAATTGTGCAAAAAATCTATTCTCTCTATTTCTAGGAGCTAGACTTAGTGTTAATGCCTTTAAATCATCGTTAGTTACTATTGTATTTTCTTCACGAGAATCAACAATTTTGTTAGCTACTTTCCATGCATTTTTCAACTCTCCATAATCGCGAAGTATCCTAGTTAGATCTTCTAACTCATATTCGTTTACTACTTCAAATGCCGATAAAGGAGCACTTTGATTCATTCTCATATCTAATCTACCATCGAAACGAGTAGAAAATCCACGTTCTGCAACATCAAACTGATGAGAAGAAACTCCCAAGTCAGCCAATATCCCATCTACTTTTTTTACACCGTGAAGTCGCAAGTAATTTTTTATATGTTTAAAATTCATATTAATAAGAGTAAACCTCTCATCGTCAATTGAATTTTCAATTGCATCTTTATCTTGATCAAAAGCAAACAACTTACCTTTTTCTCCTAACTTAGAAATAATTCCACGAGAATGACCCCCACCTCCGAAGGTAACATCTACATAAATACCACCTTCTTTAATCTTCAAACCTTCGATACATTGATCGAACAAAACTGGTATGTGGTATTCTTCTGCCATTTCTATTGATTTTATATTCCTTTAATCTTTTTCTAATCTAAATCTCCCATTACTTCTTCTGCTAAATCTCCAAAGTCAACATCTGGATCGTTAATAACATCTTCGTAACGTTTTTTATCCCATATTTCTATTATGTTTCCTACAGTTACCGTCAACACAACTTCTTTTTGAATACCTGAAAACGAAACAAGATCTTTAGCTATTAACATTCGTCCCGTTCCATCTAAATCTATCGGTTTTACTCCAGCAGTAAATCTTCGAAAGAAAGTCATGTTTTTTCTCTTGAATCTACTTTTTTCTCGTAATTCATCCGTAACAGTACGCCATTCTGCCATGGTGTACAACTCAAGGCACTCCTCGAAAATTGACCTTTTCAGAATAAAACCATCACCTAAAAACGGAGCTAACTGCTTCTTTAACAAAGAAGGAAGTAGCAATCGGCCCTTAGCATCAATCTTACATTCGTATGTGCCAAATAGATTTTCCATTAGATATAATTTACAATCTCAAATATAAGAGTAATACTACACAATTACACACAATTCACCACTTTTTACCACTATGTTGATAACTTCCCCACTACAATCATTAAAACCCTTATTATTACTAGCTTATATAGCTACCAATATTCTTCTGTTTATTAACATTTATATTTAAAAAAATAAAAAAACACTGTTTTGAGTAGTAGTTTATATTTAAAAAAGAGGGGTATATGCCTGTAGAAAACCATGGACTTGAAATAAAAAAAATCACAATACTTATGAAAAATAAAAATGGGAAGTGGCAAAAGAAACATCATGTAAACCATCTGATTATCACGCACTTTCAGGGTTATATTAAATAAAACGTGTGATATATAAAAATAATTACACATTTCAATACAATATTGCTACTTTTGTAGCTTGATTTAAATATGATCAAATGATTTTCAAAAGAGAAAAAAACGATAATTTTAACTTTTTAGATAAAGGAGAGGGTCAGCCAATAATTCTGTTACACGGATTAATGGGTGGTTTAAGTAATTTTGATAAGGTAGTTGAAAAACTTTCTGCCGATGGATTTAGAGTAATAGTTCCAATACTACCTATTTACGACTTGCCCTTGCTTAAAACCAATGTTAAAAATTTAACTTTACACGTCCATAATTTAATTCTTCACCTTGGTTTAGATAAAGTTGTTCTTGTAGGAAACTCTCTTGGTGGACACATAGCCCTGATATACAACAAACTCCACCCTGATAAAGTTGCTGGTATTGTTTTAACAGGAAGCTCAGGTCTTTACGAGAATGCCATGGGAGAATCTTATCCAAAAAGAGGTGATTACGAATACATGAAGCGTAAAGCTGAAGAAGTATTTTACGATCCTAAAATGGCAACAAAGGAGCTTATTGACGACATTTACGATACCGTGAATGACAGAATGAAAGTTATAAAAATTCTTTCTATTGCCAAGAGTGCTATTAGACACAACATGGCTGAAGACGTTAAAAAAATGGATCTTCCTGTATGCTTAATCTGGGGAAAAAATGACACTGTAACCCTTCCTAATGTTGCCGAAGAATTTCATGAATTATTTCCTAACTCCGAACTACATTGGATTGATAAATGTGGACATGCCGCAATGATGGAAAGACCTTACGAATTTAATGTGATTTTAGAAGAGTGGATTAATAAAAATCTCAAATAAAATCATGAAAATAGATACTTCAACTTTTGTGATCAGTAATACTGATTGGAAAAAAAGTCCAAAAGAAAACAGGTTGGAATATGCTTTTATTGGTCGTTCTAACGTAGGTAAGTCTTCTTTAATCAATATGTTGACTAACCATAAAAATTTAGCAAAGACTTCTGGTAAGCCAGGTAAAACTCAGCTAATAAATCATTTTTTGATTAATAAGCACTGGTTCTTAGTAGATTTACCAGGATATGGTTTTGCTAAAGTATCTAAGTCTATAAGAAGGGGGTTTGGTAAAATAATTAGCGATTACATTGAAAACAGAAATAACCTAACAAACCTTTTTGTACTTATCGATGTAAGACATACTCCTCAGAAAATAGATATGGAGTTTATGCAATATCTTGGAGAAACTGGTATTCCGTTTAGTATAATTTTCACTAAATCAGATAAGCTAAATCCATATAAACTATCTCAGAGCTTAATACATTATAAAAGTGAGATGGCTACTGTGTGGGACGAACTACCTAAAATGTTTGTTTCGTCTGCTGAAACGGCAGAAGGAAAAGAAGAAATCTTAGATTATATACATGAAATAAATGAACAATTAGGATCTGGTTTCATGCCAAGAATGTAACTTTTAATAGTGAATTATATATTAAAAAAAACATCGCTAATTGCGATGTTTTTTTTTTAAAATAACTCTCAAAACTACTCTTCTTTCAATAATTTATCAGCAAAATGCTCACAGAAATCTCTTAGATCTCCAGCCATTTTATCTTCGTTTGTAGCTTTTTCTAGAGAATCGGACATAGACAAAAGTGTTTGATAAAAAAACCTTTTCATCTCATCTACTTTCATGTCTTTTGTCCAAAGATCTATACGTAAAGTATCTTTAGATTCTTCATCCCAAACAGATAACAAAAATGCTTTTGACTCCGAATTATTTATTCCTCCGTCTGGTGCTGACCAGTACATTTTTTCAGGTACTTTATTTTCATCTAACTCTATTTCTAAAGTTATTTTTGATTTATGTGTACTCATAATTATATCTTTTCTTAATTATTCTATTTATTCGGTTTATATTTAGATTTTATAAAAATATTCTTCGCATCGTTATTAGCCATCAATTCATTAAGCAACACATCATTATTTTCCATATATGATTTAACTATTTGCCAACCCAACCACACTCCAACTCTACCAGGCGATTGTTGATCTAATTCTAAGTAGAATTTAGTAAATGGAGCTACACTAATAAACCTCTGTAGCAACTTATCATCAGAACTGTAAATAAGCTTCTTCTTAACCATGTAAGCCCAAATATCAGCCTCATTATTATTGCACCACTCTAATTCTTTTTGAGTGTAACCTATTAATAAACTATCGCCTGAACTAGGCAATAATTTTTGTGATAAATAAAGTAATTTGCCATTGTAAATCATTTGCGAAAGCAATGTTCTATCATACCTATCAATAGCAATAATATTTTTAGATATAGCATCAGCAACATCTACTTTAATTCTTTCCTCTACCATATTTTTCACAAGGTATTTTGGGAACATTTCATATTCTTTTTCATCTGCTCCTAAATACATATCTAGCGATACAAACAACCTTTCTTGTGTGTAGAGCACGGGATATTGATAGTCAAAGTCAGAAATAATTGTAAAAATACTTGGAGCTGTAAATTCTGGATAATAATATTTTACATGTTTAAATACATCTATAATTTCTGAATGTTCTTTGTTAAAATCGCCAAATACGATTGTTGCTTTTTTATATATTTCTTGCTCTTCTAAACTTTTAACTTTGCTCAACCAAACAGAGTCATTAGTTTCGGACGGAAACATTAAAGGATAAGATTGTTTAAGAGAGGTAAGCTTATCTAAATTATCAGTATTATAAAAAAGGCTATCGAAACGAACTAATTCCGATTGTATTTTTATATCAGATACATCTACGAACTTGTTGTTGGAACATGTCGTAAATATTGCTAGTGAGAAAAGTAAAACTATATATTTCATGTAATTTATTTAGATCAAAATATTGTTCCGTCAAAAATACTAATATCACATATTTATAGCCTAATAAATAGCATCATAATATTTTTTATTTTGATAGACATAATCTATGCTATAACAATGCACACTATTTCATTACTTTAATTATTTTTGCTGAAAAATAAATAATATGCAAGAAATTTCTGAATATATAAGCGAGTGGTTATTAGAATACAGTAAAAACTCTAAAACAAATGGTTTTGTAGTTGGAGTAAGCGGAGGTATTGACTCTGCTGTTACTTCTACTTTGGTTGCCGAAACTGGTAAAGATGTTTTGGTAATAGAAATGCCAATACATCAACATGTATCTCAAATAACTAGAGCACAAGATCATATTGCTTTTTTGCTAGACAAATATCCTAATGTAAAATCAGAAAGAGTTGATTTAACAGATATGTACGAAACTTTCAGAAAATCTATTCCTTCCTCTGATTTAGCTAGCGAAGAATTAGCATTGGTAAATACTAGAGCCAGAATTAGAATGACAACATTGTTCTATTTTGCAGGATTACATAATTATTTAGTAGCTGGAACAGGTAATAAAGTAGAAGATTTTGGCATTGGTTTCTTTACAAAATATGGAGATGGTGGTGTAGATTTAAGTCCCATTGCCGATCTTATGAAATCTGAAGTTTATGATTTGGGAGAAGAATTAGGAGTAATTGAATCTATTCTTGATGCTGCTCCAACCGATGGACTTTGGGGAGACGATAAAACCGACGAAGACCAAATTGGAGCTAGCTACGATGAGCTAGAGTGGGCTATGGAGTTTATTGAATTCAATATGTTGGAGGATGAATTGAATGAAAGGCAACAAGAAGTATTGGCTATTTACAAAAGGATGAATGGAGCCAATCAGCATAAAATAAACCCTATTCCTGTTTGTGAAATTCCTGATGATTTGAGATGAGATAATTGAGTGATTATATTATAAGGAGATATAATAAATAAGCTACAGAGAATAGGCGAAGTTATTTTATAGCAACTCCTAAATCCTATTGTTATAGTCACTCAATAAAATACTATTTTGCCTTACTATTTTGATTTACTAGATAAGAACTTACTAATAATTATACCTATAATTATTGTTGAATAGAAATTACCTATCAAACCAAAAATTACAGTAACTCTTTGAGCAAAATAAGATACTGGTGAAATATCGCCATACCCTATAGTTGTGAGTGTAATAAAACTAAAATACACTAGGTCATGTACTTTTTCTCTTCCTTCGTTTAAACCTACAAAAGAACCAGGACTGGTAGTTTCAATTGACGAGAATATAACTCCTCCTATAACCCCAATAACAAAAAAGCCTGCAAGTACAGCCCCAATTGTATTCAAATTTACCTTCTGTTGATCTACTAGTTCTTTAAATATTTCATAAATAATAACAGAGTAGTATGATATTAAAACAGCATCTTTGATATATTCTGTCCATAAAGGCAACACATCATCATTTATAAATCTTGCTAAAACTATTGTTATTCCTAGAAACACAATCAAATAAAGCATCCTCTTGCGAGCCAATAAAACATTAAAACCTGCAAATATTAAAAATGTGAATATGATAGATTCAGCAAAGTGATAATTGATATTATTTTCAAATGATGGTACAATAAACTCTAATAAGAATGCTATCCATAGTATAAGAAACCTATATCTATAAGCAAATGCCATATAATATTTAGTTTTTACTCCCATAGCTATATTGTTTTTCAATAAAAAAGGTGTTTAGAAAATAATATTCTCAAACACCTTTTTAATTATTTACTATTTTCCTCTTCTTCTTGAGAAATCCATCCACCACCTAGTTCTTTATAAAGTTTCACATAAGAGGTTAAGTATTCTTGATGAGCTTGCGATTCTGCCAATTGAGATTCAAACTGTTGTCTCTGCTGTTCTAGTACTTCCAAATAACTTGTTACACCTTTGTTGTAACGCATTTCAGATAAATTCAATGCACTTTCGGCTGCTTCTACTTGATGAGTTCGTGCTTCGTACTCCGATTTAAAAGTTCTAATACCAACCAGTGCATCTTCTACTCCTCTAAAGGCATTAAGTACAGTTTTTCTATAAGCATAAACAGCCTGTTCCGTTTTATACTTTTCTGCTTCTACTCTTCTTTTATTCTTGCCAAAATTAAATAAAGGACCTGTTAAAGCAGCGCCAACACTCCAAACAAAACCATTAGATAATAGGCTACTAACTTCGTTACTTCCCAATCCTCCGCCACCAGTAAGACTAATAGAAGGAAAACGTTGGGCTACAGCAACTCCTACTTGTGCATTTGCAGACATTACAGCAAATTCAGACTGAATAATATCTGGTCTCCTCTCTATTAGGTGAGATGGTAAACCTACTGGTATTTCAGGTGGCGTTAGTACACTATCTAATTTAATACCCGATTTAATATTTTGAGGCGTTTTACCAAGCAATAAGCTTAGTTGATGTTGAGATTTAATATATTCTCTTTCGTACCTAGGTATTGAGGCCTCAGCTATTGCTAATTGAATTTGAGATTGATTAAGATCTAATAATTGTATGTATCCGTGGTCGAACTTTGCCTGCATTAAATCTACAGATTTCTTTCTTGCGTCGTAAGTTTCGTAAGATACTTCAAGTCGTTTCTGATAATCTAACATTTGAAAATAATTCTCTGCAATCTCTGAAATTAGAGAAATCATGATCGTTCTTTTAGAAGATTCAGTTCCTAACAAATCTGCTTTCGCAGACTCAGTAGCTCTACGGAATTTACCCCAAAAATCTAATTCCCAAGAAACATTAACCGAAGCACTATAATTGTTTATCTGTCCTATGCCTAAACCTGGAAAAACATTATTTCCAGATGTAGCTCCGCCATTATATCCAAAAGCAGGCCAGATATCTGCCTTTGTAAATCCGTGATACGCTCTTGCCTCTTCTATTCTGGCAGTTGCGGTAAGAACATCTAAGTTCTCTTTTAATCCTACTTTAATTAAAGATTGAAGAGTAGTGTCCTGAAATAATTCCCACCATTTAACATTAATTACTGTATCTTGTTTTAGAGAATCGTAATTGTACGATTCCATGGTGGCTATTTCAGTTCTTTTGTAATCTGGACCAACTTTACAGCTCTGAAAACCTAGAACTAGAGTCAAAATTACAACTGGTATTATGTGAAATTTATTTTTCATATTTATATTTTTTTGAATTGCTATTTGTAGTTTCTAAAACTTTAAATACCAAATTCTAATCATTTTCTACTTTCAACTCTTTCAATTTTTCTTCGCGTTTATCCTCATATTTAAATATTCTTCCAACAACAATAAATAACATTGGAGTCATAAATACTCCAAGTATAGTTGCAACAGACATTCCTCCAAGCAATGCCATTCCCATAACTTTACGAGATTCTGCTCCTGCTCCTGATGCTAGGACTAAAGGTAAAACACCTAATATAAAAGAAAATGCAGTCATCAATATTGGTCTAAAACGTAGTTTAGCGGCTTTAATAGCTGAATCATATAGAGATAGTCCATCCTTTTCAAATGCCTCATTTGCAAATTCAACAATAAGAATAGCGTTCTTTGCTGCCATAGCAATAAGCATTACTAACGAAATTTGTGCATAAACATTCATTTCAAAACTATCTGAAAATAATCTAGCAATATACAAAGCTGCCAAAGCACCAAAAATTGCAAATGGTGTACCCATAAGAATACTTAGGGGCAATGACCAACTTTCATATTGAGCTGCCAATACTAAAAACACAAAAATCAATGATAAGGCGAATATGGCTGCTGCTCCACCAGAAGCTTCTTTTTCTTGATAAGACATGTCAGACCAAGAATAAGTCATCGTATCAGGAAGTACTTCACCTGCAACTTCTTCTAAAGCATCCATTGCTTGGGTAGATGTGAATCCTGGTGCTGGGCCTCCTTGAATTTGAACCGATCTCAATAAGTTAAAACGATTTGTATATTCTGGACCATTTATTTCTTTAACTGAAACCAAAGTTGTCAAAGGAACTTTTTCTCCATCTTTATTCTTAATGTAAAATAATGATAGTTTAGATTCGTCGGTTCTATATTCGGGTTCTGCTTGTACATATGCTTTGTATAAACGTCCGAATTTATTAAAGTCATTTACATAAGATCCTCCTAAAAATGCTCCTATTGTTGCATAAAGATCATTCAGGTCAACTCCCATTTTAAGAGCTTTATCCCTATTTATATCTAAAAATTTTTGAGGAACCGATGCCTTAAATGTTGTGAATGCATTACCTATTTCAGGTCTGGCATTTGCTTTTGCTAGAAAAGCATCAGCTTGCTCTGATAGGTATTCTGGTGTATTACCACCTTTATCTTGAAGCATGAATGTAAATCCAGTACCGCTACCTAAACCAGGGATTGTTGGAGGCTCGAACGAAAAAACTTGTGCCGAATTAACTCCAAAATATAATTGTTTATTTAATTCTTTTGTTAACATCTTGGTAGTCTTTTCTCTATCAGCCCAAGTGTGAAGACTAGCAAACATAAATCCAGAATTTGGCGACATTGCTCCAGAAAGCATACTAAATCCTGCTGCAGTAGTTACAAACTCAACTTCGGGATGTTTTTCTACAATATTTTCAATTTGTTTTGCTGTTTCTAAAGTACGTTGAAGTGATGCTCCATCTGGCAATTGTATATTTACATAGAAATAACCCTGATCTTCACTAGGAATAAATCCTCCTGGCAAGATTTCGCCAATAACAACTATAGCTGCAATAATAATTCCAATAAACACCATTCCTCTTTTTGTTTTACGAGCTATAACGTTTGTAAAGCTCATATAAGAATCTGTTGTTTTATCGAAAATTTTATTAAACCATGCGAAAAATTTACCTAGCAACCCCTTATAAGGTTCTGGTTCTTTTAGTAAAACACCACATAAAGCTGGTGTTAAAGAAAGTGCATTTAAAGAAGAGAAAACAACTGATATAGCAATAGTAATTGCAAATTGTTGATATAAACTACCCGTAATACCCGCCATACCTGCAACAGGAATAAATACTGCTACCAATACTAAAGTAGTTGCAATAACAGGAGCTGTTACTTCTGCCATAGCTTTTTGTGTAGCCTCTTTGGCTTTCATGCCTTTGGCAATATTTACTTGTACAGCCTCTACTACTACAATGGCATCATCTACAACAATACCAATTGCAAGTACAAGGCCTAAGAGGGAGAGAACATTAATTGTAAAACCTAACATAGGAAAAACCATAAATGTTCCTATTAACGAAACAGGAATTGCAATAGTAGGTATAAGTGTAGCTCTCCAATCTTGAATAAATATAAATACTACTAGTACTACCAACAGAAGTGCAATAAACAATGTTATCACAATTTCTTCTATACCTGCCGTTATTGGGGCTGCACCATCAAGAGTAACATCATACCTCATACCTTCAGGAAAGTTTTTACTAAGCCTTGTCATTTCTTTTCTAACTTCCTTTGCTAGTTCAACAGCATTTGACCCAGGGGCTTGATATAAAGCAATAATTGCTGCTTCTTTTTTATTCATTCTCGGGAACATATTGTATGTTTCTACCCCAAGTTCAACCCTAGCAA
The DNA here is from genome assembly GCA_016744755.1 of Ichthyobacteriaceae bacterium. Taxonomy (GTDB): domain Bacteria; phylum Bacteroidota; class Bacteroidia; order Flavobacteriales; family JADGDT01; genus JADGDT01. Next base: position 4,552 of record JADGDT010000024.1, on the reverse strand, counting down.
CATCTTTTACTTTTACTTGCGATCCATCATTATTGGTTCTAACTACAATATCTCCAAATTCTTCTTTTGTACTAAATCTTTCGGGTAAACGAACAGTATAGGTCATTTCTGTACCTGCCGGTGCAGGCTCTGCCCCAAATTTACCTCCTGGCATCGTAACATTTTGTGTTTTTACAGCTGTAATAATTTCAGTTATCGTCATTCCTAGTTGAGCAAGCCTATCTGGTTTAACCCAAATTCTCATAGAATAATCACTAGCTCCCATAACATTAACACGACCAACTCCTTTTATTCTAGCAAGTACATCTTTTATATTAATTAAAGCGTAATTACCTAAAAAATTCTGATCATATCTCCCCTCGGCAGTAAGACTTACCAACATAAGAATATTGGGCATGGATTTCTCTGTTTTAACCCCGTATTGCTTTACATCTGCAGGTAATTTTGGAGTACCTGCTGTTACTCTATTTTGTGTAAATACAGTACTCATGTCTGGATCGGTACCTACTTCAAACGAAACGTCAATAGTTAATGACCCATCATTGGCATTTGTACTTTTCATGTAGAGCATGTTCTCTACACCATTTATTTCCTGTTCTAGGGGTGTGGCTAGAGATTCCTCAACAGTTAATGCACTTGCTCCTGTGTAAGTAGTACGAACCTGAACTATTGGGGGGGTAATATTTGGATATTGTTCACTTGGTAAACTCAAAAGCGAAATAGTTCCCACTATAACCATTACTATAGCAATAACCATTGCTACTATTGGTCGTTTTACAAAAAAGTTTCCTCCTTGTTGTTCCATTGTATAAGTTGCTTTTTTGTTATTCTGAAATTTTTAATTCTTGGATAACAGGATCTATAATCATTCCTGTTTTTAGTTTTTGAGCTCCTTCTAATACTATTTTATCTCCAGCTTTTAAGCCTTCTTTTACTTCCCAATAATTTTTGTATTTAACTCCAGTTACAACAGATCTATATTCTATCTTATTATCTTTATCTACAACAAGTACATTTGTTTCGCCCTGAACAAACTGAATTGCACGTTGAGGAACTGTGATAGCATCTTTACGTATATCCATTATTGTTCTTATTCTAGCAAACAATCCTGGGCGTAGTATTTTATCTGGATTAGGGAAAGATGCTTGGGCTAGTAAGGAACCAGTAGCTGCATCAATTTTATTATCTATAAAATCTACAATTCCTTTATACGCAAAAGTTGATCCATCAGCAAGTATCAAATCTAATGTTCCTTTATCCTCTGATCTTACTTTTCTACCTTCAGCTCCATCTTTTAGAGCTTTCTTGAAAATCCTAGCTACCTTTAAGTAAACCTCCTCTGTTATGTAAAATCTCACTAAAATTGTATCAATTTTCGATACACTATTTAGGATTACTGGGTTTGGATCTTTACCTACATACTCGCCTACTTTTGCTTTTGTAATACCAATTAAGCCATCTATAGGGGACCTAACCTTTGAATAACTTAAACTAATTGATGTTATTTTTTTATTAGCTTTTGCTGATTCTAATTGGGCTAATGCAGATTTGTATCGGGCATTAGAGTTGTCTAATTCACTCATACTAACAGCATCCATTTCGGCCAAAGGCTTAACTCTATCTAAATCGCTTTTTGCGTTAATAACATTTGTCTTTGCCTCCTCAACTTGACTTATAGCTGCTGCTAAATCAGCATTTAAAGACTGAGGTTCAATCCTATAAAGAAGTTGGTTTTTCTTAACTCTTTCTCCTTCTTTAAAATATATCTCTTCTAAAAAACCATCTACCCTTGCACGAATAGGAATGTCCTTTCTACCATAAGTCTGACCTATAAACTCGCTATATACTGGTATATCTTGTTGAATAACCTCGATCACAGGTATTTTAAAAACAGGAATACTTTTTGCTTTTTCAGATTCACTATTGCACGATGATATTACAAGGCTTATTGCCAAAAATAACATTATACTATATGTGCGATTTTTCAACATAATAAAAAGAGTTAATTATAATTTTAATTAAAATCAAAAATAGGAAAGAAAGTCTAACAAAAAAATATTTGTCAGTCATTATTCACATTAATAACTCTCCAAAAACACTTAACACTCAAATGTTTGGACTATTTACTGATTAAAAATCTAGAACAGTCACTAAAAAAAACACTGATTATCATCATATGTAAACCTAATAAACAGGGCAAAAGCATTTAACTTTTTTGATTGCCCCAAATTCCCTAAAGGGAGCAAAAAAGTCTATTTTTCAATGAATCACCCTCTAGGGTTGGGGCAAAATTCATTGAAATAACTAAATTTTGTAAGAATGATTCTTAAATGCTTTTGCCCTGACCTAATAAAATGCTTGTTTCTGATTTTATACTATATTTGTGACAATATATAATTTATACTTATGAAAAAATTATTACCTCTTATTGCTGTATTAGGATTTACTCTAATTACTAGTTGTGCTACAATTATCACTCCCAACAAAAGTAAACTTACCATATACAATGGTTATCCGAAAAATGCTGAGATTTTTTTAAACAATGAGCTTCTCGGTATTGCTCCTTTAGAAATTTGGGTAGAAAATCACAAATTAGATAAAAACAATCTCATCGAAATAAAAAGCGAAGGTTTCGAAACTGCTAAAATAAATCTTGATTTAAAAACAGATGCTGGCTATTTTATAGTTGATTTAATATCAATTGTTGGTTTAGGTGTAGACTATTATACAGGTGCTATATACAAACCAAAACCAAGTACTATTAAATACAAGCTAAACAAATCAAAATAACATGAAAAAAATATTACTCTCAATTATACTCCTATCTACTGTTAACTCGTATGCTCAGCTAACCATTGAGGAGATTAAAGATGATAAAAACTACGGTTGGTTTCAACATTTCGAAGCAATTGGTCGCTATGGTGGTATAATGGCTCACCACGACGAAATGCAAGACCTAACAAAAGAACCTTTCCAAGCATTAGAACTAAGAGTAGGTTGGCAAACTTATGGCGAAGATGATTTTCATCAGAAACTAGATTACCCGACTTACGGAATTGGAGCTTATACTTCATGGTTTCACAGCGAAGGCATTGGTAATCCAAGTGCTATATTCGGATTTATTGATTTTCCGATGCTTAGAGGGAAGAATAATAGTAGATTTAATACTTCCTTAGGTGTAGGTCTTTCTTATGCATTCAACAATTATGATGAAATTGAGAATCCAGATAATATAGCTATAGGTTCTAAAGTAAACGTATATTTTAGTTTAGGACTTAATTATCAATGGAATATAGGAGAAAGATGGGCAATTAAACCAGGTATTAACTTTTCTCATTTCTCAAATTCGTCAACTATAGTTCCTAATTTAGGGTTAAATATGCTGGATGCAAGTGTGGGGGTGCAATATCGCTTCAATCCTATTAAGAGATTTACCAAAAATAAATACCCTGAATACGAACCAGCAATAAACCCTACTTTCATTGAGTCAGTTCCAGATCCCATTTGGAAAAAACACAATTGGTACTTTAGAGCAGGTGGAGGTGTAAGGCAAACTGATAATACTGGAGATACTTTTTACGGGGTTGCATTAGCTACGGTTGCTTATCAGTATCAAGTAAACTACATCTACAAAATTGGTGGAGGTGTTGATTTAATGTACGATGCTAGTAACCCTAACAGGTACTGGGGGTCAAAAGGTGAAATAGCTCCTAAAAACTCAGCCTATACAGCTGGAATTAATGTTTCAAACACACTGGTAGTTGGAAGATTGGAATTAGAACTTCAAGTTGGATATTATGTATGGATACAATACGAATATGACATGAATATATATCTTAGACCTGGATTTAGATACTTTATAACTGATAATTTGTTTGCCATGGTCTCATTTAAAACAGAATATATAGGCCAAGCACAATATGTAGAATATGGATTAGGATTTAATATCTTCTAAAATAATCTACTCCTTATTCACAACTTAATAAAACGTAAAACACCAATAACTCCCTACTCATAAAAGTGAAGTAGTTTTTTTTAGCAAATACTAAAATTAATACCACCTACCCAATAAAAAAATTGGGTAACGTGCTATACACTTTAGTTATTTTCAACACAAGTTTTCAGCTAAACATTGTCAGTAGGAGCTCCTGAAGTCGCTCTACCAACAATAGCTTCAATACTTGTCTTAAAAATAAGCTATCGCTACTATCACTGGTGGAAACCCGCTACTATTAAACCATCTACAAAATAAAATAATAAAAAGGCGTAATATGGTTAAGGAGGTCACTGTTGATATGGCTAGCGGTATAAATCTCATTGCAAAAAAATGTTTTCCTAAAACAGATATTGTTACAGATATATTCCATGTACAAAAATTAGCTCTAGATGCTGTTCAAGAAATACTCATTAAAATAAGGTGGAGCATTATGGATACAGAAAACAAAGAGATTAGATTTTAATAAACCGTAGGTGCAATGCCCCACCACCAGATACCGCAGGTATCATAACCAGCAAAGCATAAACTTTTACAAACAAAAAAAATCCTCAATCA
>JADGDT010000142.1 GCA_016744755.1 Ichthyobacteriaceae bacterium | reverse complement strand
ACCAACCACGCTCACCAACCACGCTCACCAACCACGCTCACCAACCACGCTCACCAACCACGCTCACCAACCACGCTCACCAACCACGCTCACCAACCACGCTCACCAACCACGCTCACCAACTACGCTCACCAATCACACTAAATATGACGATTTTTCCACAACTTTCGTGGTAGAACTGTTTTTTATTTTAGAATTATACTTTTTACTTCCTGAACATAATTTCGGCCTATTGGAATTTGGGTGTCATTAATCTCCACCATATTTCCAATAACTGCACTTACTCTAGTAATTGAAATAGTGAATGACCTATGAATTCTTATAAATTGGTCGCTAGGTAGAGACTCTGTAAATGAGGTTAAAGTTTGATGAACTAAGTGTGTTCCTGAGGTTGTTGTAATTTTAATATAATCTTTTAGACTTTCAACATAAAATACTTCATCTAGATAAATCTTAACTAACTTTTTATCTATTTTAATAAAGGTATGTAATCTATCGTCTTCTTGATTACCAGTGTTTATTGAAAGTGCATTATTAATTTTATTAATGGTTTTCATAAACCTAGTAAAAGGAATAGGTTTTACTAAATAATCCAAAACATCTAACTCAAAACTTTCTACAGCATACTCCCTATAGGCCGTAGTCATAACAATTAAAGGAGGATTATGCAACGTTTTAATGAAATCCATACCGTTGATAACAGGCATATTAATATCCAAAAAAAGTACATCAATATCTCCTGTTTGCATTACTTCCATAGCCTCTACAGAGTTAGTGAAAGTTGCAATTACTTCTAATGATTTAATTTTAGACAGATGGCTTTCTATAACTCTTATTGCTAAAGGTTCGTCGTCTATTATTATGCACCTATTATTCATTGGTATTTTTTTTATTCTTTGGCATAGCTAAATATACGGAGTATTTCTCATCACCATCATTAATTTTCAGAAGATAATTTTTTCCATAATTAAGTTTCAAACGTTTCATAACATTTACAATCCCTATACCTTCATCTTCTTGTCTGAATCTTATATCTGCTTTTTCAGGTATAGGATTATCTACTGTAAAAACCAATTTATCATCAGATAGATCAAAACCAATATTTATTTTAATGTCAGAATTGTCAGCCCCAATACCATGCTTAAAACAGTTTTCTATAAATGGAAGTAACATCAAAGGTGGAATATTTATACCTTCAATATTTCCCGATATTTTAAGATTATACTTTAATCTATTATCATATCTCAATTTTTCTAACCCTAAATAACTCTCTATATATTTCAACTCTTTTGATAAAGAAATAACGCTGTTTTTACCCTCGTACAAAATGTATTGCATTAATTCGGAAAGTTTCAAAACTACTTCTGGAGCTTTATCAGATTTATCTAAAGTTAGTGCATAGAGGTTATTTAATGTATTGAAAAAAAAGTGTGGCTGAATCTGAGCTCTTAGATATTTAATTTCAGTTTCGAGGTTAAGTTTCGTTAGTTTTAGATTTTTATTTTTAGAATCAACCCAGTCGTTTGTAAATTTAATTGCAGTAGTAATACCTATAACATACAATTCGCCTAAAACAACTGTTGCATAATGTAGAGCAACGCTAGTTTTTGCACTTTCTACAGCCTCTGGCCAAACATCTTTATTTATAAACTGGTAGGTTAAAATAGTTTTCGCAAAATACATGAATGTTAAAGCCGAAATAAGCTGTAATAAATAAGGAAAATACTTTTTTTTGGCTACCAACTTAGGAATTAAGTAGTAAGCGTGAAAATATGAAAGTATAATATGTATTGGAAATTCAACTAAGTTTGATTTAAACGAATAAAAAAAGTCATTGTAGTAGGCACCCCATCTAAAAACATTTAGCAAAAAATACCCTACCCAAAATATAATATGATAGTTTATAGGTATCTTTTTTTTCCAAACATTGTTATCTATTTTATTCAATATCAGTGCTTTTTTTGTAAGTGATATCTTAAAATTACGTAACATGTTTTTTCATTTAATTATGATATCATCACACTAATACATAATTAATAAAAGCAACTTCTACGTCGGGAGCAAATGTAGCATTTTTTTTGAATTTCAGACATTTATGATTTAAAGATGTATTAGAATCACAAATTATTACTCATAATTTCAGTACTTAAAGTAATTCTAACAACTAGGATAAGTGTCTTATGTACACATATATAATTTCCAATTTAGGTTTCACTTTAGTCTCAAAAATTATGACGTATGTCTACACTAGATACTCTTCGGTCGATAATATTTCTATTACAAACAGCTATATCGCACATTAGCCACGTATTCATCACACTGATACACATTAATAAATAGTACAAAGTCTAATTTTTAACAAATAGTTTTTATGAAAAGAACATTACAACTGTTTACATTCTTGATGTTAGCTTTCACATTTGGTGTAAGTGCACAAACTGTAACAGGAACAATTACTGATGCTTCTGATGGCATGACAATGCCAGGAGTAAATGTAGTTGTACAGGGAACAACTGTAGGAGTAACTACAGATTTTGATGGAAATTATGAAATTGAAATGCCTGAAGGCAGTACAATTTTAGAGTTTTCATTTATGGGTTATGCAACACAATCTGTTGATGTAGCTGGAAAAACAAACGTTAATGTTTCACTAGTTGTTGATGCCAATTCTCTTGATGAGGTTGTAGTAACAGCAATGGGAATTGAGCGTAAGGCTAGAGGACTTACTTATTCTACACAAAAAATGGAAGGATCGGAGTTAACTACAGTGAAAGATGCCAACATGGTAAATGCTATGACTGGTAAATCTGCTGGTGTTGTAATTACTAAAGGAGGTACTGTTGGTGGTTCTTCTAAAATTGTGATCCGTGGTAACAAATCTATTATGGGTAACAACCAACCACTTTATGTGATTGATGGTGTACCAATGAACAATGCTAATGGAGAACAAGCTGGTACTTTGTATCAGGCTTTTGATGGAGGTGACGCAATCTCTAACTTAAATCCTGATGATATTGAAAGTATGAATATACTTAAAGGTGCATCTGCTGCCGCTCTTTACGGTTCGCAAGCTGCCAATGGTGTAATATTAATTACAACAAAATCAGGTAAAAACGGAAAAACTGTTGTTGATTTTTCTTCAACTACAACTTTCGAAAAGGTTATGTCTACTCCTAATATTCAAGGCGAATATGGTCAAGTCGATCCAGGTGTATCTCTTTCTTCATGGGGTCCTAAATCTTCAACAGCTAGCAATAGTCATGTAGATGATTTCTTCAGAACTGGTGTTAATCTTATCAACAATGTTTCACTAACAAGTGGTGACGATAAAACACAATACTTTTTATCTTACGCAAATACAAATGCTTCTGGTGTTACACCTGAAAATGATTTGAAGAAGCACAATTTCAATTTAAGAGTTTCTCGTAAAGTATCTGATAAAGTTAAAGTTGATGCTGGTGCAAACTACATCTCTCAGAAAATAAACAACAGACCTTATTCTGGTTTCTATTTCAACCCTATTCTTAATACTTACATGTTCCCAGTGGGAGATGATATGAATAAGTACAAAGAATTTGAAGTTTACGACAAGTCTCGTAATATGATGGTTCAGAACTATCCTTACACAGGAGCTCCAGGAGGTTACACTCAACAGAATCCTTATTGGATAACTAACCGTAACCAAAACGAGAATACTAGAAATAGATTTATTGGACGTATGTCAGTTAAGTACGATATAGTAAAGGGATTGAACGCACAAGTTCGTATGACATACGATAGAACTGACGATAGATATGAGCAGAGATTAAATGCTACTACTGTAGATGTTCTAGCAACTGAGAATGGAGAATATACTGTTAAAAATGGTATGTCTAGCCAATTATATACTGATTTCTTATTGAATTACAATACTAATTTTAACGAGGATATTGAGTTCAATGCTACATTGGGAGCAAATTATGTAGAGAGTCAAAATAGTAGTATGTATCAAAGTTCTCAAGTAGATTTATATGGTAGCGTACTTACAAGTGCAGGGTTGCATTACGCAAATGTATTTAATACAGCAAACATGAGTGGTACTTTTGCTAAGAACGAATCATTAACGGAGACTAGATCTCAAGCTGTATTTGCTACAGCTCAGGTAGGTTACAAAAATACAATTTTCCTTGATGTTACTGGACGTACAGAATGGTCGTCAACAACTGGAGATCCTGGTAAACCTTTCTTTTATCCATCAGTTGGTTTAACATATGTATTAACAGAATCTGTAGAAACAACAGACTTTTTCTCATATGCTAAATTAAGAGGGTCTTATTCTGATGTTGGTAATGCTTTACCTTTTGGAGTTTCAAGTACAAATCCTCCACGTATTATTCTGCCTGATGGTTCAATAAAACTTCAAGATGCGTCAGCTGGCAAAGAACTAGTACCTGAAAGAACTAAAAACTTTGAAATTGGAGCTGACCTTAGGTTCTTTGATTCTGCATTGAATATTGAATTGACTTACTATAATGCAACTTCAATAAATCAATTTTTTACTGTTAATGGATTTTCTGGAGTCGGAACTAAATTAGAATATTTAAATGGAGGTGAAATAAATAATAGTGGTATTGAAATAGCTTTAGGTTATAATTTAGCCACGTCTTCAGGATTTACTTGGTCACCATCTATTAATTTCTCTAAGAATGTGAATAAGGTTATAGAATTAGGAGATCAAGTAGAAACTGGACAAGTTGTAATTTCATCTTTAGATCAAACAAAAATATACCAACTAATAGTTAAAGAAGGTGGTTCGTTTGGTGATATGTACGGTTACAAATTCAAAAGAGATGCTAGTGGTAATATTGTGAAAGATGCTACTACCGGTTCTCCAATGAGAACAGAAGATACTGAATATATAGGTAATGCAAATCCTGATATGATGATAGGGTTCAATAACAGATTCTCTTATAAAAATTTCACATTATCTTTCTTGATAGATGGTCGTTTTGGAGGAGAAGTTGTATCTATGACAGAAGCGATGCTTGACGGCAATGGTCTATCTCAGCGTACAGCAGATGCACGTAACAGTGGAAGTTTCACTTCTGGAGGAACACAGTTTGATCCTGAAACTTACTACAAAACTAGTGGAGGTACAAACCCTATTGCAGAGCAATATACTTACGATGCTACAAATATTAGATTAAGAGAAATGTCTCTAGGATATTCTTTACCAACAGATAATATTAAGTACATAAGTAAAGTTTCTTTTTCAGTAATTGCACGTAACCTATTCTTCATTTACAAAGATGCTCCTTACGATCCAGACCTTTCAATGTCGGCTGGTAACGGACTTCAAGGTCTTGATGCATTTAATGCACCATCAACTAGAACAATAGGTTTCGGTCTTAATGTTTCATTTTAATAAGTAAATGATATGAAAAAAATAAATATAAAAAATATAGGTGCAGCATTACTTGGTGTAGCTCTCCTTTTTAGTACATCGTGTACTAAAAACCTTGAAGGAATCAACGATGATCAGAAAGGTATTACGGCAGAAGATCTAGAGCAAGATTATGCTCAAATAAAATCTTTCTTCCCTGGAATGATGAATTCCATAATGAAAGTTAATCCTGAGTGGATGTATCAAATTCAACAAAATTTGAATGCTGATATTTTCTCAGGATATATGATGACACCAACACCGTTTGGTGGGAATGTAAATAATGCTACCTATTTTATGATGGATGGCTGGAACAACTTCGCAATAAATGTGCCTATAGAGAATGTAATGAATCCTTGGTTAGAAGTAAAAAGTTTAACAGAAGAAAATTACAAAGATTGGTACTCTATTTCACTAATTCTTAAAGTGTTTGCAGGTCACAGGATAGTTGATATTTTTGGACCTTTCAATTACTCTGATTTTGGTACATCAACTAAATTTGATAGTGAAGAAGAGGCTTACAATGCATTTTTTGCTGATTTAGATTATGCTATTACTACTCTTGAAGGATATAAAAATTCAGAAAGTGAGGTTGCTTTTGCGGGTACCGATATCTCTACTCTTAACGGTAGTTATACAAAATGGATTCAGCTTGCTAATAGTTTAAGATTGCGTTTGGCAATGAGAATTTCTAACGTCGATCCTGCATTAGCAGAAACTGAAGCTAAAAAATCTTTAACTCATGCTGATGGTTTACTTGAAACGGATGATTTTATGATTACTCACGTATTTAATCATCCAATAAGTACTATTTCTCAAGGATGGGGAGATATTCTTATGGGAGCTCCAATGGAATCTATCTTAGGTGGTTATTCTGACCCTCGTATGGAGAAGTATTTCTTACCTGCTGCAGGTAGTGGTGTTGAAGGACAAATCAGAGGAATACGTCAAGGAATTAACTTAACTGATAAAGCTGAGTATGGTGGTTTCTCTAAAGTAAATATCAATTCTGGAGCACCATTACAGTTAATGACTGCTTCCGAAACTTATTTCTTAAGAGCCGAGGCTGCACTTAAAGGATGGGGTGGTGATGCTAAATCTCTTTACGAAAGTGGAATAGAAAGATCATTCGCACAGCATGGTGCAGAAATAGGAAGTTACCTTTCTAGCTCGGCAAAACCAGCGGCTTATGTAGATCCTTTACATGCCGAGAATAACGTAGCACTAGAAGATGTAAGTCAGATTACAGTAAACTGGGATGATGCAATTTCTGATGAAGAAAGACTTGAAAAAATAATTACTCAAAAATGGATTGCTACTTTTCCTGACGGACAAGAAGCATGGTCTGAGCAACGTAGAACGGGTTATCCTATTTTATTTCCTGTAGTAATTAATCACAGTGATATTCCTGATGGCGAATTTATTAGCCGTCTTCCTTATCCTGCCGATTTCAAAGCAACAAACCCTACAGCTGTACAAGAAGCAGTGGATAATTATTTAGGAGGTAATGATAAGCCAGAAACTAAACTTTGGTGGGCTAAATATTAAAAAAAATATTTACGTAAGTAGTATATTTATTAATATAATTGTTATTTTCACACACAGAAAAAAGGGCGTTTTTTTAACGCCCTTTTTTATAGGTTAA
>JADGDT010000023.1 GCA_016744755.1 Ichthyobacteriaceae bacterium | reverse complement strand
GAATGTGCTTCTGCTTTACCTACGTTAAATATGCGCTTAAATAAATTCATCTCTTTTTAATTTTATTGTTGAACTGTTTAATTGTATAACTGTTGAACTGTGTAACTGTTGAACTGTGTAATTGTTTAATTGTTTAATTGTTTAATTGAAGGCATTGTGTTTAAGTGAGTTAGAATCTTTTAACTTTTAGCCTTCACCTTTTAGCTTCGAACTCTTTTCTACTTCTTTGAAAACGCTATCAATTCATCTGAATACTCGTTTAGCAAAAGGCTAAGAGAATTAAGTGTACCTTCTAGCTCATTTAAATCAAGATTTTCTACTTGTAGTGTATCTCTGAAAATAACTTTATTGCCTTCTTCATCCAAAGAAAATGCTCCGTGAATAATATCTCTATTTTTCATTAAAAGATTTTTGAAGACCTCTGGAGAATCAGCATCTAACGAAAAAAGATATTGCTCAATAATAATTATTGGGTCGGCTACACCAATAAAAAGGTTTACAATTCCGTCTTCTTCTTTCTGTACAATATATACTTCTGCTTCGGCATCTTGATTTACAATTGCAAAACCTAGGTCTAATAAATATTCACCTACTTTAATAAAATTTGTATTTTCCATTATTTTCAATTTTAGTTTTAATTTCTAGACCAAATATAGTAACAATTATAATTCATTAATACTTTTGATTATCACATTTCTAATAAATGTAAACATCATGTAAGATAATATCACTCCAAGCATAATAATTGTGGTTCCGAGTATAAAACTTAGTCCACCGAAAACTAATACTCCTACCAATCCAAAATTTATTAAAATAAATAATGCTAAAAATATAGCTATTACATATTGTACTATCTGAATTATTTTATCCATGATTAATTAAAAAACATATATTACTAAACTTTCAAGAATAATTTTATATTTTAGCTAAATACAGGAACAAAGATAACTATTATTTTTAGTAATGCAAATATTTTTAGTAAAATGTCTTTAATTGGGAAAAACATAAAAAAAATAAGATCAGTAAAAAAACTCAATCAGAGTAATTTTGCTGAGTTATTCAATATCTCTAGAGCATCAGTAGGCTCATACGAAGAGGAAAGAGCAGAACCGAAAATTGATAAAATAATTGAAATTGCTAGTTATTTTAGTATTGATTTAAGTTTATTACTAAAAAAAGAATTATCGGTTAATGAAATTAGTGGTTTTAAACTTACAGATAGCAAGATGGTAACTGGTATAGATAACAATCTAATAAAAAAAGAGGTTGTTGAAAGCAAGCAAATAATTTATATTAACAATAATACAAGTCATAATTTTATAAAGCACCTTGTTGAATCTAACAAATGGAAGGGAAAAACAATTGAACTACCTCCTAATATAGAATCAGAAACCTCAATTGCATTTGAACACAACGACAATGCTATGGGTATAAATAACGAAGGCATTGCTATGACTGATACTGTATTTGCCGAATTAATAAATATTGACAATATTTTTAATAACTACACATATATAGTAGTTACTAAAGAATCAATATATTTGCGAAAGGTTATCATAAAAGATAATAAGGTTATTCTTAATGCTGTAAATCTTAATTTTCAGCCTATCATCATAAATAAAAAAGATGTAATTGCATTTTATAAAATAAATGCAGTCATTAAAAAAACAATCAATCACTTTATCCGTCCATTAAAAAAAACATATGAATAAAATTATACTCACTTTGCTACTATCATCTTTTTATATAGGTTCATTTGCTCAAAGTGGAATACAATTTCCTAAATCTGACTCAACATCTGTAAATAAAGATTACCCTTATGTTTTACCTATTTGGGGGCAAAAACTAACAGATAAAAATATTAAGTTTCAATTACCATTTGGTTTAAATGCAAATTATGTATATAACCGTATGGAACTAGAAATGACAGGTTTTTCAATGAACTTAAACGACAGACCAATTGAAGCAATTGGGCTTGAAGAATTAGGATTTCAACCTATAATAGCTATTACTTCTGGTATAAATTTAAGAGCAGATGTTTGGATACTCCCTTTCTTAAATTTCTATGGAATATATAACGAAAGCAATGGTTCTACAGAAGTATCTATGAATCCATTTAATACCGGATTAATCAACTTAGACCCTGTTCCTTTTAGGTCTAAAACATTAGGTATAGGCTCTACATTTGTATATGGATGGAACAATTATTTTGTTAGTGTAGATGCAAACTACACCAGTTCTAGTTCTAATATCTTAGAAGACAATGTTAAGTTTGTAGTAGCATCGGCTAGAATAGGGAGAAGAGCTGAGTTTGATAATGGTATGGCATTGGCAGTATATATTGGAGCAATGTATAGGAACTTTGTAGGGCACGAAGCAAATAATGGTAACGTTATGTTAGATGAGTACTTTCCTGAATTAAAAGATGGTATTGTTACAGGTATAGATACTAGAATTACAATAAATGAAGATAAAATAGCAGACCCTAATTATCCTTACAGTGCTGAAGATCCATCAAAAGTAACTCTAAGAACTAGAAATGTACTTTTAAATGAGGTTTCAAGCAAAATAGAAAATTCGCCTCCAAGCACAGTTAGCTATAGTATAAAAAAGGAACTTATTAATGCTTGGAGTACTCAAATAGGTTTAAACTGGGAAATTTCTCCTAGCTGGATGTATAGAGCCGAAATTGGATATTCTGCCGAGCAAACATTTTTTATGACTGGTCTCCAATATAGATTTGGCTTGTAGGAATAATATTGATAATCATTAAACTTGTGTTATTAAAATTACACAGGTTCTTTATGCGCATCAACTACGTCAGAATTGATTTAATAAATTTTCATATCTGTATTTTGCCTACGTAAATCACTAGGATTCTGCTTTGTTTTTTGTTTAAAAACTCTTCCAAAGTAATTTGTAGATTTAAAACCCAACTCAAAAGAAATTTCTTTTATTGATTTATTAGTCTCAAGCAGTAATTCTTTTGCTTTATTAATTTTTAAGTGAAGATGATATTGGCGAGGAGAAAAACCTGTATATTTTTTGAATATTTTTCTAAAATAAGAATAGGCAATATTGTGCTTTTTGGATATATCCTGAAGGTTAATATCTTTTTCTACATTTTCTATCATCAAGAAACGAACCTCGTTTATTATCTCTGCAGTTTTGTTTGAAGATGAATCGAAATCTTTTTGTTTAATAAAAGATACTATCCTGCTAAGTATATTTATAACTACAGCTGATGCTGTTAACTGAAAACATAATTTCTCATTATTAACTATATCAAATACACGCTCAAATAATTTAAGCATAGTCTCATTTTTACCTAAACTAAAAATAGGGCTCTTAGAATATTCTGAAACTTTTTCAATAAAATGCTTTGCAACGTCGCCATTAAAACCAATAAAATTCTCGTGCCAACCAGTTATAATATCTGGTTTATACCTGTGCCATTCTCCTGATTTCAATAAAATAATATCTCCCGCTACAACAGAATACTCCTGATTATTATCTTCAAAAACACCTTTACCATGTGTAATATAAATCAAATGATAATCTTCGTGTGTTCTACCCAATTCCCAATTAAAACGATATTTTTCAGGATGGTTTGGTAAAGGATAGTTTTCATTTGGAGGTAAAAGGTAACTACCAATTGCGTGTATATAGATGCCCCAGTTTTCAGACTCATCATTTGAAGTTATGTATTTGGTAAAATTATTCATAATTAACTTTAGATTGGGAACACTACTTATAAGTTACATCAACAAGCCTGAAAATAACAAAAAATGATTGAAGACACAACATTTAAAGTAGTTCATTGTTTATCCGAATCCATTATAAATAATGTAATTATTTATGTAGTCCATTTGCATATTTTTGCACTTAAAGTGCAAAGTTGTTTTTTAACAAGAGCCTGAAAACTACTCTTCTACTCTATTTAAAATTTGTGTTTTAATCTTTCCCTTTTCAGTTATGCTCTAAATCTTTTTCTGTAAGAATAATTTATATGTGTTATTTTAATTTGTGATTGATATTTACTAAAAAATATTTTAAAAGCGATTTTATGAGCTTATAAAATACTTTTTTAAAAGCCCCTTTTTGTGAGGAGTATAGGTGAAATTCCAAAGCACGCCGAATCAAAATTGTAAGAATTATTGGGTGTATATTCAAATACCATAAATTTTGTTGTGCTAATATGTTAAATTTATTATAAACTATAACTTTTGAGGGATGAACTTAAATATAAACTAGAGTTTATTTATTAACTTTGGTCGCGTTTAAAAATAAACGAAACTATATTAAACACACTATAAACTAATTGGCTATGGCTACTGGATTTTTTAACATTCCTGAAATAAAGAACGAACCTGTTAAGAGCTACGCTCCAGGTACTACTGAAAGAGCTGAGGTTGTTGTAGAATACAACAAACTTTGGAATTCTAAAATGGATATTCCATTAACTATTAATGGAGAGAAAATTACAACTGCTGATGTTGTTGAGATAACTTCTCCTCACGATCACCAACACGTAATTGGACAATATTATAAGGCCGACCAAACTATGGTTAACAATGCAATTGAAACTGCATTGGAGGCTAGAAAAAAATGGTCGAAAATGCCATGGGAACACCGTGCTTCTATTTTCTTGAAAATGGGAGATTTATTGGCTGGACCATACAGAGCAAAAATGAATGCTGCAACTATGATTGCACAATCTAAAACTGTACATCAAGCTGAAATTGATGCAACATGTGAGTTGGTTGACTTCTTTAAGTTCAACGTAAAATACATGACTGAGATTTATAGCGATCAACCTTCGCAGAATGCACCAAATGAGTGGAATAGAGTTGAGCACCGTCCGCTAGAAGGATTTGTGTATGCGATTACTCCTTTCAATTTTACATCTATTGCTGGTAACTTACCAACATCTGCCGCAATGATGGGTAACGTTGTTGTTTGGAAACCATCGGCAACTCAAATGTATTCGGCTAAAATTCTTATGGATTTATTTGAAGAAGCTGGTTTGCCAAAAGGTGTTATTAATTTAGTTGCTGGTAACTCTGCAATGATTTCCGATACAATTTTCGATCACAAAGCGTTTGCTGGTGTTCACTTTACAGGATCAACAGGAGTATTCCAAGGTATCTACGCTAAGATTGGTAAAAATATTGCCAGCTACGCTACATACCCAAGAATTGTTGGAGAAACTGGAGGAAAAGACTTTATTGTTATGCATCCTTCTGCCGATTCTAAATCTGTTGCTACAGCAATGAGCCGTGGAGCTTTCGAATTCCAAGGTCAGAAATGTTCTGCTGCATCTCGTGCATATATTCCAGAGAGCAAGTGGGAAGAGGTTAAAAAATATGTCCAAGAAGACTTAGCTGCAATGAAGCAAGGTTCTCCTGATGATATGACTAACTTTACATGTGCTGTAATTTCTAAGAAAGCTTTCGATCAATTATCGGGGGTAATAGATGACATGAAATCTGATGATGGAATGGAAATTATTGCTGGTGGATCTTACGATGGTTCTAAAGGTTATTTCATAGATAATACTGTTACTGTTTCTCGTGATCCTAAATCGTGGGCTATGGAAACTGAATTTTTCGGACCAATACTTACAGTTTACGTTTACAAAGACGAAGAGTGGGAAGAAACATTAAAACTAGTTGATACTACATCAATCTACGCTCTTACAGGTGCTATTTTCTCTCACGATAGATATGCTGCAATCGAGGCTACACAATACCTAGAGAATGCTGCAGGTAATTTCTACATAAACGATAAGCCAACAGGTGCTGTTGTAGGTCAGCAACCATTTGGTGGAGCTCGTGGATCGGGAACTAACGATAAGGCAGGTTCTATGTTGAACTTGGTTCGTTGGGTATCTCCACGTTTAATAAAAGAGAACTTTGTTTCTCCTACAGATTTCCGTTACCCTTATATGGGTGAGTAGATTATTATAGCTCGAAGCTGAATGCTTAAAGCTAAAAGATATAATACTAACCGACTTTCAATTTATTTTGGAGGTCGGTTTTTTTTATGATAATTATTTGGCAGTTTTAACGTGCTATACACTTTACTCTTCGCATAAAAACACTTTCATAAAACTACTGCGGGGGCTTCTTGCAGTCGCCTCCTCATACGTTTATTCAATGTGTTTTTGTGCTGTGGGGTATCGTTTCTATCACTAACCGTTTTACTCTTCAAAGGTGTTGTAAAATATAAACCTAACGAGGTTATCAACATAATTTTTCTTTTTTTATTTGAAAACTATTTTCGCAGTCTATCAAATTATATTTCATTCTACCATATATTTGAACTTACAGAGTTATGGTTCTCAATTGTTGAGATTAATAGGGAATGTTGTGAAAATCAACAGCTGTCCCCGCAGCCGTAAACTTCGATAAGACTTTTATATCTATCGCCACTGTTCTTTTAAGAATGGGAAGGCTTTAAAAGTTTGAAGTGAGCCGGAAGACCTGCCAAGTACTCTTTTTATTTAGCTTTCGGGTGAAAGGCTGGAGAAGGTACTTGTATATCAGTATTATTTCCACACTTTTTATTCTCGGGCTATCATTGTTTAATTTTTATTTATAAAAAAATATGGATAATATCCGTGTTATTAAACGTGATGGTACTTTAGAAAATTTAAACTTGACCATGATTCACGATGCAGTGGATTGGGCTTGTAATGGATATTCTAATGTTTCTACATCCGACATCGAAATCAATTCGAAACTACAGTTGTTTGATCAAATTACTACCGAAGAAATTCAGAAGGTAATGATACGTTCTGCCGCTGATTTGATTAGTCAAGAAAAACCGAATTATCAGTTTGTAGCATCTCGTTTGCTACTTATGGATTTGCGTAAAAGAGTTTACCAACAATCTAATCCTATACCTTTTGAGTATTTGTTGTACAATAATTTAAATAGAGGTGTTTACGATAATATCTTGCTAGAAAAATATACAAAACAAGAATTAGTTTTCTTTGGCAAACAAATAGATTACGATAGAGATTTTCTGTTTACTTATGCAGGTTTAAGACAAATGACCGATAAGTATTTGCTTCAAGATAGGAATACAGGAGAGTTATTTGAAACACCTCAAGAAGCATTTATGCTTATTGGAATGTACATGTTTAAGAATTACAAAAAAGATGTACGAAAGAAATTGATTATTGAATTTTACGAAGCAATATCTACACACAAAATTAGTTTGCCTACACCAATAATGTCTGGGGTTAGAACACCACTTCGTCAGTATTCGTCTTGTTGTTTAATAGATGTTGGTGACTCGTTACAGTCAATTTTAAATTCTAATACTGCTGTAGGATATTACACAGCCAACAGAGCAGGTATTGGACTTAATGTTGGAAGGGTTAGAGGAATAGATGCTTCCATCAGAAATGGAGAGGTTATTCACACAGGTTTAGTTCCATTCCTTAAAATATTTGAATCTACAACTAAAGGATTTACTCAAAACTCTATTCGTGGAGGAGGAAGTACTACTACTATGCCATTTTTTCATTGGGAAATAGAAATATTTATCCAATTAAAAAACAATAAAGGTAACGATGAAAATAGAGTCCGTAGAATGGATTACTCCATAGCAATGAATGGTTTTTTTAGAGATAAAGTAAAGGCAAATGAGAATATTATTCTTTTTTCTATGGAAGAGGTAAGCGATCTTTATGAAGCTTTTTATAGCTCAGATCAGAATAAATTCAAAAAACTATACGAGAAGTATTCAAAAGACACTACAAAAAGGAAAAAGAAGATTAATGCTAGAGAACTGTATTTATCAATACTAAAAGAACGTTACGAAACAGGGAGAATATACATTTTTAATGCCGACCATGTAAATACTCATAGTGCTTTTAAAGATAATATTTACATGAGTAATCTTTGTCAGGAAATAACATTGCCAACTTCTCCTTTTGAGGATGTAAACAAAGCAGAAGGAGAATTAGCGATGTGTATTCTTAGTAATATTAATATCGGGAAAATAGATAGTATCAATGAGATTGAAACATTAACAAACCTGTTAGTCCGTTTTTTAGATGAACTTATAGATTATCAAGATTACCCTGTACTTTCGGCAGAGAAATCAACAAAAAGACGTAGAAGTTTAGGTATAGGAATTTCAGATTTATTTCACCTTTTAGCTAAAGAAGGAATTAGTTATGGTAGCGAAGAAGGAAGAAATTTGGTTCATACTTATATGGATAAATTCCAATACGAATTACTTAAAGTATCTAATCAATTAGCAAAAGAAAAAGGATCATGCGCAGATTTCAATAAAACAAAATATGCTGATGGAGTTATGCCAATAGATACTTACTGTAAAAATATAGATGAGCTAACAAGTGTAGGGTTGACAAATGATTGGGAACAATTGCGTAAAGACATAAAAAAATATGGATTGCGTAATTCTACTCTAAGTGCAATTCCTCCAGCAGCTTCTAGTTCTATAGTTTCTAATTCAACAGCAGGAATTGACCCACCTCGTAAATTGTTGATTGCAAAAACTAGTAAGTACGGCCCATTAAAACAGTTAGTTCCTGATTTTGAAGTGTTAGCAGAAAAGTACCAAACAGCATGGAATATCAACAATGTTGATTACATAAAAATGATAGCGGTAATACAAAAATTTTTAGATCAAAGTATAAGTACAAACCAGTATTATGTAGTATCGGATTACGAAGGGGGTAGAGTTCCTGTAAAGCAAATTATTAAAGATGAGAATGTAGCTTATAAATACGGAATTAAAACTTTGTATTATTTAAACACACACGATAATTCGGGAGAATCCTCACAAGAAAAAGCACAAGAAGTATATACGGATGAAGCATGTGAAGGAGGAGCGTGTTCGGTATAAAATTAAATATTTATCAAAACAAAAAAATAAAAATTATGAATAAGCCATCATTATACACAGATAAAAAAATTGATTTTACTAAAGAAAAAATGTTTTTTGGCACAGGTAAAAATATGCAACGTTACGATGTGCAGAAGTATCCTTTTTACGAAGAATTATCGCAGCGTATGTTAGGATTCTTTTGGAGACCAGAAGAAATTTCGTTGATAAAAGATATAAATGACTTTAACGGACTAACAGATCAAGAAGAATTTATTTTCACACAAAATCTAAAGTATCAGGTTTTATTAGATAGTGTTCAAGGTAGGTCACCATTTCTAACCTTCGGGCAAGTAACAACTTTGCCAGAGGTTGAAGAAGCCATTATTATTTGGGATTTTTTCGAGATGATTCATTCTATGAGTTATTCATATATAATTAAAAACGTATATCCCGATCCTGAAGTAGTCTTTGATGATGTAATGGAGAATGATATGATTCGTGAGCGTGCTGGTTCTGTAACAGAGCAGTACAACGAATTTTATAGGTATTTAATGCTCTACCAAGCAAAGCAACTAGGAGTAAAAGAACTTGAATACATCAGCTTAAAAGAATTAAAAAAGAAGCTTTACTTAGCTTTGGTTTCGGTTAATATATTGGAAGGAGTAAGATTTTATGTTTCGTTTGCATGTTCTTTTGCTTTTGCCGAAAATAAGAAAATGGAAGGTAATGCTAAGATTATTAAATTCATTGCTAGAGATGAAAATGAACATTTGGCAATAACCCAAAAAATGATAGCAGATCTAAAACATAATAAAGATGAGGGATTTGCTGAAATAATTGCTGAATTAGAAGAAGAGGTTTATGCAATGTATAAAGATGCAGCTGAGCAAGAAATGAGATGGGCAGAATATCTTTTCAAGGATGGATCTATAATAGGGTTAAATGATAAACTTCTAATAAAATATATGAAATTTATGACAGATAAGCGGCTTGCAGGAATTGGTTTAAATCCAATTTACAACGAAAAAGATAATCCATTATCGTGGATGGATAATTGGTTGTCTAGCGATGGGGTAGAAGTGCTACCACAAGAAACTGAGATTTCGTCTTACGTTGTAGGTAGCTTGGATATGAATGCTGCTGATGATGATTTTGATTTTTAAATTGGTAGGTTTAAAAACCGACTTTCAATTTATTTTGGAGGTCGGTTTTATGTCTTGTAATTAAATTTATTAACACGGATTATTGAGACCTTAGGTATCTGATTAACTTATATTTACTACATTTAAAATTTATCTAATTTAATATGAAAGTAGAATTTAAAGAATCTCAGAGGGTTACTCAATGGTGGTTATGGTTAATTTTAGTGTCTATTATTGGTTTATTTGTTTATGGATCTTATAAACAGTTATTTATGGGTGTTCCGTGGGGAAATAATCCTATGTCTGATGCTGGGTTAGTTATTTTTACTTTATTAGTTTTAATACTGTTTTTGATGTTTCTCTTTGTAAGACTTAGAACTTGTATTGATTCTGATGGTATTAAAATGAGAATATCCCCTTTTGTAAGTAAGGCAGTTGTTTGGTCTGAGGTTGAAAATGCATGTGTGCTTAAATATGGTTTTGTTGGTGGTTGGGGAGTTAGGTTGTTTACTAAATATGGAACAGTTTACAATATAAAAGGAGATAGAGGCCTTTTTGTAGAGCTTAAAAATGGCAATAAATTTTTGATAGGAACACAGAAAGAGGAAGAATTAGCAAAAGTTATTGAGTTTTTACAGTAACAATAATATATTTGTATTTCATATCGAGTTTAATTTTGATAAATTATAAAATGCAGAAGCTACTAGGTTATATTTTCACTCCAATACATTACATAGTTTTTATTATAACAATAATTATTTTTCATCCTCTACAGGTTATTGCTTACACGCTAGGAGGTAGGTTCTGGCAACGAAAGGTTTTAAATGTAATGTTATTTATATTATCAAAATCAATGTATTTAGCAGGGATACATCAACGCTTTATAAACTTCGAAAATATACCTGAGGGACGTCCTCTTATAATTGTAGCAAATCACCACCACATACACGATATATCTAACCTAAACTGGGTTTTAAGAAAGTTTGATGTTTCGTTTGTTTCAAAAGCGGCATTAAGTAAAAATATACCAAGTATATCTTATAATCTTAGAAAAAGCTCATCGGCATTGATAGAAAGAAAAGATAGAGAACAAGCTATTAATGAGATATTGAAATTAGCTAAACATGTAGAGAGCAATAAATCTACAACAGTTATTTTCCCCGAAGGAACTAGAGAACACAAGGGAGATTTATTAAGGTCCTTTAAACCTGGAGGTACTGCATCTTTAATTAAAAATGCACCGTCTGCTTTGGTTATCCCTGTTGCTATTTCTGGTACGTGGAGGCTACAAAAATTCCCCTTTCCATTTGGTATGACTATAACTTTTGAGAGATTAAAAGATATTGAACCTAAAGATTACAAAACTGAAGCTGAAGTAGTAAAAGAATGTGAAAGACAGGTGCATGCAGCTGTAAGGCAATAGGCGTAGATTTGTTTAACTATTGTCACGATATCTAATAGGGAGATGATTTGATTAATTCATTCCAAGTAATTCCTAAATATATCTTTCCAAGATCTCTCTGTAAAAAACGGTTGTAATAAGTATCAAAATCTTCTGTAAGATTGAAAAGTGAAAATTTGTACTGTAAACCAGATATTCTTTGTAATTTGCCCATATTAAGAATGTGAAAACCCCGTTTAGAGCGCTAACCCTATGATTACGAGGTTTATTTCTTTCCAATATACAATATTAAATACTGGTATTCAAGGAATTATAGTACTTCTGAAAGTGCCTAATTACTCACATAAGTTAGTGAATGATTAATGTTGATTTTTTATCTATTACCTTATTGAATACTTCTTCATTAATTATATATTTGTAGAAAATTTATAATAATGAAGAAATTGATCATAAGTATATTGATGCTATCAATATTATCATGCAATAAAGAAGAAACAGATGTATTTGAAATTGAGAATGATTTTAATGCAAGTGTTGAAATAGAAAATAAAGATCTCTCGCATTTAAAACATGCAGTATTCACTACATTGGAAGATGGTAAATTGGTTGTCCTTTTCTCTCAATTTAAATTAGGTGAAATTAATGATGTATTAAAAAAGAAATCAACTGATAATGAGAGTTTAAATACACCTAATCAAATATTTTACCTTGGAGTTTATCCTGCTACGGAAGGTGTTTTTCCTGACTTAGCAAAGTATCAAATTGGAGCAATTAATTACAATAAGGTTATACTTAATACAGATTTAAGTATTTCGTTAAATGCATCTCAAAAATATATGGCTACTCATGTAATTGTAGATGCGAGTACTCCTCCTATAGAAATTGGAAAATATAATATTGTCATCAATAATTATGAAGTAGGTAATTCTATAAGTGGTGATTTTGATGGAACTATTATAAAAATTGATTTAGAAGCCAAAAAACCTGATTTAACTTCATCCCCTCTTCAAGTAAAAGGAAATTTTGAAAAGGCAGAATACATAGATTATGAAAAAATAACAGAACTATTACCTATAGACATAAGCACAATACTTAAGTAGAAACAAAAAAAGGCAAATACTTTAACAGTATTTGCCTTTTTTTTTAAAAGTTAAACTAGTTTAGTTGGTTCATCCATTCGTTTTCAACCATTTGATCAATTAGACCTTTTTTGATTTTATGAACAAGTATATTAACATTATTCAACAATAATGAATCACTAGGTACTACAGCGATAGAAATATTTTGTTTTACACTTGAATCTCCAACTCTGTGGAAATTATATTCTCCAGTATTTCTTTCATCAAAAGATAAAGTTTCACAAATTTCATAATCAGCAAGTAATCCATCTACTTTTCCAGTGTACAAAGCTTCTTTACTTTCTTTAATATTTTTAGTCATCAACAAATTAGCTTTAGGATAATTCTCTTTTGCATAATCTACACTTGAAGAATTTTCTATAACAGCAATTGTATATTTTTCTTCTTTTACTTCTGCTCCTTCTTCACGACCTCTTAAATCCTTAAATTTAGATAACATTCCTTTTCCTGTTACAAAGTAAGGATCAGAAAATGAAACAAGTTTACTTCTTTCATCAGTTACAGTTAATGAAGAAATTGCTAGATCAGCTTTCCCGCTTGCTACAAAATCAATAATCGTAGATAAATCTTGTTCTACATATTTTGCTTCAACGCCCATTTCTTCAGCTATTTTATCTCCAAGCTGAATGTCTATTCCTTTCAATACTCCTTCTTTATCTTTAAAAGAAAATGGAAATTGATTAGCTGAAGTTGCAATTACCAACTCCCCTGTTTCTTTAATTCTTTCAGTAGCTGATTTCTTTTCTGCCTGACCACATGAAGACAACATTGTCGTTAATCCAAGCATTACCAGTGCAATTACTAAAAAATTTGATCTCTCTTTCATATTTATTTTTAATTAAATTTAGCCTAAGTCAATAACTTACATTTTCCATGTAGGAGCATATAATTATAAACGTAAGTATATACTAAAAAGATTATTTTACAATATATAATAAAATATTTTAGTCAAAAATGATACTACTGTGAAACACAATTGATTACATCAATATTTCATAAAAATTATTCATAACTATAGTAAAAATAGTTCTAGTAATATTTCAAATTCACATATCCCCCCTAGTGGTATACATTTAGAAAAAATATCATTTAGTATCAATCATAAAAAACACATATCAATATGATATGTGTTAATATAAAATTATGTGAGACTAAATCTAGTCTATTCTAATAATCTTAGCACCTAAAGCTCTAAGTCTTTCGTCAATTCTTTCGTAACCTCTATCTATCTGTTCTATGTTATGAATTGTACTTGTACCTTTTGCAGATAAGGCAGCTATCAACAACGATACTCCTGCTCTAATATCTGGCGAAGTCATTACTGTTGATTTAAGCGAATATTCGTGATTCATACCTATAACAGTAGCACGGTGCGGATCACAAAGAATAACCTTAGACCCCATGTCTATAAGCTTATCAGTAAAAAACAATCTACTCTCAAACATTTTCTGGTGGATAAGCACCGATCCTTTAGCTTGTGTAGCCGTAACCAAAACTATACTCAACAAATCAGGAGTAAACCCAGGCCAAGGTGCATCGGAAATAGTTAAAATAGATCCATCAATATCTCCGTTAATTTCGTACGAATCTTGAGAAGGAATATAAATATCGTCTCCTTTTTTCTCTAGCTGAATACCTAGCTTACGAAACACATTAGGTATCTGACCTAAGTTTTCCCAACTAACATCTTTAATTGTAATTTCTGACTTTGTAATTGCCGCCAAACCTATGTACGATCCTATTTCAATCATATCAGGTAAAATTTTATGGCTAGCTCCTTTTAAATCTTCTTTATTTACACCATCAATGTGAAGTAAGTTTGAACCTATTCCTGCAATCTTAGCTCCCATCTTGTTCAACAACTTAGATAATTGTTGAATGTAAGGCTCACTAGCTGCGTTGTAAATTGTAGTTTTTCCTTCGGCAAGTACTGCAGCCATCAAAACGTTTGCGGTTCCTGTTACAGATGCTTCATCTAGCAACATGTAAGTACCTACTAGTTTTTCTGCTTCAACTCCATAAAAAGATTCCTCTTCATTGTAACGGAACTTAGCACCTAGCATTTTGAAACCATCAAAGTGAGTATCTAGTCTTCTACGACCAATTTTATCTCCTCCAGGCTTAGGTATAAATCCTTGTCCGAAACGAGCCAACAAAGGACCAACTATCATTATGGAACCTCTAAGAGATCCTCCTTTTTGTTTAAAAACATCAGATTGAAGATAATCAAGGTTAACCTCATCAGCTTGAAAAACGTATTCTCCAGGTTTTGTTTTCTGAATTTTAACTCCTAAATCGCCAAGTATCTCTATCAGTTTATTTACATCCCTAATATCAGGAACATTACTAATAGTTATTTTTTCTGAAGTAAGTAAAACTGCACATAAAATCTGTAGAGCTTCATTTTTTGCTCCTTGCGGTGTAATTTCCCCTTTGAGTTGTATTCCACCTTCTATCTGAAAACTACCCATTATTTTCTTCCTCTATTTTGGTAATTACTACTGTTACTTTGTCCACGATTCTGACTACCATGATTAGATTTTGGCTTGTTATCAGAAAAATCAGAAGGTTTTTTTCTTAATAAATCACTCGAAAATGAAAGTTTTATACCTTTATCACGCAAGTCAATTTTTTCATGAGAAAGTTCAAATAGATGATTGAAAATAGTTCTATCGTCAACAACATCTTTATTCCAATTAAGGAAACTTTTTTTCATATGATTTGCCAAGACTTTTATCAAAGCCTCTTTCTCATCATTGTCCTCACGCTTAATGGCTTCGTTAATCATCAACTTAAGATTGTTTCCATAAAAACGATACTTCCTACTTTTTTCAGGGTAAGGTATCATCTCAGGTCTTTCCATAAAAGTCTCTTTTGATGGAATAGGATATGGTGAGTCAACATCTAATTTAAAATCAGACATAATAAACATCTGATCCCATAATTTGTGCTTAAAATCTGGAACATCACGCAAATGAGGGTTTAAGTTCCCCATCACTTCAATTATGGATTGTGCCTGCTCATTTCTGATAACTATATCTTCAATGCTCAAACAGTAATCTATCATTTTCTGTACATTTCTACCATATTCAGGTATAATCAACCTCGATCTATCAGTATTGTATTCCATCTTTGTATTTTTTGCTTTCAATGTTGCTAATTGGCAACTTGTTATCTGGTGTATAATCAATTAAAGAAGAAGTTCATATGGGAATTAATCTTCTTTGTAGTGTTGCAAATCTAAACAAAATATCATTTTATATCACTATTTAGACATAAAACTTGAACTTATACAAAAGAATGAATTAAATTTGCCCGCTTAAATTCAGTTATAAACTATCTAAAACACTTAGTACCACTGAATTAATTTTGTAAAGAGAAGAACAAAGATGAATAATAAAAAAGTTGCATTTTACACGTTGGGGTGTAAATTGAATTTTTCTGAAACATCAACAATATCTAGACAATTTGTACAAAAAGGCTACGATAAAGTTGAGTTTGAAGAGTTTGCCGATATCTATGTAATTAATACATGTTCGGTTACTGATAATGCCGATAAAAAATTTAAAACAATAGTTAGGTCTGCACTTAAAGTGAACCCTAAAGCTTTTATTATTGGAATAGGTTGCTACGCTCAGCTTAAGCCAGAAGAATTAGCCGATTTAGAGGGAGTAGATTTAGTTTTGGGAGCTAACGAAAAATTCAAGATTACAAACTATTTGAACGACTTAACTAAAAAAGATTTTGGTGAAGTTCATTCTTGTGAGATTGAAGAAGTGAGCATTTACGAGAGCTCCTACTCTATTGGCGATAGAACTCGTGCTTTCCTAAAAGTACAAGATGGTTGCGACTACAAATGTACTTACTGTACAATCCCTCTTGCCCGTGGAATTTCTAGATCAGACAATCTAGGAAATATTATTTCAAACGCTAAAAAAATTACACAACAAGGAATTAAAGAAATAGTTCTTACTGGTGTAAATATTGGAGATTATGGTAAGGGTGAATTGGGAGATAAAAATCACGAGAATACTTTCTTTGATCTGGTAAAAGCACTTGATAAAGTTGATGGTTTGGCTAGAGTTAGAATATCTTCTATAGAACCTAACCTATTGAAAAACGAAACAATTGATTATGTTTCTACTTCAAAATCATTTGTTCCTCACTTTCACATTCCATTACAATCGGGAAATAATGATTTGTTGAAATTGATGAAAAGAAGATATAACCGTGAGTTGTATACAGATAGGGTTACTCAAATAAAAACTCTAATGCCAGATGCGGCGATTGGAGTTGATGTAATTATTGGATTCCCTGGCGAGACTGACGAACATTTCTTAGATACTTACCATTATTTAACAAATCTTGATGTTGCATACTTCCATGTATTCACCTACTCCGAAAGAGACAATACCGAAGCCATAGAAATGGATGGGGTTGTACCTGGTAATGTACGTCATAAAAGAAGTAAAATGCTTAGAGCGTTGTCTGTTAAGAAAAAGAGAGCATTCTACGAATCTCAGGTTGGTAAAGAAAAAACTGTTATTTTTGAAGCTGATCATAAAAATGGATTCATGCACGGATTTACCGAAAATTACGTGAAAGTAAAAACCGAATGGAATCCTGATTTAGTTAATAAAACTAAAAAAGTAAGACTAGATAAAATAGATGAAGATGGCGATATAATTATATCTTTCTTATAGGCTAAGTTACACCAGAGGCTTACCCTTTTAAGATTGGTCTATAAAATAGCTTACGTTTAAGACCCTTTCGGAATAGTATTCGAGATTTATACTCACAGTTACGAACTAACATATTCTTCTGTAGCATACCAAATCTAGAAGCTTTACATAATATTTAGCATCAAATATTTCAACCCTAAAATATTAAAAGCCCTTTCACTAAGTAAAATTAGTGTAAGAATTTTTCTTATTTAATAGTGAATTTTTAAGCAACTTAAAAAGTATCAAAGTTGCATTTATAGAATCGGATAATTACAATATTTATGATTACTATTGTATTAGGAATATAGTAATTAATAAACCTATAACACCTTAGTGTTTTATACACAAGTGTTGGCAACAATATAACCCAAATCAATGGAAGTACTTTTTCACTTCATATTTCAGTTAATTAAAATAGGAATTCTCGCATCGGTTTACTCGTTTATTTTAATTGGAATTTTATTAATTATCGGAAAATTTAAACCGAATGAATTTCTGAAAAGGGTAAAATCGGAAAAGAAAAAATATTGGTTTTCTTTTGGTTTCTTAATCTCAATCGGACTTTTTATTTACTCGTTTACTTATTGGGGAAATCACGGACTTGGAGATGGACCAATGATTCCAATTGGACACTGGGAAACGATTGAAAACACGAATTGGACTGAATATGGGTACTTAAAAGGACAAAAAACAAGTGATGGAAATGACATTGAAACGACACAATTCAAAGTTGTGGATGACAAATTATGTGGAAACCTAAAAAGTTGGTTTTATGACTTTCAGAACTCATATTTTGTATTGGACTTGAAAACGGACGAAATGACTGAATTCAAAACAGAATCTGAATTTAATGAATATGCGGAAAATAATAAATTGCCGAAATCAAATGAACTTTTGAGTTTTGAACAGAATTATAGAAACCATTGGAGCGGAATTAGATTTTTGCTTTTACCATAAAAATGAAAAAAATACTGTTGCCAACAATGGCTATAGTTAATACGGGTTTTGGTGCTTAACCCAAAGTTTAGTGCTTTTAACCAAGTCCGCCAAATCTTTTGATTTGGCTTTAAAATAGAAAAAGATAAAACAAAATAAAAAGTTTTGGCTAAGTGCTTAATCGGAAGTTCACTACTTTTAACTCCCGTACTAACCATAGCCGAGACGTTGCCAGTAATTTGAAAAATGAATAGAACACTACATATATTAATAACTTTTTTGATTTTCGTTTCTTGTAATAAAGATGATATAAATGTACCTATTCCAGAGAATGAAAATTCGACATTTATTTCTGCTGTTGACATTTCAAGCTATCCTGAAATATCAAATTCAAATCCTACGTTCTATGATTTGGAAGGAAATCAAAATGATTTCTTAACAATACTTAAAGATAATGGAATAAATACTGTTAGATTGAGAATTTGGGTAAATCCAAGTAGTGAACACTCTGGATTTAATGAAGTAAAACAGTTTTCCCAAACCTTAAGAACTTACGGTTTTAAAACTTGGCTAACTATTCATTATTCTGATACTTGGGCTGACCCTGCTCATCAAGAAACTCCAACACAATGGCAAGGAATAAGTTTTGCCCAATTGAAAGACAGCGTATATAATTATACTGAAAAAATTATTAATGAATTACAACCAAATTATGTTCAAATTGGAAATGAAATCAATTCTGGATTACTTCACCCATCTGGTCATATTTCAAATAATTATCAAAAATTTAAAGAATTAATGAATATGGGGATTACGGCAGTAAGAGCAAATTCAACTGAAACTGAGATAATTTTACATTTTGCAGGTATTGAAGGTTCTGATTGGTTTTTTAATCAAGTAAATACATTAGATTATGATATTATAGGCTTATCATATTATCCAATTTGGCAAGGAAAATCTTTAAATAACCTCAAAACTAAAATGCAAAATTTAAGTAAAACCCACAATAAAAAAATAGTTATTGCAGAAACAGCCTACCCTTTTACACTCGAATGGAATGACTGGACAAATAATATTGTAGGTTCAGACGAACATTTAATTTTACCTGAATATCCAGCAACTCCTGAAGGTCAAAGAGACTTTATAAAACAAATAAAAACATTGACCAAAGAATTAGAAAACGGAATAGGATTTTGTTATTGGGGAGCTGAATTAATTGCTTGGAAAGGAAATCAATCTACAGATGCTTCCCCTTGGGAAAATCAAGCATTGTTTGACTTTGATAATAATGCCTTACCTGTTTTGAGAGAATTTAAAAGTGAATAAAAACTACTGGCAACAATGTATATAAAAAATAAGCGGGACAGTAGTAGTATCAAGGCTTGTAGTCCGTTTGAACTTCCTTGTAAATTGAAAATTAATTGTTTCAAAACCCCAAACTACGCATAGCCCAGTCGTTATGGGCAACCAAAAAAAGACAAAACAGTAATTTTGAATAGAATAATATGAATTTTGAATTAGCAGACAAACTTGATAATTTGCTTCAAGAGAATAATATTGAAGTAGCAATTAATATTGCAGAGACAAAACTGAAAGAACTTCCGAATTCAGATTTTCATAAAGTTTTGAATAATGACCTTCTTCATTTAAAATCTGACTTATCAAAATATTTGACTGACTTTTATAATTCTGCTTCAAAATTTTATATCGGTAAAAAAGGATTAATAAGTTCAATTTTCAAAAAGAAGAATACTAATCCAGAAAAAGGGTTGAAAGCCATTTATAGTGAAATGAATGGTTTTACAATCAATTATGATAGATGGTTTATTGATTTATTTGCTTACAGTTTCTACAATGGTTTAGAAGACATTGATTGGCTTGCAGAATTTGAATTTGACAGTGCGAAAAGTTTAACTATAACGGGATTTGAGGAAATACAGACTACTTTTCAAGACTATATGAAAAATGGAATGACGAAGAACTAAAAAAATCTATGGAGATATGTGAATTATTAATTATTCTTCGACTTCAACAACTTTTTCAGCAGACCTTTTTAGACGCAAAAGAAAAAGGAAGTGAATGGATAAAAATTCCAATTCTTGCAACGGCTCACGATTACGATATGATTTATCAAATGAAAGAATAAATGGCAGCCCATAATAAATAGGACTATGAGCGGTCTGCAAGACCCAGCGATGAGTCTAGTGTTGAACTACATCCGTGCATTCTGCTATGTACCTGTTGAAGGATTTAGTGGTTTTACTTCTGAATTTGAAACTTTATGAAGAGATAAATAGCTTTGACTGCTAAATTTTACGAATATATTTTAGTTGAAATTATTACTCCAATATACAATATTATTTTTTCTGCTTATTCTCCCAATATTTTAGACAATATAAATCCAAGCCTTATGAAAATAAGGCTTTTATAGTTCTGTAATATTACTGTAACTTAGATAATAGTATCCTATTTTTTTGAATTCACTACTTTTGAACTAGAGATAAGCTAGCCGCCGTTGGCGGATTTAGTTCAACACGGTGTAAAAATAATAAGGGATTTAGTGCTTAACCCAAAGTTCAGTGCATTTTATAATGTCCGCAAAATTGTAAATTTTGCGTATTAATTAAAAAAGAAAAAATTGTAAATTTGGCTAAGTGATAAATTGAAAGTAAGAGCAATTTAATCTCTTACTATTCTTATACAAATAGAAAAGGGTACCAAAAAGATTAAAAAAAAATGAAAATAAAACTAATAAGAATAACAACAGTACCTACTTCGCTACACTCTCTTATTAAAGGACAACCAAACTTTATGCAAAAGCATAGTTTTGAAGTTCAGTTATTAAGTTCCGAAGGCGAAGAAATCCCTTTCATAAAAGAAGATACTGGTATAGTCGTAAAAACTTTTCCATATACCCGAACAATATCTCCTCTTACAGATTTGAAAGCTCTTTGGCTTACCTATAAATATTTCAGAAAAGAAAAGCCGAAAATTGTACATACTCACACACCCAAAGCTGGTGTAGTAGGAATGCTTGCTGCAAAACTCTCAGGAATACCAATACGCATGCACACAGTGGCAGGTTTACCACTGATGGAAGCTACTGGTATAAAACGTAAAGTCCTTAATTTTGTAGAACGTTTAACTTCGTGGAGTGCAACAAATGTTTATCCTAATTCTAATGCTCTTAGAGAGTTTATGGAAAAAGAAGGATTAGCACCTAGATCTAAGCTGACGGTTATTGGCAATGGTAGTAGTAATGGGATAAATACTGAGTTTTTCTCGAAACGTCATCTTGAGCAAAGTGCAACGAAG
Source organism: Ichthyobacteriaceae bacterium (assembly GCA_016744755.1). Classification (GTDB taxonomy): domain Bacteria; phylum Bacteroidota; class Bacteroidia; order Flavobacteriales; family JADGDT01; genus JADGDT01. The sequence goes on along the minus strand of JADGDT010000023.1, from coordinate 14,643 downwards.
TCGAAAGACATGTTGGAGGATAGAAAAAATTCTTCAAATACACAGCGTTCCGCTCATAATGACGGTGTTACTTTTTGTTTCGTTGGTCGTATAGTTAAAGACAAAGGAATAAACGAATTGCTTTCTGCTTTCAATAAACTTTCGGCTAAATATGCCAATGCAAAATTACTTTTGGTAGGTGGCGAAGAAAGAAAACTAGATCCTATAAGTAAACAAAGTCAAGAGATAATTGAAAGTAACAAACATGTGATTAGTATTGGTTTTCAAAAAGATGTAAGACCATTCCTTGCGGCATCAGATGTATTTGTTTTTCCATCGTACAGAGAAGGATTCCCCAATGTAGTAATGCAAGCCGGAGCTTTGGAATTGCCTTCTATTGTAACAAATATTAACGGTAGCAACGAGATTATTGAAGATGGTGTAAACGGAATAATAATTCCTGTAAAGGATGAACAAGCCATCTACGATAAAATGAAACTTCTTTACAACAATAAAGGACTTAGAGACAAACTTGCTAAGAACTCTCGTAAAATGATAATTGATAGATATGACCAAAAGTTTGTTTGGGAAGAGTTACTTAAAGAATATAATAGACTCCTTGGTTTAGTTAAGAAATAAGCCCCCATCTACTCCCGTTCATAAAAAGATAGAATAATTAAGTAGTGAAGAATGGACACCATGTTAATAAAAGCACAACATACCTGTATAACAATAAATAGAGTTGAAATATATATTGGCAATAATATAAATAGCTTTTCGTAAGAAAAAGATTCCTCCACTACGGTCGGGATGAGGATAAATAACTTAAACTATATTTCACAATATAAACAATAAACTCATCAACAATTAAATCAACACCTACTAACTCACACTAACTCACACTAAATAAATGTACAATAACTACATAAAGCGTCCCTTAGACTTTTGCCTTGCAGCTTTTGCCTTTTTACTTATTTCTCCAATATTTCTTTTAGTAACATTACTTTTAGCAATATCCAACAAAGGGAAAGCATTCTTTTTTCAACAACGTCCTGGCAAATCTGATAAAATTTTTAGGGTAATAAAATTTAAAACCATGACAGATCAAAAGGATGTTAATGGAAATTTATTACCTGATGCAGAAAGGTTAACATCTATAGGTTCTTTTGTAAGGAAAACAAGTTTAGACGAAATACCTCAGTTATTAAATGTAATTAAAGGAGATATGAGTTTAATTGGTCCTCGTCCCCTACTCGTTCAGTACTTACCTCTTTACAATACCACGCAAAAACGCAGACACAAAGTAAGACCAGGCATTTCTGGTTGGGCACAAGTTAATGGAAGAAATACAATTTCGTGGAAACAGAAATTTGAATACGATGTTTGGTATGTAGATAATCTTTCTTTTATGCTTGATTTGAAAATTATTTTTATGACGGTATTTAAGGTTTTTAAGAGCGAAGGTATAAGCGCAGATGGTGAAGCTACTATGGAGGTCTTTACTGGTGATGATTAGATGGATGTAGAGAGAGGAGTTGTATTAGTTAACTGATCAGATTAGGAAATCGTCAAGATATGTATCTGAAAATATTGCTGAGGCATGGAGATTTAGAAGATATCCAAAATCTATTGTTTCTAAGTTGTCTATTGCAGAAGGAGAAGCCACAGAAACTCAAGTTTGGCTAGACTTTTCTTTATCATGTAAATATATCACTGATGACGATTACAAAAGTTAAATGAAAAATATAATTTCATCAAAGGCAAACTAATAAATATGATTCGTAACCCCTGAAAAATGGAGCCTTTAATGATGAGTAAATAAATCCCAATTATCTTATAAATATCATCCCTTCACACTTTCACTATTTCTATCTCAACTATTTCTAAATTCTTCAGCCCAATAGCTCTAGAAAAAAATTTCTTAAGAAATAAGGATTTAGTGGAAATGGAATTTAAAATTATTAGATTTGAAAACCATTTTGTGTTTGATGATACTGATGGAGTTTTAGATACAATACGAAATAAATTTACAGATTAAAATATGAACCTATACGGAGCAAGTGGTCACGCTAAAGTGATAATAGACATTCTAAATAAATCTAAACAGAAAATATCCAAAATATTTGACGATAGTAAAGATGTTAGTGATATATTGGGAATTAGAATATCACATCCTTCTGAAATAGATAAAGATGACACCTTCATTATTTCTATAGGAAACAACAAAACTAGAAAATTAGTTGCCGATAAATTGAATACTAGATTTAGTAAAGCTATTCACCCAAATTCAATAATAGATCCTACAGTAGAAATTGAAGAAGGAACAGTAGTAATGGCAGGCGCAGTTATAAATTCTTCAACTAAAATAAGCAAACACTGTATTATTAATACTGCATCTTCAATAGATCACGATTGTATTCTTGAAAATTATGTACATATATCTCCAAATGCAACTTTATGTGGTAGTGTAAGTATTGGAGAAGGATCTCACATAGGAGCAGGTGCTACTATTATTCCAGGTATTAAAGTTGGAAAATGGGTTACAATTGGAGCTGGAACAGTAATAATAAAAAATGTACCCGATAACGTGACTGTTGTAGGGAACCCTGGTAGAGTACTTTAATTTTACAGATTCAATCATTGTATTTGATTAATACGTTCAATATTTTAACTATATTTGTGTTAAAATCTAAACAACTATGTATCTAGAAATTGTACAATATGAAGATCGGGTAAAACAATTATTAGAATTTATTAGTAATGGTCCTTATAAATTAGAATACATTCTAACAAAACTAAACATCAGCAGAACAACATTTTATAACAAACGAAAAACAAATAATTTCACTTTAGAGGAAGTGAAAACTTTAGCCAAAATGTATGACGATGTTGATTCTACTTCACGTTTAGAAAATGCAATACAAGAAGGATTGGATGATATTGCTAATGGCAACTATCAAGAATTTGGTTCTTTCCTAGAAGAAACTAGAGAAAAATATGGTTTATAAAGTAATCATTTCAAAAAAAGCTCAGTCTGAAATTCTAAACATAATGAATTACTTTTCAAATGATTGGAGCTTAAAAGAGGTTTCTGTATTCCAAAATAAACTAGACAAACTATTATCACAACTAGAAAATATGCCTGAAGTTTTTATTTCATACCAAAAACAATATAATATTTTTAAGGTTCCTCTGACAAAACACAATTTGCTTTTTTATAAAATATATAAATCAGAAAATATTGTTGAGATATTAACAGTATTTAATGTTCTTCAAAACCCAAATAAACTATCTCTATAAATCTTTACTCTTTTAAAGCTCTAATCTACACATTCACAAATAAACACAAAGCAATGAAAAAAATATGGCTATCATCGCCACACATGTCTGGCAATGAATACAAATACGTAACTGAGGCTTTCGACACAAACTGGATTGCTCCTATTGGACCTCACTTAAATAAATTTGAAGAAGACATTCAAAAATATATTGGTGGCAGTAAAGTTGCAGCTTTATCGTCGGGAACGGCTGCCTTACATTTAGCTTTAATGTTACTCGATATTGGAGAAGGTGACGAAGTAATTTGTTCATCTTTCACTTTTGCTGCTTCGGCAAATCCAATTACTTACGTTAACGCTACTCCTGTATTCGTAGATTCGGAAAATGAAAGTTGGAACATGTCTCCAGAATATTTGGAGGAAGCAATAAAAGATAGGGTTTCAAAAGGCAAGAAGCCAAAAGCTATAATACTAGTTTACCTTTACGGAGGAGCGGCTAAAGTTAATGAGATAATTGCTATTGCCAATAAATATGATGTTCCATTAATTGAAGATGCTGCTGAGGCATTAGGTGCAACCTACAAAGGCAAAGCTCTGGGAACATTTGGAGAGATGGGAATATTCTCTTTCAACGGGAACAAAATAATTACTACTTCTGGAGGTGGAGCATTGGTATCTACAAATGAAGAATACATATCTAAATCTAAGTTCCTTGCTACACAGGCCAGAGATAACGCTCCTCATTATCAGCATACACAAATAGGTTACAACTACAGAATGAGCAACGTAAGTGCTGCCATAGGTGTTGGTCAGTTAGAAATACTAGATAAGCACGTAAAACTACGAAGAGGTAATTTTGAATTTTATAAAAATGAACTAGATGTAGATGGAATTGAATTTATAAAAGAATTTGATGACACCTACTCTAACCGTTGGTTGACTTGTATAACCATTGATCCTAAAAAGTTTAACGGAAAAACTCGCGAGGATGTTAGACTTGCTCTCGAAAAACAAAATATAGAAACTCGACCGCTGTGGAAACCCATGCACATGCAACCTGTTTTTGAGAAATACCCTTTTTATGGTGATAGAACTTCAGAATTTTTATTTGATGTTGGACTTTGTCTACCTTCAGGGTCTAACTTAAGTCAGGATGATTTAGATAGAGTTGTTGGCGGAATTAAAGACATTTTGCTACTTAATCTCGACTAACTACAGCGCATGGAGAGTTATTATTCTCTAAACTAAGATTTATAGACTTTGCTACCTATGCCTATGTAGTTATGTAGCGTCTTTGCGACTTTGCGAGACTCAAATTGCCATCCACTTGGAGCTTTTTAAGAAAAAACTTAGACCACGAGATGATAAAAGTTATACATTACAGCAATGTTATACGAGCTAAGGTTAATGTTAATACATAATAATAATAATAATGGCTCAATGCCGTTTGTAGTGGGTTACTAAAAAGGTAATTTGAGGAATATCCTTGTCGTGGCTATCCTTTTGGTTCGTTTTCTTTGGGCAAGCTCCTGCGAAGCAATCATGAAAACCAATAAAAACAAGTACTTAAATTAAGAAAATGAACAAATTATGCTTTTTAAAAAAATTAGTATTTAAATTATCCACTATAAATGGAATAAACCCATAATAATGTATCTTTGATAAAAAAAATATGATAACTCTTTTAGCCTATTTATTCCTTGCATTATTTGTTTCATTTCTATGCTCTATAATGGAAACAGTTTTGCTTTCTACTCCCAAATCTTTCCTTATCGTAAAACATGAAGATGGAAAACCTTGGGCTAAAATATTTCTTGACCTAAAAACAAATATTGACAAACCATTATCTGCTATCTTATCTTTGAATACCGTAGCCCATACAGTTGGTGCAGCAGGAGTAGGAGCTCAAGCTGTAAAAATATATGGCGAATCATATTTTGGAATTGTATCTGCAATATTGACAATACTGATTTTAGTTTTAACCGAAATTATCCCAAAAACCATAGGTGCTAGGTATTGGAGGAGCATAACTAAAATTACAGCTTATACGATTAAAGGAATGATAGTTATTACTTATCCGTTAGTTGTAATTTCATCTGTTATCACCAGAGTTATTTCTAAAAACAATAACGAACAAACAACTAGCAGGGAAGAAATTGCCGCATTGGCAAGCATAGGTACAGATGAAGGTATTTTTACCGAAAAAGAGCATAAAATAATTCAAAATTTACTTAGGCTTAAAAATGTGAAAGTAACAGAAATTATGACTCCTAGAATTGTTGTTGCTGTTGCTTCTGAAAATATACTTTTAGATGATTTCCTAAAAAATAAAGACTATTTAAAATTCTCTAGAATACCTGTATATTCTAATAATGATGAAAATATAACAGGTTACGTTATTAGGCAAACAGTTTTTGAAAAATTAGCAGAAGATCAACATCAATTAAAACTGAAAGATATTAAACGTAATATTGTCATTGTACCCAATAGCATGGTTCTTTATAACCTATGGGAAAAACTACTAGAAAAGAAAGAACATATAGCCTTAATTGTAGATGAATATGGCGGTTTAGATGGAATTGTAACAATGGAAGATATTATTGAAACACTTCTAGGACTTGAAATAATGGATGAAAAAGATACCATAATCGATATGCAAAAACATGCGAGAGATAGGTGGAAAGAAAAACAAACTAAATATAATATTCTAGACCAGCTTAATAAAAACGATGAATAAGTAATTGCTATTTCTCTGGCAATTCGAAGAAACTAAATACAGATGAACCGTATTTTCTATTGAAACTATAATTTTCTAGATGAGACAAGTCCATTTTTTGGAAATGCTCAACTATCAACATTCCTCCTTCTTCTAGAAGTCCTCTTTCAAATATTATTTTTGGAATAGATTCAAATTCATCTTGCTCGAAAGCGTAAGGTGGATCAGCAAAAATAATATTTGACTTGGCTTTAGCTTTCTTCAAATACTTGAAAACATCTTCCTGTACAATTGTAAATCCTTCTTCTAACTTAAGCTCATCAGACATTTGTCTAATAAATTTAATACAACCAGAATCCAAATCTACAGCAGTCACATCTTCCGATCCTCTTGAGGCAAACTCTAAACTTACATTTCCTGTACCTGCAAATAAATCAAGAACCTTAACCCCATCAAAGTAATAATGATTGTTAAGAATATTAAAAAGCGATTCCTTAGCCATATCGGTAGTTGGTCTAACTGGAAGTGTTTTTGGTGCCCTTAACTTCTTTCCTCTATGTTTTCCTGAAATAATTCTCATCTGTGTAATTCTATTGATTTATTAATACAAAAAAATCATGCTCATTAATACCATCTAACTCATGCGAGTATTGATGTTTATCTAATCTTTTACCAAAATATACGTTTCTTACATACTTGTAAATTAAAGCGTAAATCTCAGAGTAAGGTTCTATTTCTCCATAAAGCTCAAGGTCAAAATCTTCTGGATTTTGTCTTAACTGCTCTGCAACAAATAAGATGTAATACACTAGGTCTTCCTTTGTTTTATATTGATATGAATTGTAAAGTATCAACTTTTTATTTTCTACCACAACAATCTCAAATTGATTGCTCTGCACATGTACAAACATTTTCAATTCTTGATTTACACTTGATTGATCTATAAAATTATCAATCAAAACACTTGAAAAGTGTTTAAAAGTAAACTCTCCATATTTCTCGAAAAAGAAATCATTTACAACCGTAAATGGAGAATAAACATTAGCAATGTCTTCGGTATTTGTTAAGTCGAAGGTAATATATTCATTTTCCAATAACTTATGGTTAAACTCGAGGTATGTCCTTAAATTATCATCATCAAACAAGGCAATAGGTACAAGGGTAGAAATTCTATTAACATGAGATACCTTTACCTGAGAAAAATTCATATTTAACAATGAACTCTCTTTATAAATATCCTTAATTTTTTCTAAAAGTTGTAATGGATGCTTAGCATCTTCAAACTTATGGTCTACAATGGCTACAACTTTATTCAGTTCTTGGTTAAGTATAGAAAAAGAAAATCCATCCAGCTTTAACTGGATGGATAATATTAATTTCTTAAAATGGTCTGACTCTAACGATTTATCAACATTGTGTAAAACAGGTATCAACATAGTTCGAAATCAGTTGCATCTTTTTGTATCTTATTTTTTTGCTTTACCAGTTTTAAACCCTGGCTCGTAAGGTTTAGGCCAGTTTCCACTAACACTTGATTGCTCTAAGTCTCCAACTTGTAAATAAAGTCCTTTCACATCAAAAGCATCAACAGCCTCTTGTACTAATTGAGAATTCAAACCATTCAACAAATCTGCTTTCTTAATACGTGCAACAAATACAGGTACTTTTATCCCATTTTTATTGACAACTGTAGTCTTCAATTCAAATTTCATACCATCAGTATGAGGTACATTCATCATTGTTTTATAAGAAAGACTAGTTTTAAACAATGAATCTCTTACAGAAACAACCCCTAAAGTATCAATTATTATCTCCTCTTTAAGCATATCCATACGATAAGTTTCATTGTAATCCATAAAACTTGTATCTCTTCTAGAAACAAGGGTAAATTTCCCTGAATCTACAAATTCAACTAGCTTATCCCAATTGTTTGTAAATTTACCATTTACAGATTTGTATGCAATCTCCGATTTACGAACATCGATTAAGTTACCAATAGCATCTGTGTAACGAGCTTGTTTCTCAATGCCAAACTGAATAGGATCCATTACTGAACTATAAACGATATACGCTAAAAACGCAATAGGAATCCAAAGAAGTATTCTTAAAATTTTCATCTCTAAGCTTTAATTGTTATTATGTTGTTTACTAAAATTTCATTCACTTAATCCTGCAAATCTACAATTTTTTTTTAATCATAAAAGTTTTTAAGCAACTATCAATATATAATATATTAGGTAACTTTGTGTCTTCAATGAAAAACTATAACAAACAGCTTTTAAAATCATTAAAACAAGCTTTTTACGCGCTTGTATTTTATTTTTATGGATGCAGATAAATTTCAAAAATTAATCATAAGTAGATTTCCTTTCACCCCTACAAAAGATCAACACGAACTTATAAGAGGTATATCAAAGTATATTTTTTCTGATGATAAGGACGAATTGTTACTGTTAAAGGGATATGCTGGTACTGGAAAAACTACAGTAATTTCTACTGTAGTAAATTTACTTTGGCATGTAAAAAAGAAATCCGCATTACTTGCCCCTACAGGTAGAGCTGCTAAAGTAATTGCATCGTATTCAAAGAAGAAAGCATTCACAATACATCGTAGAATCTACAAACCAAAACCTAGTAGCGATATTGGTGTTAAGTTTGTAAAACAAAATAACACATCCGCAGATACAATTTTTATTGTTGATGAAGCATCTATGATTCCTGACACTCAAATTGATGGTAAAATGTTTGCAGGTGGATCATTACTAGATGATTTTATGGAATTTGTTGATGGCGGAAAGAGATGTAAGATTATCTTTATTGGCGACGAAGCTCAACTTCCTCCTGTACACCTCGATATCAGCCCAGCTCTTGATGCAAATAACCTATCGCTTAGATACAACAAAAAAGTGCTAGAATTCCAACTTAAAGAAGTTCTTAGGCAAGATGCTGATTCTGGTATTTTGAAAAATGCAACTACTTTAAGATTCAATCAAGAGAATAATTATTTCGATGATTTTAAATTCAATCTTGATAACCAGACTGAAGTTATCAGGTTAACTGACGGGTACGACATTGAAAGTGCTATTGCTGATAGTTACTCTAATGCTGGAATTGAAGATACTACAATTATTGTAAGATCAAACAAAAGGGCAAATTTGTACAATCAACAAATCAGAGCTCAAATTCGTATGCTCGAAAACGAAATTGCTACAGGTGATATTCTTATGGTTGTAAAGAACAATTACTTTTGGCTAGATTCAACATCAGCTCCTGGATTTATTGCTAATGGCGATACTATTGAAGTATTAAGAATACAATCCATAAAAGAATTATATGGATTCCGGTTTGCCGAAGTTGAAGTACAGTTAGTAGATTATCCTGATGAGGCAAGTTTTGAAACTGTAATAATGCTAGATACACTAACTGTTGATGGTCCATCGTTACCATACGAGGAGAGCAATAAGCTTTATCAGGAAGTTAACAAAGATTACGAAGACGAGAAAAGTAAATCCAAGAAATATAAAAAAGTAAAAGAAAATCCATATTTTAATGCACTTCAAGTTAAATTTGCCTACGCTGTAACTTGTCATAAATCGCAAGGTGGACAGTGGAGTAATGTTTTTGTTGAGCAAGCTTGGCTCCCTACAGGAGAGATTGATAAAGAATACTTAAGGTGGCTTTACACAGCAGTTACCAGAGCAAAAAAGAAATTATATCTTATAGGTTTCAAAGATGAATATTTCGAAGAATAATAGATTGACAATTAAATTTTGGCTTTGTTTTCTTACCATGTGTAATTTATAAGTGTGGTTGATGATCTTAGTTTATGAACGTGATTGAATAACGTGGTTGGTGAGCGTAGTCGAACCAGAGTCAAACCAATGTATAAGAACAGTAAAAATACATAGAAGAAGTAACTTTTGCCTTTTGTCTTAAAACTTTCTACTTTTGCAAAATCCTTTTACATTAATACTTTTACTTTTGTCTTAAAACTATATGAAAAAAATAATAGCATCAATATTACTCAAGCTTTTTGGTTGGAAAACATCTTTTGATACTCTTAATAACGTTAACAAGTGTGTTATAATTGCAGCTCCTCATACAAGTAATTGGGACTTCCCTTATACCATACTTACCTTTTGGAAGTATGAAACTAATATAGGTTTTTTTATCAAAGACAGCTATACAAAATCTTTCTTAGGTGGGATTCTACGTTCTATGGGAGCCATAGGTGTTGATAGAAGTAAAGGCAGTAATCTTGTAGATTATGCAAGTGAATTATTAGAAAATAGAGATAATCTTGTACTAATTGTACCTGCAGAGGGGACAAGATCGTACGTTGAAAAATGGAAAACAGGATTTTATCATATTGCTAAAAAAGCAGAAGTACCTATAGCTTTAGGATTTTTAGATTATAAGACCAAAGAAATTGGAATAGGAAAATTAGTTACTCCTACTGATGATATGGATGCTGACTTCAAAATAATTCAAGATTTCTATAAGAATGTAACAGGTAAACATCCTGAATTGTACAATCCTATAATCAGACCCAAAGAGTAATAATGGAGTATTTAAACGAAACTCTAGCAGTAGTTCTAATACACATGCTAGCAGTTAGTTCTCCAGGGCCTGACTTTTTCTTAGAGATAAAAAATACACTCCAATACTCACGCAAAATTGGAATTTACACAGGCTTAGGTTTTGCTTTGGGGAATATATTCCATATCTCTTACAGTATTTTTGGAGTACAGTACATTGATAATAATCCGTGGTTGATGAACGTTGTTCAAGTGCTAGGAGCAATCTATCTAATCTTCATTGGGCTACAAGCATTTGGGATAATCAAATCAAAGTTAGAGGTAAAAAAGAATAAATCGGAGGTAGAACAAGTACAAGAAATATCAATTTTTGAAGCAATTAAGATGGGTATAATTACCAACCTACTAAATGCAAAAGCAGCACTTTATTTCATCAGTATTTTTACAGTTGTGATTTCTCCTGATTCTCCTAAATCTCTATCTTTTGGAATTGGACTAATAATGATTTTAATTACATTTATTTGGTTTGGCCTAGTAGCCTACTTCTTTACAAAACCTAAAATAAAATCGATATACTTAAAACAAGAAGGTTTAATAAATAAAATTCTAGGTTCTGTTTTGATATTCTTTGGATTAAAATTGATTGTTTCTATGTTGTAGAGCGTGTTGCTAGTTACGTCCTTCGGCTACGCTCAGAAACCGTGTTGCGTGTTGCGTGTTGCGTGTTGCGTGTTGCAAAATTAAAAAATCATATTTCTACCTTTTAACTTTTGACTTTTAACTTTTGACTTTAAATTTTTGACTTTAAACTTTTTTCATTTTGTCCTTGTTTACCATAAGACAGTGAACTTGATTAGTGGGTATAGTTGGTGAGCGTGGTTGGTGAGCGTGGTTGGTGAGCGCGGTTGGTGAGCGCGGTTGGTGAGCGTGGTTGGTGAGCGGAGCCGAACCAGAGCCGAACCAGAGCCGAACCAGAGCCGAACCAGAGCCGAACCAGAGCCGAACCAGAATCGAACCAGAATCGAACCAGATTTGAACTTTATTCCTGAGTGTGGTTGGTGAGCGTGGTTGGTGAGCGCGGTTGGCGAGCGCGGTTGGTGAGCGTGGTTGGTGAGCGTGGTTGGTGAGCGGAGCCGAACCAGAGCCGAACCAGAGCCGAACCAGAGCCGAACCAGAGCCGAACCAGCTTAATGAAACCCTCTATCTCTTTTTCTTAAAAAAGTCTGTTACAATACTAGAACACTCCTCTACCATTATTCCTTGTGTAACTTCTGTTTTAGGATGAATTTGAGTACCCATATTTCTATAACCCCGCTTTTCGTCAGATGCTCCAAAAACCACTCTTTTAATCTGAGTCCAATACAAAGCCCCGGCACACATCTGGCAAGGCTCCATAGTTACATACATGGTACAATCTTTCAGATACTTCCCTCCTATTGCATCTGCTGCAGCTGTAATTGCTTGCATCTCGGCATGAGCAGTTACATCATTCAATGTTTCAGTAAGATTATGAGCTCTTGCAATAATCTGATTATTAGCAACTATAATCGCTCCAACAGGTACTTCTCCCATCTCCATTGCATACTCTGCTTCCTCCAAAGCTTTCCTCATAAAATAATTATCGTCGTACTGCAATACACTTTCCATACTGATGTTTGATGTTTGATGTTTGATGTTTGATGTTTGATGTTTGATGTTTGATGTTTGATGTTTGATGTTTGATGTTACAAAATTATCATATTTTTTCAATAAACACACCTCCTCTCTTCAGTTAAACTGTTTAACAGTTAAACAATTCAACAACTCAAGACCCACTATAGATTTGCTCTATTTTCAAATAAAACATTAGAATAGCAATTCATCATAAGATTAAAGGCTATTACCTCTAAAATCATTACATTTGCGACCTAAATACAAAACTTTATTTATATTAAATCTAAATATAAATACTAACTATTTGGATTTTAAAATTTTAAGTTTTTTAAGTCGTGAAAACGATATAAATTGAAGCTTAGCTTTATGGCAAAACAAGAAGAAGATAAAATTATAGATGAATTAACATCAAATGACTACAAATACGGATTTGTAACAGACATAGAGTCTGACACATTTGCTAAGGGTTTGAACGAAAATGTTATTCGTGGAATTTCGGCTAAAAAAGAAGAGCCAGAATGGTTGCTAGAATGGAGATTAAACGCATTCAAAGCATGGAAAGAAATGGAAGAACCTAATTGGGCACATGTAGATTATCCTACTCCTAACTTCCAAGATATTTCTTACTACTCAGCTCCAAAACCTAAGCCTGAATTAGAAAGTTTAGATGAAGTAGATCCTGAGTTACTAGATACTTTCCAACGTTTAGGAATTTCTTTAGACGAACAAAAAAGACTTTCGGGAGTTGCCGTTGCAGTAGATGTAGTAATGGATTCTGTTTCTGTAAAAACTACTTTCCAAGATACTCTTGCAAAAAAAGGAATTATTTTCATGAGTATTTCAGATGCTATAAAAGAACATCCTGAATTAGTTAGAAAATATATGGGATCAGTTGTTCCGGTGAAAGACAATTTCTATTCGGCATTAAATTCTGCTGTATTTACTGACGGATCTTTCTGTTATATCCCTGAAGGTGTTTTATGCCCAATGGAACTTTCTACATATTTTAGAATTAACGAAAGCGGTACAGGTCAGTTCGAAAGAACACTTGTTATTGCCGACAAAGGTGCTAGAGTAAGTTACCTAGAAGGTTGTACTGCTCCTCAACGAGATGAAAACCAACTTCACGCAGCTGTTGTAGAATTAATAGCTATGGAGGATGCCGAAATAAAATACTCTACTGTTCAGAACTGGTACCCTGGAAATAAAGAAGGTAAAGGGGGAGTTTTCAATTTCGTTACAAAAAGAGCTTTAGCAGAAAAAAATGCTAAAATTTCGTGGACACAGGTTGAAACTGGTTCTGCTGTAACGTGGAAATATCCTTCTACAATTTTAAAAGGAGATGGATCTGTAGGCGAATTTTATTCGATTGCTGTAACAAATAATTACCAACAAGCAGATACTGGCACAAAAATGATTCACCTTGGAAACAATACCAAGAGTACAATTATTTCGAAAGGTATATCGGCAGGTAATTCACAAAACAGCTACCGAGGTCTGGTAAAGATTGCTCCAAATGCAAAAAACACAAAAAACTTTAGCCAGTGTGATTCGTTGTTGATGGGAGATACTTGTGGAGCTCACACCTTCCCTTATATCGAAGCTAAAAATTCTACATCTCATATCGAGCACGAAGCAACAACTTCAAAAATATCTGAAGATCAATTATTCTACTGCAATCAGCGTGGTATTGACACAGAAAAAGCAGTTGCATTAATTGTAAATGGTTTTGGTAAAGAAGTACTAAATAAACTACCTATGGAATTCGCTGTTGAAGCTCAAAAATTACTTGAGATTTCGCTAGAGGGGTCTGTAGGATAACATTATACGTCATATCTAATGAAGAGAATGAAATGAACATAGTGGAGATATCTCTACTAGAATAGATTTCTCCATGCACTGTCGCTTAGTCGAAATGATATAGTAAACAAATAAACGAATAAACAACATTTTGTTATGTTAAAAATAAAAGATTTAAGTGCCTCGATAGATGGCAAAGAAATATTGAAAAGATTAAACCTCGAAATAAAACCAGGAGAAGTACATGCAGTTATGGGACCAAATGGTTCTGGAAAAAGTACACTTTCGGCAGTTATTGCAGGTAAAAATACATTTGATGTAGATGGTGGTACTATAGAGTTTCAAGGAGAAGTGATAAACGAGCTTGCTCCAGAAGAAAGAGCTAACAAGGGTATCTTTATGTCCTTCCAACATCCTGTTGAAATTCCTGGTGTAACAGTAACTAATTTTATTAAAGCTGCGATTAATGCAAAAAGAGCTTCACAAGGAAAGGAAGATATAAGTCCTTCTAAGCTTTTGAAACTTATAAAACAAAAATCTGCTTTACTAGAATTAGATAGGAAATTCTTATCTCGATCTTTAAACCAAGGTTTTTCGGGAGGAGAGAAAAAGAGAAACGAAATTTTCCAGATGGCTATGCTAGAGCCAACTCTTGCTATTTTAGATGAAACAGATTCTG
>JADGDT010000141.1 GCA_016744755.1 Ichthyobacteriaceae bacterium | reverse complement strand
TAGTTAGTTATCCAGTGGTAGAAATGGAATTTCACCCAACTGCAAATCAAGTAGAATATGTTATTTGCCCAGCTAGAATTAGCGATGATGTTGCTAAGAAAGCTAGAGCCATTGCTATTGATACTGCTAAAAAATTAGGGTCAACCGGATTACTTGCAGTAGAAATGTTTCAAACAGTAGATGACGAAATTATTATAAACGAAGTTGCTCCACGTCCACATAACTCAGGGCATTACTCTATAGAAGGGTCATATACATCGCAATACGAGCAACACATCCGTGCTATTTTAGATTTACCTTTAGGAAAGACTGATAGCAAAGTTGGATCAGTTATGGTGAATCTTGTTGGAGAAGAAGGATTTACAGGAGATGTAGTTTACGATGGAATAAACGAAATTTTGGCAATGCCAGGAGTTACTCCACACATCTACGGAAAAAAACAAACACGCCCATTCCGAAAGATGGGTCACGTAACGATTGTGGATAATGATTTAAGTAAAGCAAGAGAAATTGCAGCGCAAGTAAAAAAGAAAATAAAAGTTATTTGTTTGTAACAATATCCCGTAGAGACGCGATGCTTCGCGTCTAAGAACGGAGATATTTCACATCTAAGAGTAGAGATATGTAATCATCTCATATCTCAAAAAAAACAGATATAATGTATATCATATCTAATTATCTTCATTTATGAATAAAGTACTTTTAATAATAGTAATTACCTTATCTTTAATTTCTTGTACAGCACAAGAAAATAGTTCAAGAGGATATAGAGTAAAAGTAGGACAACGAGCACCAAGTATGAATCTACAACTTCTGAATGGAGGAGAAGTAACTTCAGAAAGTTTAAAGGGTAGGGTTGTTGTTTTACAATTCACAGCTTCGTGGTGTAGTGTTTGTAGAGAAGAGATGCCTCATTTAGAAAAAGAAGTTTGGCAACGTTTCAAGGGAAATGATTTTGTTTTGATAGCTGTAGATTTAAAAGAGAAATCAGAAAGGATAAAACCATTTATTGCTAAAACAGGAATTACTTATCCTGTTGCTATGGATGTTGATGGGGGATTATTCGCTAAATACACTTTGCCTAAAGCAGGTGTAACAAGAAATATTGTTATCGACAAAAAGGGTAAAATCATCTTCTTATCTAGGCTTTATGATAAAGTAGAGTTTAATAAAATGGTAGAAGTAATTGCAAACGAATTGAATTTGTAGAGATACAAAGCATTACGTCTGTACAAGATTATAGATGTTAATTTTTTAATGCTAAAGGATAACAGCCAATAGCTAAAAGCCATAAAAAATGAAAATAGGAATAATAATGGGAAGCACATCAGATCTTCCAATAATGCAACAAGCAATAGACGTGTTAAAGGAGTTGGGGATAGAAACAGAGGTTGATATAGTTTCAGCCCACCGTACACCCGATAAACTTTGGAATTATGCTAAAAATGCTCACACTCGTGGAATAAATGCAATTATTGCTGGAGCAGGTGGAGCGGCACACTTACCAGGAATGGTAGCTGCAATGTCTCCATTACCAGTAATTGGAGTTCCTGTAAAATCGTCAAACTCAATTGATGGTTGGGATTCAGTTCTTTCTATTTTACAAATGCCAGGAGGTGTTCCTGTTGCTACTGTTGCTCTAGATGGTGCTAAAAATGCAGGTATTCTTGCCGCTCAGATTTTAGGATCTCAAAACGAGGAAGTGAGAAATAGAATAATTTCTTTCAAAGAAGAGTTGAAGGTTAAGGTAATTGAAGGGGCAAAATCAATTAATAATTAACAATTATCAGTTAGTAGTTAACAGTCCACGGTATATAGTTGATATATCGAGAACTTCTTATTCTTAATTGTTCATTGATAGCTACACATCTATAATCTAACATTGATAATTGAACATTGATAATTGAACATTGATAATTTAACATTGTTAATTGAACATTGAAATATGAAAAATCCACTTTTAGAAAAATATAATACTCCATACGGAACAGTTCCTTTTTCGGTGATTAAGGAAGAACACTTTTTGCCAGCTTTAAAAGAAGCTATCAAAATTGGGAAGGCTGAGGTAGATAATATTATTGAAAACAAAGAAACTCCAACATTCGAAAATACAGTTGAGGCTATGCAGTATTCGGGTGAACTTGTGGGAAGTATTTCTACAATTTTTTTTAATCTGAACAGTGCAGAGACTAACGATGAGATTCAGAAAATAGCACAAGAGCTTTCGCCATTGTTAACAGAGTATTCTAACGACATTAGACTTAACTCTAAACTTTTCGAAAGAATAAATTCAGTTTACGAGAATAAAACTTCATTTGGCTTAGATGTAGTTCAGATGCGTTTGTTAGAAAAATCATATAAAGGGTTTTCTAGAAATGGAGCTAAACTAAGCGATGCCGATAAGGATAAACTAAGAGAAATTGACACTCAGCTTTCTAAGTTGTCTTTAAATTTTGGAGAGAATGTTCTTGCCGAAACCAACGCTTATGAACTTCACTTAACTGATGTAAATGATTTAGACGGATTGCCACAATCGGCAAAAGACGCGGCTAAGGTTATTGCTAAAAGTAAAGACAAAGAAGGATGGATAATAAACCTTGATTTCCCCAGTGTCGTGCCTTTTTTGAAATATGCGACTAACCGTGAGTTACGAAAAGAAGTATCTATAGCTTTCGGATCTCGTGCTTTTAAGGGAGATAAAGATAACTCTAGTATTGTACTAGAGATAGTTAAACTTAGGCAGAAACGCGCAGAACTTTTGGGGTATAAGACTCATGCTGATTTTGTTCTTGAGGAAAGAATGGCGCAATCGCCAGATACAGTTTCTACTTTTCTTAACGATTTATTGGAAAAAGCTAAACCTGCAGCAGAAAAAGAATTTAATGCTTTATCTTATTTTGCTAAATCAATTGATGGACCTGAAAAATTAGAATCGTGGGATGCATCATTTTATACCGAAAAATTAAAGAAAGAGAAGTTTGATTTCGACAGTGAAGAGTTAAAACCATATTTCAAATTAGAAAATGTAATTGATGGAGTTTTCGTTATTGCAGGAAGGCTTTACGATATTAAATTCGAAGAGATAGGTAATATAGATAAGTATCACCAAGATGTAAAAACATATAAAGTTACTGATCTCGAAGACAATCTAGTTTCCATTTTTTATGCTGATTTCTTCCCTCGCGAAGGAAAACGAGGAGGTGCCTGGATGACATCTTATAAGGATCAACGAATTGTAAAGGGAGTAAACGAAAGACCACATGTTTCAATAGTTTGTAATTTCACTAAACCTACGGAAACTGAACCGTCTTTATTAACATTTCAGGAAGTAACAACTTTGTTTCACGAATTTGGGCATGCTTTACACGGAATGCTTTCGCAAGTAAAATACGAGAGCCTTTCGGGAACAAGTGTTTATTGGGATTTTGTAGAGTTGCCATCTCAGGTATTCGAGAATTGGTGTTTCGAGAAAGAAGCTTTAGATCTATTTGCTAAGCATTACAAAACAGGAGAAACTATACCTGAAAATTTAATTCAAAAGATTAAGGAAACTTCAAACTTCATGGAAGGGATGCAGACATTGCGTCAGCTTAATTTTGGGTTATTAGATATGGCTTGGCATAATAATACTGAAACAGATAAAATAGAAAGAGTAGGAGAGTTTGAATTTGAAGCTACAAAAAACACAAGTCTTTATCCTTATAACTCGGATACTTGTTCTTCAGTAGCATTCTCACATATTTTTCAAGGAGGATATTCATCTGGATACTACTCTTACAAATGGGCAGAAGTTTTGGATGCTGATGCTTTTGAGTTCTTCAAAGAAAAAGGGATCTTTAACAAGGAAATTGCTACACTTTTTAAGGAGAATATTCTTAGCAAAGGAGGATCGGAGCATCCTGCTGAGCTTTACCGCAAATTTAGAGGTAAAGATGCTAAGGTTGATGCTTTGTTAAAAAGGGCAGGGCTTATTTAATAAAAACACTAGTAAGGGTAATTGATAAAAAAAACCTCTCTAAAATTAATTTAGAGAGGTTTTTATATTTTATAAACTTCAGACATCGGACTTCCGTCTTCTATCTGATTTTATTCTAATACATAAATGTGAACCCAACTGAGTAGTTCATCATTCCATAGTTTTCTATTGTAGGTAACTTACCGTCCATACTACCTTCAAGAGAATTGAAAGTACCATAAGTATAACCTGCTTTTAGATTAAGCCCAAAAGCATCTCCAAATTTAATGATAGTACCTATCTCAGGATTTACTGCAAACGACCATTGAGAGTTTGAAGAATAGTAAAGTCCATTGTCTGTTTCTTGTTCAGTATAAATAGTCCCCGCTCCTACACTTATGTATGGGAAGAAAGTATTCTCATTATCGTACTCCAAAGGAAACCAAGAAGCATTTACCATCATTGGCATGCTATATAAGTATCTACGTTGAATAGAATTTATTGATAGATTTTCGTTGTATTCGTAGGTGTCACGAGTTTTCTTTTCGTAGATACCATTCCATGCAAATTTTCCTCCAATTGCTATTTGTGGACTAATAAAGTACTTTGCCTCCACCTCAAACCCTCTAGGGCTAAATTCATTGGCGTACTCATTAACATCACCCACTCCTTGACTCATTTGCCAGTTGAAACTCCAAAATGAGTTGTACTGTGCATTGGCAGTAATAATACCACCAAAAAATAATATTGCTATAACTAGTACTTTTTTCATATCTAATATTTTTTTTCTAATGGTAATTAATTTCTTGGTGTTGGCTTAGCTAAGTAATCTTGTGACTGACGAAATCCTTGATTAACACCTTGGTTTACGTAGTGTACATCTATTCCATTTCTAGTGTATCCACTTAAAAAATTCTCCCAGATAAGATTGTAAGCAGGGTCTCCAGGTTTTGGAGCAGTATTCACCTCAAACATGCTAACTACAACAGAACCTGTAGAGTAAGTGTAATAATAAGGTTGCCAATACCAATAACCAGGATAGTATCCACCACCTACATATGTAGTTTTACTTATTACGATATCCATAAATGCAGTCTTTACAAAAGTAGCTCCATCATCAGTAGGATTTGCATTGGGGTTTTCATCCCACCCAAGTAACTTCATACTACTTTTAACATTTTCAATTAACGCCTCTGCTTCTCGTTTAGTAACATCTTCATATTCACCTCTTCTATTAGGATTTCTAGTTATATTCCCTTTGCTATCAATATACATTATAGTATCTGCAACATAGAAATAGTCTTTTGTAGCAAAGTCA
Organism: Ichthyobacteriaceae bacterium; assembly: GCA_016744755.1. GTDB lineage: Bacteria > Bacteroidota > Bacteroidia > Flavobacteriales > JADGDT01 > JADGDT01. The sequence goes on along the minus strand of JADGDT010000141.1, from coordinate 1,879 downwards.
TATCCATCTTTCTTTTGTGTGTATACCACATCTAGCTCTTCAGTGTAAACACTGTCGTTGGGTCCATAACAACTTGTTACCATTGCAGCAAGTGTTATTCCAAAAAGTAAAAATCTCTTTTTCATGAATTTTTGTGTTTTAAATTGTTTTGAATTTAATCTATAACGAGAATTAATTAGATTTATTGTTTATCTTTTTGTTTGTAATAGCTTTATATATTAATGTTAAGAACAAATAAGGTAATATTAATATTATAAAACTATTTTGCGAATATAATGATTTTGTTAGTTACTTCAACAAGATTATCACCTAATAGGTGATACTATGTTTTTATTTATGTATTTGAAAAATCTATCTCATCCATGAAGTGCCTACAACTACATAAAAAGCCCATTGCTCGGGGCCTTTAGCTACATCTGCTCCCATTCTTAATCCAAAAGCTCTTGCTATTAAATATCTAAATCCTGTACCAGCATTCCAAGCATTGGAGCCCAAATCTATTTCATCTAAAGATTTTGCAGTTCTCCCATATCCTGCAAATCCTACAATGCTCCACCTATCGTTTATCATAAATTGCTCTTCAGTTTCTATTAGAGCGGTTAATTCTCCTTGATAACGCATTGCGGGTACACCTCTGAGGCTAACAAAGGGTAGCATGTAAAAAGGAATATCTCCAACAGCTAATTGAGATTCTAGTCTTAGCCCGAAAATCAACCTATCGGAGAATAAAGGTTTGTAGTAATACATGAACGTAGACAATTTTCCAAAATTAGTATCACTCCCTATTACTTCGCTGTATTGATTGTAAGTTGCGTTAATCCTAATTCCTTGGGTTGGAGAAAATACGTTGTCAAGTTTTTCGTATTCTGTAATTATTCCAATTCCACTATTATTTAATTTTTTATCTCTAGGTTTTATTAAATCACTATTCTCAAATAGTGTTACAGTAGAATTACTAAATTGATAAACTCCTCCCATAAGGAAATTACTTTCTTTGATACGAAACACAGCTTGTTGTAGGAGAAAATAACTAGCAATAGAAAAATCAATATATTTTCCATTTCCTCCACCTGTACCAAAATATTTTAGTTTAATATCGCCATATCCAAGAATACCTCTGTATCTTATTTTATCATCATTCCAAAAACCCATGTATCCTGCCCCTCCAAACCATGTGTTGTTCTCGGTAAGTCCACCTGCAACGCCAACTACATCGGGCATCTGAAACCTTTTTGTTTCTTTTTTTTCTTTCGGGATGAAAAATACTCCAGCAAATGCAGCACCATAACCTATAGCAGGTTCGGTAATTGGAGAAATTATAGGTAGGAAACCATGTAAATCGTACAGGTAATGACTAACATCAAATGCATTATCCAAAGAGTCTATAAATAATTTTTGTTTTTCTTGTGCATTTAATTTAGTTACTCCAGTTAAAATTAAGAGTAATAAAAGTAAATTATATGTAGTGGTTTTAATCATGTATTTAACTATTAAATAGGGTTTAAGTAGAAGCAAACATAGTCAAAAAGAAACGAATGTTGTTTTATAATCCCAGCATCCGTTCTTTTTGCAATTTTTTCTATTGAGTTTAATATTTTTAGCTTCTAACATCTCCTCCTCCGAAAATAGTAAAACCGTTTATTATTAGCGTGTTATCTTGATTAGAAATTTTGGGAGATAAAAATCTTTTATCGTTAAAACCTCCGAATATTGAAACAATATTTATTTTCACATTCCAGTTTTGCGGAACAATAAATTTAGAGCCTCCAAACATTGTAAATACATCTATTGTAGCATTTGCATTAGAGATTTCGGTTTGTTGAAAATTTATTTCAGAACCCCCAAAAACTGAAGTTACTCTACCTCCTTTGAAGTTTTT
>JADGDT010000022.1:30598-36270 GCA_016744755.1 Ichthyobacteriaceae bacterium | reverse complement strand
AAGCATCGCGTCTCTACTAAATAATAAATAATGTATAAAAATATAAAACATATATTTTTCGATTTGGATCATACTCTGTGGGATTTCGAAAAAAACTCTGAAGAGGCATTATCGGAAATAATTGCAAAATGCCAGAAGGATTGTGAATTTAATTTTACTCTTCAGGAATTTATAGATGTGTACAAGCCACTTAATGAATTGATGTGGGAGTTGTACCGAGAGAATAAAATAACTAAAGAAGATTTACGTGTTCGTAGGTTTGGAGATGCCCTAATTCAGTTTGGAATTACCGATTTGAAAATTGCAGAACACATTGCCGATGAGTATGTGAAAATATCGCCACGAAAAACAAATCTGTTTCCACATGCGATGGACACTTTGGAGTATTTGAGCAATAAATACGAGCTTCACATTATCACAAATGGATTTGCGGAAATACAATCTACAAAACTGAAAATGTCTAAAATTGATATATTCTTTGATCAGGTAATTACATCTGAAGCCATAGGTGTTAAAAAACCTCATCCATTAATTTTTACACATGCTCTTGAAGAGGCAGGTGCCACAAAAGAAAACAGCCTCATGGTTGGCGACAACTACGAAGCTGATATTTTAGGTGCAATTAATTCAGAAATCCCTGCTATTTATTTCAATATGGACTTGAAAAACAAATTGCACAACAATGTTAAACAAATCACTAATCTTAAAGAGTTGATTGGGTTTTTATAGGTTATTTAAAACCTTAGTTTCTTCGAAGGTTAAAATACGAGAGTGGATAATAAACCTCACGCCCAAATAGATTTATTAAGTAAAACTAGGCTCCCTACCTTCTGTTACATCAACTGTAAAATGAGTGTGTTTCCAATATTCAAATTGATGCTGAGCCCATCGCAACATCCTCCACTTTGGTAGAATATCAACTCCCCATGTACGGATTTTAGATTTTCTACTGTTTTAGTAGCTTCTTCGGTAATTGCAACTCTTTAGTATTTCATACTGAAATTAATTTTTTTTAGTTCTCAAAAGTTATAAAAAATAATCACTTTGAGCGTGGTTGGTGAGCGTAGCCGAACTAGAGCCAAAATGAAATAAGCGAAGCGATTCACGAACACTAATAATATTATAGTTGGTAAGTAAGTCGAAAAGCCTGTACTGAGCGTTAGCCGAATGTGATCTGTTTCAATAGATATTTTCAACTACATTTCCTTTTGTTGCACTAAGGAAATTCCGCTCAACATAACTGATATTCTATATTAGAAACCCCACATAAATAGATGTTGTACAGTTCCTAAAAGAACCCTAATTTATTCTGACGATAATAATTCATCATCATCAAATGATTTCCTTTTCCAAATCCTGATTTCTTATACCCTCCAAATGGAGCATGTGCAGGATAAACGTGATAATTATTCACCCATTTAAATTTATAGGGGCATTATCTTAGTCCTATCTTTTATAGATTTGTTACTACCACTAATGTTGTGGAAATTTGAATAAATTATATCATTAAGAAAATAAAAAATTAAGGATTTAAAGGATTATAGGATTACTGCACCTATTGTATTTACTATGTAATACTATAATCTTATAATCTTATTTTTACTCTACTACTCTTTTGTTTTCAACACAAATAAGGATAGAACCATAGATATAAGTACATTATATATAGTATTGTGATTGTGATTGTGATTGTGATTGTGATTGTGATTGAAAATGTAAATCAATAACAAAATAATTGATTATTCTTCTAGCATAGCCATAAAAATCTTGTAAGCAAGAGCAAGAATCACTGACCCTAGAAATAGACCTACTGGCCCTCCAACAATCATACCTCCAATAGATCCAAGAAGTACAACCAACATTGGAACATCTATTCCCTTACCTAAAAATATCGGCTTCAGAAAATTATCTGCCAGCCCCCAAACTATAGACCAAATTGCAAACAATACAGCAGGAGTCGTATCTTCATAACTAAAAACATATATTATTATTGGAAGCATTATCAGAAATGCAGGTAACTGCATAATGGCAACTATTAGAATTACAATAGAAAAAATTCCGGCAGCAGGCATATCTATTGTGTACAAACCAATACTAAGAAATAAACTCTGAATTACAGCTATTCCAACAACGCCTTGCACAACACTTCTGATAGTAGTAGCAGATAACTCTGAAAAATTCTCTGCTTTATCTCCTACAAAAACTTTAAATATTTTATCTATAGCGATTTTCCCTTGTTCAGCTACCAAAAGTAGCGCCCCTCCTATAATAATTGCTATCAAAAAAAGAAATACACTCCCAAAAACACTTGTAACCATAGATGTTAATTTAGGAGCAACTTCTTTTAGCTGTGGCTCAAATTTAGTTAACACCGAACTCAAACTTTTAGAAGCCAAAGACCAAGTATCATAAATTCTTTCTCCAACTACTGGCCATTCAGAAACTGAAACATCAGGTTTAGGCACAGCAAGTGTCCCTTCATTTACTAAATCCACAACTTTATAAACACTCTCTACAGTAGAACTTGCAAAGGCTATAATCGGAATAACAATCAATAAAACTCCAATTAATGAGATTAGAATTGCTGATAATTTTTCTTTCCCTCCCAGTAATTTAGCAAGGCGAGTATGAAGTGGATAAATACCCACGGCAAATACTATTCCCCAAAGAACAGGGGCTAAAAATGGTTTTAATATCCAAAAACTCATCACAAAAATTAGTGCTATAAAACTGATGCGTAACGCTGTTTCAATTGCTCTGTGCTTGTAATGTTCATCAACTTGTTTCTGATTTTCTAATGATTTAGTATTTTTCTCTTCTGACATTTTATTTGTTTTTTTTCAATGTTAAAATTAATAATCCATTTCTGAAAACCTAAAAATAAATTGGTTCTACTATTCTTTTAACGGGTTGGTTTATTGACTAATAGGCGATAAGGTTGCTAGCTTTTAACCTAATTTATTTAGTTCTATAAAATTGAGTAATTCCTCCATTATCATTAAATTAGTGGTAGAATCCCTTTTTAAATTATTGCCGACTTCTTTATTCAAACGCATTCAATTTTTTCTATAGTGTTAATGAGATAAAATTAGCTGTATATAATTAGTTATTGTTTTTTTTCTTTTCAAAAACCAATATAGCCAACTTAAACAAAACAAATATTGTTAAACAGACTTTGTTATCAACGTCTCTCTGTTAATAAAACTCTAGTAAAATAGTATACTCCCGCGTTAAGGGTAGAGCCGGCATCCTTTTGCTTTTTCGGCAAAAGATATAGGCGAAAACCTGACCCGAGTTTTTTAGACGAGGGGAACGCCCAAAAAACTAAAGCATCTCCACAAAAAAACCGAGACTCCCACAACAGAAATCTCGGTTTTAATTATTCTATAAACTACTACTCACAAACTGACTAACTAGCAACCAGCAACCTGTAACTCGCGACCCGTAATTTACAACTAGTTCTACATCATACCCGGCATACCACCACCGCCCATAGGAGGCATAGCTGCTGGAGTATCTTCTTTAATATCAGAAATTGTAGCCTCGGTAGTAAGTATCATTCCCGAAACTGATGCTGCGTTCTGAAGTGCAATACGTGTAACTTTGGTTGGATCTATAATTCCTGCTTCAAGCATATTTACATACTCTTCTGTTTTGGCATTAAAACCAAAATCTCCTTCGCCCTCAGCTACTTTATTTACAACTACCGATCCTTCGCCTCCTGCATTACTTACAATCTGACGTAAAGGCTCTTCGATAGCACGCTTGATGATTGCAACACCTGTAACCTCATCATTATTTTCGGTTTGCACATTCTCGAGAACAGATTGAGCTCTTACCAAAGCAACACCTCCACCTGCAACAATACCTTCTTCTACAGCAGCACGTGTAGCATGTAATGCATCATCAACACGGTCTTTCTTCTCTTTCATCTCTATCTCAGATGCAGCACCAATGTAAAGTACAGCAACACCTCCAGCCAATTTAGCCAAACGCTCTTGTAGCTTTTCTTTGTCGTAATCTGAAGTTGTAGTTTCTATCTGTGCTTTAATCTGATTAACTCTTGTTTTAATCTGAGCTTCGTCGCCATTACCGTTTACAACAGTAGTGTTATCTTTATCAATAGTAATTTTCTCGGCAGTACCAAGCATTTCAATAGTTACAGCCTCTAGAGTAAAACCTCTTTCTTCTGAAACTACCGTCCCACCTGTAAGTACAGCGATATCTTCTAACATTGCCTTACGTCTATCTCCAAATCCTGGAGCTTTTACAGCTGCTATTTTTAGCGATCCACGAATCTTGTTTACTACCAAAGTAGAAAGTGCTTCGCCATCTATGTCTTCTGCAATAATAAGGAGAGGTTTACCTGTTTGAGCAATAGGCTCAAGGATAGGCATAAGCTCTTTCATTGTAGAAATTTTCTTGTCGTAAAATAAAATATATGGAGCCTCTAATTCAGCCTCCATCTTATCTGCATTAGTAACAAAGTATGGCGAAAGGTAACCTCTATCAAACTGCATTCCCTCTACAACATCAACATGAGTTTCTGTTCCTTTTGCTTCTTCAACAGTAATTACACCTTCTTTTCCAACCTTACCCATTGCCTCGGCAATAAGTTTACCAATTGTAGAATCGTTATTTGCAGAAATAGATGCTACTTGCTCTATTTTGTCTGATGTAGAACCAACCTCTTGAGATTGAGATTTAAGATTTTCTACTATTGCTGTAACAGCTTTGTCTATTCCTCTTTTCAAATCCATTGGATTTGCTCCTGCAGCAACGTTTTTCAAGCCTTCTTTTACAATTGCCTGTGCAAGTACAGTTGCAGTAGTAGTTCCATCACCAGCTTCGTCGTTGGTTTTAGAAGCGACTTCTTTTACCATTTGCGCTCCCATATTCTCTATAGCATCTTCTAACTCAATTTCTTTTGCTACAGATACGCCATCTTTTGTGATTGTTGGTCCACCAAATGATTTTGCAATTACTACGTTACGACCTTTAGGGCCTAAAGTTACTTTTACTGCGTTTGCCAAAGCATCAACACCTCTCTTAAGACCATCTCTTGCTTCTATATCAAATTTTATTTCTTTTGCCATTTTTAATGCTGTTTAACTGTTTAATCGTTTAACTACCTGTTTTATATTTAGTTAATAGTTTTTAATTATATTTTATCTAAAGGCTAAAGTCATTAAGTTAAGTCCTTTTGTTTTGCCCTTTCCCTAAAGGGAGCCAAAAAGGCTTAGTCCAAAAGTATGGTATTCAATAATTTCACCCTTTAGGGTTGGGGAAAAAAATTATTGAAACAAGATATTTGTTCTTAACTAAACGGCATTAGGCTAAAGGCTAAAAGCCAATAACTAAAGGCTCTTTTAAATAATCGCTAATATTTCCGATTCGGGCATAATTAGGTAATCTACACCTTCGTGTGTAATGCCTGTTCCCGAAAATTTGCCATAAATAACTGTTTCTCCAACTTTAACTGTTAGATCTTCATCGTTTCCAATGGCAATAACTTTTCCTTGCGATGGTGTTTCTTTCGCATTATCGGGGATATATAATCCTGATGCAGTTTTAGTTTCTGCTGCTATAGGCTCTATCAGAACTCTATCTGCTAATGGTTTTATACTCATATTATATTTTTTATTTTGGTTTTTAATTCTAGTTATCTTGGC
>JADGDT010000022.1:15969-30498 GCA_016744755.1 Ichthyobacteriaceae bacterium | reverse complement strand
AGTTTCTGCTGCTATAGGCTCTATCAGAACTCTATCTGCTAATGGTTTTATACTCATATTATATTTTTTATTTTGGTTTTTAATTCTAGTTATCTTGGCATTTACTTTTAGCGAAGAGGCAAAACAAAGAGCTTTAACTTAGATGGCGTTACCCAATGGGGGTCGTGTCTTCGCCTATATCTTTTTTATCCTCATACTTCGACTACGCTCAGTAACCAGATAAAAAAGGATGCCGTCTCAACCACTAACGCAAAGTATTTATTCTCTACGAAGTGTAATTGGATAATGACATAAATTATGCCATGGAGTAATAATTATATTTGGCATGCAAAAACAAAACAAAAAATGCCGACTTGTCAGCAAGTCGGCATTTAATAAGATATTTTGTCAGTTACGAAATTACTTCGCTTCTGGTGTGCTTTCTTGTTGTACTGGTTCAGCAGCTGGAGTATTTACCTGTGGTGCATTGTCCAAAATACTGTTAAGTTCTGTCTGATCCTGAATGTTGACATTATGACGAGGAATAACAAAGTTAGAAAGTAAAATAAATCCAACTAAAGCTGCTGCCAAAGTCCAAGTACTTTTTTCAAGGAAATCGTTAGTTTGCTTTACTCCTCCTAGCATCTGGCCGCCGCCACCACCAAAAGAAGAACTTAAACCTCCTCCTTTAGGATTCTGAACTAAGATTACTAAGATCAAAAGTAATGATACAATTAGTATTAAAACTGCGAATAATGTATAAGCATTCATCTGTAAATAATTTTAATGTTTAGGTAGATATAACTTGCAACATAATTATGAGGCTAATTTATTATCTATAATATTTTTTAATATTCTGACAACTTCTTAATTGCCCTTATACGGTCGGCAAAGAAACCACTTTTTTCTGGATATTTCAAGCCTAAAATCTTATAAGCTTTAATTGCTTTAGAATATTTTTTTTGTTCTATATAAACTTGTGCCAAAGTTTCTGTCATCCATCCTTCATTCTCCTTTGTTCCTGATAGTGCAATATTCCCTGAAACCGCATCACTCTTGGGCTTTGGCTTTAATTTAGGATTGGTGTCTATAAATTTATCAATAAGGTCAAATCTTGAATCCCCAGTATTAGATACATCCACTTTATTACTGGAAGACTCTATTTTCTCTTCAATTTTTCTGTGAATTTCCTTTACATTAGATAACTGTAACCATTCGTTAAACGAAAATCTATCATTAGAGGAAAAACTTATTACTTTATGAGTTTCATCTTTATCTTCTTCAATACTAGATTTTTTCTGATCTACAGCTTCTATTTTTGATTCTAAGCTTGATTCTGGCTCTACCTCTGTAGGTCTAGAAATTATTTCTTCAACCTCAAACGTTTCAACTTCTTTAGTTATATATTCAAAAAGAACAGTTCTATCGCTAACATAGGCAGCAGTAGTTTTAAGCGAAGAGTTAAACAGAAAATTGTTATTTATTTTAAGGTTTTTGAGGTACAGCATTCTAGCACTCTGAAAATATGGAAAGTTCTCCAATACAGAATTTAACTGTTTTAGATCTAAATCTTTAACAGCATTTTCATCTCTTAACAAATGTTTAAAATCTTGAGTATTCATTACCAGTTTGCTACAGCATCATTAAATATATTCTCAAATATTCTTTCCAAAATCACTTGAACTATCACATCCTCAAAAGTCCCTGAAAGATCCTTATTTGCATCGAAATCTTCGTAGTGAGAAAATGTTTTTTCAAAGTTCTGCTCCTCATCTTTATTGTTGTAGAATCTAACTTTCACAGCAATGGTAAGTCTGTTTTGCGCTGCGGTAGAATTAGCAGTGTTTGCCGATGGCGTAACTCTGTACTCTGAAATTTCTCCTTCAAATTGCAAATCACCATTGCCATTTACTAGCGATAAGTTAGTTTGATTAAGAAATAAATCTTGCAAACCTATTGTAAATGCCTGCTCTAACCCAGGATTTACTAACTCTGCATAGTTAGGGAAATCTGAGACTTGAACTGTTTTTACATCTGGCGAAATTGAAGCCCCAGTGAAAGAATACACCCCACACGATTGTAAAAACGAAAACGAAAGTAAAATAGCAACTATTGAAACTGCTATGTTTTTATGTAATTTTCTCACTAAAATATATTTTTTTCGAAAGTAAGCATTTTTAATGAGGACGAGAAATTGAAATAGCTAGAAATAATCATAAAAAAAGAGTTCTACCAAATATCATTTCATGTTGTATTTTAAGGTACTTGCAACAGAAAGAATAATGGAACCCCAAAAAAAACCTTATTCAATTTGTTGTTTTCCTCTGAAAATGAATTGAATCTCCCCAATTACCAATTTCAACCTTATGCCCTACTCTAGTCATTTGTTCTTCGATTGCACTTAAAGTATCATCGTGCGATTTTAAATCTGTTTTCTTATTGTACAATTTGTAGCTATCCTTAAAATCTACAGCAGTTAGATTTGGCATAATTATGTTTGCGCCGACTTTTATTCCTTCTTCACGAGCTCTATCTGTTAAAGTTTGTAGGGCTGTTGTAGATGCAATATTTATATCTTTCATTAATAGTCTTAACAGTGCAATCATTTTTAGACTTAAATCTACCCTAGATTCTTCCGATGGAATTTTGTGTGCAAGTTTTGCCAATGGCGTATCAGGACTAACAATGTAAGGACCCATACCACACATATCTATATCAAATTCTTTCATGAAAAGTAAATCGCCAGCAAGATCTTCTAAAGTTTGATTTGGTAAACCTATCATAACCCCTGTTCCTACTTGGTAGCCTATTTCTTTTAGCTCCTTTAATTTCTGTAAACGTGTTTCAAAAGAGTGATTTTCATTTCGTGGATGTATAGTTTCAAATAATTGTTTATTGGAAGACTCTATTCGTAATAAATATCTATGCCCTCCTAAATCGAACCATCTTTTGTAAGTTGATTTCTCTTGTTCGCCCAACGAAAGTGTAATTCCTAATTTACCACCACTTTGATCTTTGGCATAAATCAAGGCGTTGTCAATTGCTTCGATAAACTCTGGTTCTTTGCACTCTCCTGCTTGTATTACTATAGACGAATATCCTTTTGCAATTGCAATATCTATTGTTTTATAAATTTCCTCTTGAGGGATAGTGTATCTTTTGGGAGATGAATTACTTTTTCTAATTCCGCAATACAAACAATCTTTTTCGCAGTGATTAGAAAATTCAATTAACGCACGTAAATAAACCTTGTTGGCAATATGTTCTTCTTTTATTGATGATGATTTTTCGAAAATAAGTTCCCTTTCCTGTAAGTTTGCCTGTAGCAATTTTACAAGATTTTCTTTGGTGTAGTTTTCGGTATTTAGTATGTATTTGATCATTTGCCAATATGTTTCTCCCGCAGATTACGCTGATTTACGCAGAAACAATCTGCGGGAACTAAAATAATAACTACCTAACTGTTTCAGTTTTCATAGAAGAAAATGGTTTTATAGACCTTTCGAAAATACCGTTTACGTAGGCAATTGCCATTCCGTAGTTGGTTACAGGAATACCTGCGTCTATAGCTGGTTGTATTCTGTTTTGAAGTTGTTTTTTTGTTACTACACATCCTCCACATTGTACTACCAAAGCATATTTATTTATGTCTTCTTCTGGAATATCAAATCCAGAAATAAACTCATATTCAATATCTTTTTTGGTGAAATCTGTCAACCATTTTGGTATTTTAAACCTACCAATATCATCGCAACTAACCTGATGGGTACACGATTCTAAAATAAGAACTTTATCGCCATCTTTTAAATCACCAATACTACTCGTTCCTTTTAAGTAGTCATTGAAATCACTTTTTAGTCTTGCAAAAAGGATAGAGAAACTCGTTAACAAAGTATCTTCGGGTATCATCCCCGAAACATAATCAAAAGCTTGACTATCGGTTACAACCATATCAAATTTCATTCCCCATGCCATAACATCTGGCAGTTCGGTTTCTTTTACTAGAATACAAATTGAATTCTCGTCCAACACATTACGTACAGCCATCATCTGTGGCAGAATCATTCTCCCTTCTGGGGCTTCGGAGTCTATCGGTGTTACAAGTAAAATTGTACTTTTAGGCTTTAGTAAGCCATCAAAAAGAGCTTTATTCTTATATGCTGTTTCTGGAATAGTTTCCTTAAAAGCTTCAATTATTACTTCTCTATATTTTTGGTTTAATGTTGATATTTCAATACAGTTGTTTCCTCCATTAGCTTTTATCTGATCAGATAAAGCAGGAATTAATGTAGCAACATCAGATTTATTATGAAATACCAAAAATGGCACTTTCTTTTTATTGAAGGATTTTACCAAATCTAACTCGAAATCGCCAAAAACATTATCAGAAATAATAATAACAGCCATATCTATAAGACTGATGATTTTTATTGATTTCGCTATTCTCTTCTTACCTAATTCTCCCTTATCATCGATACCAGCAGTATCAATAATTACAGCAGGTCCAATTCCAAAAATTTCTATTGATTTTTTAACAGGATCTGTAGTAGTTCCAGCTTCTGGCGAGACAATAGATGTTTCTTGTTCGCTAAGGAAATTTATGAAAGAACTTTTACCTGTGTTACGTCTTCCAAAAATTCCTATGTGTGGTTTTATGTCTCTAGGCTTACTCATTTTCTTGATTGTTGTTGAATTGTTTAATTGTTGAGTTGTTTAACTGAAAGCCGTGTAACTGAATCAGTTAAACAGTTAAATAATTACACAGTTAAACTAAAAGTATAAATCTCTCTCTCCTTCTTTAACTTTCTCCAAACGTTCTTCTACTTTGGCTTTTAGTTTTGGTTCGAGGTCAACAAGATTTCTATTTATTAAGTCCCAACCTTTTTCTACTGATTCTGGTCTGGCATAATCCTCTACATACTCCGATAAGGTAAGAATTGCATTTGGTGTACAGAACTTTTTTATAAATCCTGGTACTGAAAATTCCATGAAATGTTCTCCTGTCCTTCCTGCTCTGTAACACGCTGTACAAAACGATGGTAGATAATCTGTTTCTATCAACTCATCAATTACATCTGCTAACGAACGTTCATCGTTAATCTGGAATTGCTCGCTGTCTAATTTTTGTTCTTTTTTAGCATCTTCGGCATAAGCACCCATTTCTATTTTGGTACCTGCATCTACTTGCGAACATCCGTATTGTAGAACTTCTTTTCTTATTTCTTGTGGCTCACGAGCAGTAAGAATTAAGCCTGTGTAAGGCACTGCAAGTCTTAAAATTGCGACTAATTTTGTAAATTCTTCATCGCTTACAATAAATTCTTCTGATACATTACTATCTAAAGCATCGGTAATTCGTGGGAAAGAAATTGTGTGAGGTCCAACATTGTAACAAGCCTCTAGGTGATTTGTATGACGTACTAATCCTAGTACTTCAAAACGCCAATCGTACAATCCGAATAAAGCTCCAATACCAACATCGTCTAGTCCTGCTTCTTGAGCTCTATCTAACGATGTAAGTCTGTTTTCGAAATTAGATTTCTGTCCTTTTGTGTGATATTTTGTGTAAGCCTCGGTATTATAAGTTTCTTGAAAAACCTGATAAGTTCCAATTCCTGCTTCTTTTACGGTACGGAAACCTTCTATGTCCATTGGTGCCGCATTGATGTTTACACGACGTATTTCTCCGTTGCCTTTCTTTACTTTGTAAACAGATTTTACATTTTCGGCAATAAATTCTGGAGTATATTTTTTGTGTTCTCCATAAACTAAAATTAAACGTTTATGTCCATTATCTTCTAATGCTTCTACATTTTCTATTAGTTGTTTCTCATCTAGAGTTACACGTTTTGCAGTTGTGTTTGAAGCTTTAAAACCACAGTACTCGCAATTGTTTGCACATAAGTTACCAACGTACAATGGAGCGAATAAAACTATGCGTTTTCCGTAAACCTTACGTTTAAGTTCTCTTGCACCTTCTTTAATCTCTTCAATCAATACTGGATCGGTAGTCTGTACTAAACTTGCTACTTCTGCAAGGTCTAGTCTTTCTTTAGCAATTGATTTTGCGATAATTGCTCGTACATTTTCGGTACTTGTATCTGCATTATTTATAAAGTCCCATATTTCATCTTTATCGATGAAATTTTTCATAGGTTCATCTTTAACCTTGTACTCTTGTGGTATGAATTTCATTCTCTTATTGTTTGAATATTATGTTTTATACCAGATACACATTGGAATGACCATTAATATTTTCGTCTTTTTTAATTCTACTTCTTTAGAAAAATACTTCAACCTTAAAAAATCATTTAAATATCTAATTGGTATTACTACTCGCCCGTATAGCAGTGTTAGCTTTTGGTTGTTGTTATCTGTGAATAATGTTTTGTGGTGGCTTTTGCATTTTGGCAAAAGACCACTGCAATACATTTATGAACGGTGGCAACAGCGAAAACTAAAAACGTATAGACGGATTAAGCGCCAAATAATTAGGTTGATTGAAAGGGATTTGCTGTGTATCCGTCGATAAACAGGTAATCAAATCCCAACCTTCAAACAAATCGGTACTTAAACAGTTTAACTGTTAGCTTTCAGCTTCTAACTTCGAGCTTTCTTATTACTCCTCTTTTTTATACTCCTTAAGAATCTTTTTCACTTTGTTTGGCGAAACATGACCATAAGTTTTATCTCCCACCATTACAACAGGAGCTAAACCACATGCTCCTACACAGCGAAGTGTACTAATTGAAAATTTTCCATCGCCTGTAGTCTGCCCAACATCAATTCCTAATTCACGTTGAAACTCATCTACCAATTTATCGGCACCTCTTACGTAGCAAGCTGTACCTGTACAAATTGAAATTGGGAATCTACCTTTTGGTTTCATAGTAAAGAAAGAGTAAAAAGTAACTACTCCAAATACTTTTGAAACTGGCATATTAATTTGCATTCCTATCTCCTCTTGAACCTCAGCAGGCAAATACCCAAAATATCCTTGACAAGCGTGTAATATATTTATTAACTCAGAATGCTCACCTCCAAATCCTTGACAGATTTCTTTTATTCGCAACTGATGTTGTTTCTGTAATTTATCTTTTTCACAAACTATTGACATAATTGTATGTTTTTCGTTTTTTTATTGATTGTATCCCTATCAATGTGTTTATGCTTCGCTGGTTATGAAAGCTGTGCTTTCTGTTTGAAATGCTTCGCATTATCTGTTTAAACTAAACGGTAGGTGCAACGCACCACAAGCAAGTGCCAACGGCACATAACCAGCGTAGCGATAAACTAATCTTCTACTATTTGAGGGCCACTTTTCTTCTTACCAAAATAACTAGTGTGTAACAAGTGATGAGCTTTCTCGCTCATTGGTGCTCCTAAAAACTCTTCGTAAACTTTGATTACTGCAGGACTTTCATGAGATTTTCTTTTCTTTTTACCTGCATCTTCTCTGTAAAGAGCAGAAGCTCTTTTCTTAAGAATACTAGAATCTCCATGGTGATAAGGTTGTCCTCCACCACCAATACATCCGCCTGGGCAAGCCATAACTTCAATAGCGTGGAATTCTGATTTTCCATCTCTAATATCTTCTAACAACTTACGAGCGTTACCTAGTCCGTGAGCAATACCTATTTTTATATCTAGTCCGTCAAAATCAACAGTTGCTTCACGAATTCCTTCGAACCCTCTCAGTTGATGAAACTCAACATCTACTAATTCCTTTTTAGTGTGCATTTCGTAAGCAGTACGTGTAGCAGCCTCAATAACACCTCCTGTTGTTCCGAAAATAACACCTGCTCCAGTTGATTCTCCCATTGGTTGATCGAAATCTTCTTCTGGAAGATTTACTAGATTCAAGTTTGCTTGTTTCATTAAATGAGCTAACTCGCGAGTAGTAATTGACAAATCAACATCTGGATTACCATCAACTTTAAACTCATCGCGTTGAGCTTCGTATTTTTTAGCTAAGCATGGCATGATGGAAACCACAACCATATCTTCTCTCTTTATCTTAAGTATATCTGCAAAATAAGTTTTAGCTAATGACCCAAAAATTTGCTGAGGAGAACGTGCTGTAGATGGGATATCTAGCATATCAGGAAACTGAGATTCGAAAAAGTTAACCCATCCTGGACAACAAGAAGTAAGTATTGGCAACTTTACATCTTTATCTCCTGCAAGGTGTTTACCCAATCTATTAAGTAACTCTGTACCTTCCTCCATAATTGTAACATCGGCACCAAAATCGGTATCGAAAACATAATCGAATCCTAAAGATCTTAATCCTGCAACCATTTGTCCAGTAACTAAATTACCTGGTTCCATACCAAAATCTTCTCCTAGTGCAGCACGTACTGCTGGTGCAGTTTGTACAACTACTGTTTTTGTAGGATCGGCAATGGCTCTAATTACTTTATTTGTATGATTAACTTCTGTTAATGCAGCTGTTGGACAAACTGCAACACATTGTCCACAATAAGTACAAGTTGTATCGTCTAAATCCATATGGAAAGGAGTACTAACCACAGCTTCAAATCCACGCCCAACTGCGTGTAAAGCGCCAACTGTTTGTACATCGTTACACATAGTTTCGCACTTACGACACATTATACATTTATCCATATTTCTAACTATGGATGGCGATGTATCTAACCTATAAGTTGACATTTCGCAATTTTCGTGATTAGGAATTTCTCTAACTCCTAAACGAGCTGCCATGTCTTGTAGATCACATTCCATATTTTTAGGACAAATTAAACAGTCCTTTGGGTGATCTGATAAAATAAACTCCATCACAGTTCTACGAGCATTAACTACTCTCATTGTGTTAGATCTCACTTTTAATCCTTCGTAAACATCCGTAGCACATGAAGGAGCAAGGTTTCTTCTTCCTTCAACTTCTACAACACAAAGTCTGCAACCTGCTGGTTTATTCTCTACATCTAAATCATCAAGTTTCATGTGACATAAAGTAGGAATATCAATCCCTATTCCTTTTGCTGCTTCTAATATCGTAGTTCCTTCTTCTACTTGTAACTCACGATTATCTATTGTTATATTTATCTTTCCCATTTTACTACGCTATTAACTCAATAGATTCAAAATTACATTTGTCCATACATGCACCACATTTAATACATAAGTCTTGAGTGATAAAATGAACTTCTTTCTTATTTCCTGTTATTGCACCTGTTGGACAAACTCTTGCACAAGCAGTACATCCAACACATTCATCTTCGATAATTACATATTTAAGCATAGACTTACATTGCCCTGCTCTACATTTGTTTTCCTCTACGTGTTCTACATACTCATCCCAGAAATTATCTAGAGTAGATAGAATTGGATTGGGCGATGTTTGACCTAATCCGCATAAAGAAGTATCTTTTATTACTCCTCCTTGTATTCTAAGTAAATCTAAATCGTCCATTGTTCCATTACCGTTGGTAATTTTCTCTAGAGTTTCTAGTAATCTTTTATTTCCAATTCTACAAGGAGCACATTTTCCACACGATTCTTCAACAGTAAATTCTAGATAGAATTTTGCCATTGAAACCATACAATCATCTTCGTCAAGAACAACCATACCTCCTGATCCCATCATAGAACCAATTGCTAATAAGTTGTCGAAGTCTATTGGTGTATCTAAGTGTTTTTCTGTTAAACAACCTCCCGAAGGTCCTCCTGTTTGTACAGCTTTAAATTTCTTTCCGTCTTTAATTCCTCCTCCAATATCAAAAATAACTTCACGTAGAGTTGTTCCCATAGGAACCTCAATTAGTCCAACGTTATTAATTTTACCTGCTAATGCAAATACCTTTGTCCCTTTAGATTTCTCGGTACCTACACTTGCATACCATTCAGCTCCTTTATTGATAATGGCTGGTATGTTAGCAAAAGTCTCTACATTATTTACATTAGTTGGCTTATCAAAAAAGCCTCTTTCTGCTGGGAAAGGTGGTTTAAGTGTTGGTTCTCCACGAAGTCCTTCCATTGAGTGAAT
Source organism: Ichthyobacteriaceae bacterium (assembly GCA_016744755.1). Classification (GTDB taxonomy): domain Bacteria; phylum Bacteroidota; class Bacteroidia; order Flavobacteriales; family JADGDT01; genus JADGDT01. The sequence goes on along the minus strand of JADGDT010000022.1, from coordinate 20,510 downwards.
AAGTGCAGTTTCCTCGCCACAAACAAATGCTCCAGCTCCGTATTTAAGGCTAATATTGAAATTAAATCCTGAGCCTAAAATATCATCTCCTATTACTCCTACATCTTCGGCTTGCTTAATGGCAATTTTCAATCTTTCTATAGCTAAAGGATATTCGGCACGTATATATATTAAACCTTCATCGGCGCCTACTGCAAATCCACAAATAGCCATTGCTTCAAGTACTGAGTGTGGATCGCCTTCTAGAATTGATCTATCCATAAATGCACCTGGATCTCCCTCATCTGCATTACAAACAACATATTTCTTATCACTTTCTGATTTAGCTGTAAGTTCCCATTTGAATCCTGTAGGGAAACCTCCGCCTCCTCTACCTCTCATTCCAGAATCTTTCACAGTCTTAATAATATCGGCAGGTTCTAATTCGAAAAGTGCTTTTCCAAGAGCTTCATATCCCTCACGAGCAACATATTCACCAATGTTTTCTGGGTCAATAAATCCACAATTTCTAGTTGCTATACGTATTTGCTTTTTGTAGAACCCCATTGATTTGGACTCGTCTATAAGCTCATTAGTATTAGGATCTCTAAAAAGTAATCTTTCTACTTTTCTACCTTTAAGAATATGTTCTTCAACAATTTCTTTAGCATCTTTTGGTTTTACTTGAGTATAAAAAGTATTATCTGGAAGTATTTTTACTATTGGTCCTTTTTCACAGAATCCAAAGCATCCACTTTCTACAACTTTCACATTTTGACTAATTTCAGAATCTTTCAGTTCTTCTTTTAATCTAGCTGCTAATATCTTACTTTCTGAAGCTCTACAACCAGTTCCTCCACAAGTTAAAATATGTTGATTAATTTTTGTCATACTATTAATTAATTGGGTTAAAAGTAATTTGTGAAAAATTAAGAAAGTATCTCTTCCATTATTCTTTCACAGTATCTACTTTACCTGATTATTTATATTGTTTGATAGCTTTTTGGCACTACGCCATTAACTAATTCTCCTTCTTTTATATATTTTTCTATAATTTCATCTGCTTTCTTAATGTCAACTTCACCAAACACTACAGAATCTTTGCCTGGAATAGTTATCATAACTAATGGCTCGGCATATTTATATCCCATATCACCAGTCTGAGTAACTATAGCTTTTATTCTTCTCTTAGGAAGTTCTTCAGCAAAAAAGTTGAAGATTTCACGGGCTCCAGATGCTATACCACTAGTAGCCATACCTATTTTAACTTGTACAACTGCATCTGCACTCTCTGCATTTTCTCTCAATTCTAGAGATGATTTCAGTTCTTCACGCAATTTCCTTAAATCGCTTAATGATTTAATCTTTGACATTAATTCAAGCTTTTAATTGTTAACTAATAAATGCAAAGTAACATACATTACATTAGCTCAATAATGACAATCACCATCATTCAAAGTGATAAATGTTACTTTAAAACAAGTTCAAATGTCATTTTTGTTACATAGTAACTTTAGTAACATTGTTTTCAATGATTGATGATAGATATGAAACCAGAAAAACTAATAGATATAATCAGCGGGAATATGCTACACCTTGCAGGTGATGATTCGCTTAACCTTGATACAGTAATAGCTTCGGACTTAATGAGTGATGTGTTGACTCTAGAAAATGAGCCTGATATTCTTGTTACTGGTCTAGCAAATACTCAGTGTATTAGAACTGCAGAAATGGCAGATATTCCATTTGTAATAATTGCCAAAGGAAAAAAGGTTTCGCAAGAAATAATTGACTTGGCGCGCGAGGGAGATATTTACCTTATCTCTACTCATTTGTCTATATATAAATGTTGTGGACTTTTATATACTCACGGAATAAAAGATACTTTTTAGATATGAGTGGAATAACGTTTACATATAAAATAGAAGGTGGCGATTTTGTGAATGCAGGTAAAGCATCTAGCGAAATAAAAAGAACCTTGAAGCAATTGAATGTTGCACAAAAAACTATTAGAAGAGTTGTTGTTTCACTTTACGAAGCCGAAGTAAACATAGTTGCTCATGCCCACAGAGGGAATATTGATGTTGCCATTAATTCAGAAAATATTTCAATAATATTAAAGGATGAAGGTCCTGGAATAAAAGATATAGACAAAGCTATGGAAGTTGGATTTTCTACTGCGTCACCATCAGTAATAAGTATGGGTTTTGGTGCTGGCATGGGACTCCCTAACATGAAGAAAAATTCTGATTACTTAAATGTAGAATCGGAAGTTGGAGTAGGGACAACTGTTACTATAAAAGTGGCTTTGATAGAGTGATGAGTTGAGTGCTTACGGGTTGTGAGTTTTTGGTTGCAAGTTTTGGGTTATCTGACTTTACTTATACAGCTACTCAAATAACGTATCAACAACTATCAATAAAAATATTAAATTATGAAAAAAGATTCCCTATATCACGCTATTCACATTGATATTGAAAAATGTATTGGTTGTTCACACTGTATAAAAGTTTGTCCTACCGAAGCACTTCATATTTGGGATGGACACTCAAACCTAAATACAGAACGATGCATTGACTGTGATGAGTGTTATAGAGTTTGCCCTGTTGGGGCTATTCAGGTTGAAGATGATGGACTTGCTCAAATAAAACAATTCACTACTAAAGTGGCTTTGATTCCTTCTGTATTTATGGGTCAATTCCCTATTCACGTAAAAGCGAGAGAAGTATTTAAAGCAATACAAGAATTAGGATTTACATATGTTTATGAGGTTGAAGAAGGATCTCAACTTGTTGAAGATCTTATTACAGAAAAAATTGAGAATCAAGAAAAAACACCTATAATATCTTCGTTTTGTCCAGCTGTATTGAGACTTATACAAGTTAATTTTCCTCAGTTTACAGATAATATTATCAACCTAAAAACACCTGTTGATATTACTGCTACATCAATACGGAAGCAACTAAAACACAAAGAAAATGTAGGCGTGTTTTATTTCACTCCTTGTTCTGCCAAAATCACATCTCTTAAAGCTCCTATTGGAGAAGAGGAATCGGTACTTGATGGAGTTATAAATATGGATAGTGTTTTTAATAAAATACAAGCAACCTTAAATAATGTAACTCCTACAGTAAAAAAACATAAAAAAGAAATATCTAACAACGCCATTAAGCCAGATCATATTTTATGGAGCCTTACGGGTGGCGAAATAAAGAACCTCCCCGGTACTTGTTTATCTATAGATGGCATAAAAAATATTATTTCTTTTCTGGATAGAATAGAAACTAGAGGTTGCCATGAAATAGATTTTTTAGAAATGAAAGGTTGTGACCAAGGTTGTGCAGGAGGAATTCTTACTCCTCAAAACAGATTCATTACTGCTCAACGTCTGAGAAATAGAGCAAAATATTACAGTGAATATTACAATGAAAATCCTGAAGAATCTCCAATTTATCATACTGATGGAATTTCTTTTGATGAAGTGAAAACACTGAAAATAAAACCACGATCAATAATAAAATTTGACTCCGATCCGATGAAAGCTTTGCGGAAGATGGAACAGTCTCAGAAAATTGAGAAGATCTTACCGAGCTTAGATTGTGGAGCATGTGGATTTGCAAGTTGTAAAGCATTAAACAGAAATATTATTGAGGGCAAGGCTGATTTGGAGTACTGTTTTGTTCTACAACGTAAAAAGGAAGAAATTGGGGAATTGACTTCAAAAGAGAGCAAAGGAGTACTTGAAAAAATTTGGGGTGAACAAAAATTTAAAAATAATATATAGACATGGTAGTTAACGATATAGTAAAGAAACTGAATCTTAAGGTTTTTAATAAAAATGCAGATTTAAACCTTGAAGTAAAAGGAGGGTTTGTTGGTGATTTACTTAGCCACGTTATGGGAAATAGCGATGAAGGTCAGGTATGGCTGACAGTACAAACTCATAAAAATGTATTAGCTATTGCCTCATTAAATGATTTATCAGCAATAGTTTTGATTGATAATCAACAACCAGATTCTAAAATGTTAGAAGCTGCAGAAGAGGAAGGCATTCCTGTTTTGGGTAGCGATAAAAGTGCTTTTCATCTGGGGGGAGAACTTTTTGGATTATTAGAAATTAGTTCTTAGAATAGAAATGTTTATCGCTTCGCTGTTTATGTGCCGTTGGCACTTGCTTGTGGTGCTTTGCACCTACCGTTTAGTTTAAACAAACAATGCGAAGCATTTATAACCAAGAAGCGTAGCTTCTATAAATAGCGAAGTGATAAACACACAACTAAATAACAATTTGAAAATGTTTATCGCTTCGCTGTTTATGTGCCGTTGACACTTGCTTGTGGTGCTTTGCACCTACCGTTTAGTTTAAACAGAGAACACGAAGAATTTATAACCAAGAAGCGTAGCTTCTATAAATAGCGAAGTGATAAACACACAACTAAATAACGATTTGAAAATGTTTATCACTTCGCTGTTTATGTGCCGTCGGCACTTGCTTGTGGTGCTTTGCACCTACCGTTTAGTTTAAACAGAGAACACGAAGAATTTATAACCAGAAAGTGTTT
>JADGDT010000022.1:12730-15869 GCA_016744755.1 Ichthyobacteriaceae bacterium | reverse complement strand
CTTCGCTGTTTATGTGCCGTCGGCACTTGCTTGTGGTGCTTTGCACCTACCGTTTAGTTTAAACAGAGAACACGAAGAATTTATAACCAGAAAGTGTTTATTGCTACGCTGTTTATATGTTGTTGATGCAATTGTAGTGCTATGCACTTACCGCTTAGTTTAAACAAACAATGCGAAGCATTTATAACCAATAAGCGTAGCTTATATAAGCAGCGAAGCGATAAACATACAGTTAAACAAAAAAACAATGATTTATAAAGCCGATTTACACATACATACAGTTCTTTCTCCATGTGGCGATTTAGATATGAGTCCGTCAATGATAATTGATCAGGCCAAAATTAAAGAGCTTGATATTATTGGTATTACGGATCATAACTGTACTAAAAATGCTCTAGTTTGTAAAGAAATTGGCGATAGTAATAATATTTTTGTTATGATGGGAGCAGAGGTTACTTCAAAAGAAGAAGTACACTGTTTGTGTTTTATGCCTAACGAAGGAAAGCTATCTGAATTTCAAGAATATTTGGGCCTTCACATTAATCAGAAAAAAAATAAACCTAAGTTTTTCGGAAATCAATTTGTGGTTGATTGCAGAGAGAATATTTTTGGAGAAGAAGAATTACTGTTGATACAATCCATAAATCAGGATATTTATCAAATTAGCGATAAGGTGGAATCTCTTGGAGGTATTTTTATACCTGCTCATGTTGATGCACATAGAAATAGTATTGGATCCCAATTGAGTTTCATCCCTGATGACTTGGTATTTGATGCTCTAGAGATTGTTCATAAACAACACATTGTGGAGTACTCTGAAAAATATAAAATCCCCGATAATACTTTTATTACTTCATCTTCTGATGCTCATTATTTAAATGATATTGGTAAACGATATACTGAATTTGATTTGGATGAATTGAGTTTTGAGGAGATTAAGTTAGTGATGAGGAAACAGTAATAAAGTAATGCAGTTAAACTATTGAACGTGAAATCGTGACATTGTGAAATCGTTAGTACCAACTTAACAGTTAAACAATTAAACGTGAAATCGTGAAGTCGTGAAATCGTTAGTACCAACTTAACAGTTAAACAACTCAACAGACTTATGAAAGAACTATCACTTCACATACTAGATATTGTAATGAATTCTGTTAGGGCAGAAGCTAGTAAACTAGGTGTTTCTATTATTGAGAACGTTAATGAAGATATTCTTTCTATAATAATTACCGACAATGGTTTTGGTATGGATGAAAAAATGGTGGAAAGTGTTTTAGACCCTTTTACTACTACTCGTACTACTCGAAAAGTTGGTTTAGGAATTCCTTTATTCAAAGCTAATGCTGAAGGGTGTAATGGGGATTTCACTATAACTTCTGAATTAAATACTGGAACAACTGTAACTGCTAAATTCCAATTATCTAATATTGACAGACCTATACTTGGCGATATTGCCTCTGTAATTACTATGATTTTTTGTTCGCATACTGATATCGAAGTATCTTTTATTTACACCAAAGACAGTAATCCTTATTCTATTTCAACCTCTCAAATAAAAAATGAGTTGAATGGCGTTTCTATGCAAGATCTAGAAGTAAAATCGCTAATTGAAGATATTATTAATTCAGAATTGAATGAATTAAAAATTATTGACTGATTTGGTTTTACACCAATTAAACATCAAAATTCACTATAAAGCCTTTGCCTCTTTCATTTAAACAGACAAATTTAAATTCAATTGGCATTACTTTTCATCACATGCCATTTTAACCATTTCGATATATACATTTCGCCAACCTTTCCACTCTTCCGATCTTCCTAAACTATCATTGTGAAATAAACTTATGAAGTTAGAATTAGTAATTTTGGCAAATTCTAAGAGTTGTATAATTTCCTCTAAAGCCTTTTCTGCAGAGAAATCCATGCTTTTTTTCATAGCATAATCGCTTACCACAAAAGGATGAATTCTAAGAGGAGTTTGAATCTCGAAATCCAAATCGTAAAAATAAAACACTTCAGATGTAGAGGCTCGGTAACCAATATTATCTGCATATCCCATAGAGTAATCATCGAAAATCTCTATATCAATCAAATATCTATAGGTCTCTGGCAACTGTAATTTTATGTAATGCTGACGCGAACTATTAATTCTAAAATTTGCAATACCTTCTAACCTATCTTTCTCTATCTTAAATTTTTCGGGAGCTAAATTTGAAAAATAACTTGGGTGCAAGCCTAAATTTGACCTATCGCCTACAGCTTTTATCAACGAATGAAGTTTTGTTTTGTTGTAAGAAATATTTCTGTCGTACCTCGAATAATTTGCTAACAAAAAAAAGTAACTCATTTTCATTTTATACTTTTTCTGTAACCTCACCAAAAAACTAAAACTATCAAAAGGATCTTTTCTAAATCCAAAATTAGATAAAAACCTATCGTAAACTCTTGAGAATTTAAATGTAAATAAATCTTTAAAAAGACCTCCTACATCTCTAATTAATCCTTTGCTGTTATAATCAAAAACTTGACTGACATCTATAGTAGATTCGAATCTAAATTTCTTTTCTCTCTTAGTTTCAAAATCAAATTTATCATCTAAAATAGCATACAATTGGTCAACCCAAATATCTACCAATGGCATCTTAATAAATCCTTTTTTAAACGCCAAACTATCTTCTGATGAAAACCTGTTGTGGTCGTCGCGGATGTGAGGCAAATATTCCTCGTACCTACTAAGCAGATAAAAACTTGCTCCAAAAACATCAAAAGGCATTTCTGATTTTGGCCCTACCTGAAAAAACATTGGCATACCCTCTGTTTCCGTTATATTCAGCTCAACATCATTTACTCCTTGATCAAATAAAATCTTATTACTCTGAAAAAATAATTCAGCCCCTAAAGGCTTATTAGTGTATGATATTTTATTCCCTTCATGAGAAATAAATTCATCTACAGCTGTTGTAAATCCAATTTCGATATCTAAAAACCCTCTAAAAATTTGTTTGAAAATATATTTTAAACGAGGTGTTATTTTATGAGTATATATTAATAGCATTTTAGTCTGTTGTTGAATTGTTTAACTGTTGAATTGAGTAATTGAAATCTCCAAACTATATCACGATTTTTCACAATATCACGA
>JADGDT010000022.1:0-12630 GCA_016744755.1 Ichthyobacteriaceae bacterium | reverse complement strand
TTCACGATTTTCACCCTAACTCCCCAAATATAACAATAGATTACAAAACTCCTTCATCAGCGAAGCTATAATAATTAGTTTCACCAACTACAACATGATCTAACAGATAAATATTCAAAAGCTTTGCGCCTTCCTTAATACTCTTAGTAATACTAATATCACTTTGAGAAGGTTTGGTATTGTCTGACGGGTGATTGTGAACTAAAATAATCCCTGTTGCTGATAACAATAAAGCTTTTTTCATTATTACTCTAATATCAACAATTGTTGCATCTATTCCTCCTTTACTTATTATTTCTTTTTTGATGACACCATTTCCCTTATTCAAAAACATACACCAAAATTCTTCGTGGTCTATATCGCTCAACAAAATGTGAAATGCTTCGTATATGGTTTTGCTTTGCCTAATAACTAGCAAGTCATCATTATTATCTTTTTTTCTTCGTCGCCCTATTTCAAGTGCCGATAGAATATTTATTGCCTTTGCCTCTCCTACTCCTTTAAATTCCATAAGTTGTTCTACCGTAAGTTTAGCCAATCTACTGTAGCTACCTTCAACACTTGCTAAAATCCTTTTTGCCAAAGCTAAAGCCGATTCATTACGACTACCACTTCCAAGTTGAATAGCCAACAACTCAGCATCAGACAAAGCATGACGTCCTTTAAGCATAAACTTCTCTCGTGGTCTATCGTCTTCTGCCCAAGCTTTTATTGATATATGATTTTGTTGGTAATTACTCATAGTGTAATTCAAATTGTAATTTTTAAATCTTAATATTTATAAATCCTCCCCAATTAGTCATACTATCAAAGTCTTTTCCAAAATACCCTATGTTAAAAGCTGGACCTAGTCTAACAATTTTATACTGAATTCCTAACCGTAAGTTTGAATAACTGTAGGAATGTTCGCTTCCCCATGAAGTATATAATTCTACTTTAAAATATGGTTGAATTAACTTATCGTTGTATGGTCCCCAACTAAACAAATTGTATAATTCGAATAATCCACTTCCATTTAACTCGTAACTTGGTTGAATGTACAGTCCTATACTTTCAGTATAAATTGAATATGACAAAGATACCAATGGTATTGTACCTTCATAAGGTTTAGAGTTTGCTCCAAGCCCAACTCCTATCCTATCTGTAATACTGTAAAAAAATATTGATTGAATAAAATAATTATCAGGGATTTCATCATCGTAATACATGTCATAGTTTATCATACTATAAAAACTAAACTTACTGTATGCACTACCAATCTGCTTATTAATTACTACTTGATAGGTACTATACTCATTACCTATCATTGCCTCTACAGGTACCGAAGAAGGAGTAACCTGAGGCTGAACATCAGTTTCCTGAGCACTTACAACCCCATTCGCCATAATAAATGACAATAGCATTATTTTTAAAATATTATGGGAATAAAAAATCTTAATTAACTTACATGAATCTTTACTTATCATCATAACATACTTTTAATAATTACTTCTTCTAAGTTAACTAAAAATGATGCATAAAAAAAAGACCTCTCTAAATAAATTGAACAGTCGTGCATATTTAAATTCTATACAAATTCCTCGGATAATCTAACATTTTCACATTCCCCCCTTCCAATTCTTTTATTGCACCTTTAGCAATCCACTTTGCCGATTTACTTTTGTAGTTTAATAATTCGTAAGCTACTTCTATTGCTTTTTTATTGAGATCCTTATTTCGTTTGCCAATATTTCGCAATGCCCAATTAACAGCTTTCTTTACATACTGTCTATCATCGTTTGCTTCTCTTTTTATTATCGGTAAAAATTGTTCAAACAAATCGTTCCCTGATTTTTTATCTGCCATACAGTAGGAAGCTAAAGTTGCGAAACCTGCTCTTTTTTCAAATTCTGATTCTCTTTCTGTCCATTCTAAAATCTTTGCCAATGCAAATTTACTTTTAGAGAATAAGCCCATACTAAAGCTGTCACAAATCTCCCAATTCTCGAAAGTCACAACCCATTTTTCCATTAACTCTTCGGTAACTTCCTTTGGATTAAACATTTTGCTACACAAAAGTCGTGCTTCGTAAATTCCGCTATCAAAGAGTTGGAGAGCAAGATTATTATCTCTACCTATTTCTGTGGCTAACACTCTTAAATCTTTGTGGTATATCCCTAAAGAATTATTAGAAACAACACCAAACTTCTTCGCTTTGAAAATTACTTTATCAGCATTTTGCAATTCGTGAAGTCTTTCAATTATTTCGTTGTATGTAATCATTATTTTAACAAGAAAAAATTAAACAACAACTCTGTTTATTGTACTAAAACAATTCTCCATCACGAAGATGATTGCTCTTACCAAGATGTTTGTACGCTAATTCTGTCACCTCTCTACCTCGTGGAGTTCTCATCAAATACCCTTGTTGAATAAGGAAGGGTTCGTAGACTTCTTCTATGGTGTCTGCATTTTCAGAAACAGCAGTTGCTAATGTTGAAATACCAACTGGTCCTCCTTTAAATTTATCAATAATAGTTGTTAGTATTCTATTATCCATTTCATCTAGACCATTTTTATCAACACTTAAAGCTTTAAGTCCATATTTTGAAATGTCAATATCAATAGAGCCATTTCCTTTAATCTGAGCAAAATCTCGTATTCTACGTAAAAGTGAATTTGCAATACGTGGAGTACCCCTACTTCTACTCGCAATTTCGAAAGCTGACTCTGCATTTATTGGAACTTTTAATATTCCAGCACTACGCTCAACAATATGACTTAACAGTTCGGAGTTGTAATACTGTAATCTTGAGTTAATTCCGAATCTAGCTCGCATAGGTGCGGTTAAAAGCCCTGAACGTGTTGTGGCACCGATAAGAGTAAACGGGTTTAGATTTATCTGTACACTACGTGCATTTGGTCCAGATTCAATCATTATGTCTATCTTGTAGTCTTCCATAGCCGAGTACAAATACTCTTCTACTACAGGACTTAAACGATGTATTTCATCAATAAAAAGAATGTCTCTTTCCTCAAGGTTTGTTAGCAAACCAGCTAAATCTCCAGGTTTATCCAAAACAGGACCAGAAGTGGTTTTTATACCTACTCCAAGTTCGTTTGCCAAAATATATGCTAGTGTAGTTTTTCCTAGCCCAGGAGGACCGTGAAGTAAAACGTGGTCAAGAGCTTCATCACGCATATTTGCTGCTCTGACAAAGATATCTAGATTCTCTAAAATACTTTCTTGACCAGCAAAATCGCTAAAACTAAGTGGTCTTAATGCTCTTTCTATATCGTGTTCTTCGGGAGTAAAACTTTCTCCTGAAGCATCTAAATTATCATTCATTGGAACTAGATTATATGATTATAGGATTAAAAGTTTAATCAAACAATCTCATTATCAACTAATTTTGATTTATCTACCGCTATAATCTTTTGATGAAACTACTAAAGTTTTTGCAATTACATCGTAAGGGCCTCTATTTTTCTTATCAAAGAAAACCCATATCATTAACAGTGGCAAAGCTGACAGAACTATTATTTTCATCACATTACGTTTAAAGGATGTTTCTCCATCTATTGGCTGCCCTAAAGAATCCCCCACTTTAATTTTTAATATCTTCTTACCAAAAGTACCTTGCCAACTTGTTGTTTCGGAATATGCACTATATAATCCTAAAATCACAACAACTATCATGTTTATATTATTTGTATATTTTATAAATGCAGGATCTAGCTTACTCATTTCTAAAGCACCTGATTCTGCAAGTTTAATATACTCCGAAAACAATTCAGAATATCCTGTAAACGAAATAAAATAATAAAACACTATTATTGTTATTGGCAAAACATCAATAATGTATGCCAATAACCTTTTCAGTTTAGGAGCTATATATATAGTCTTTACTTTAACTTCCATATTCTATATTAAAAAATCTATAATAAAAGTAGTGTGCAAAAGTAAACTAAATTACTCAGTATTTTAAATACTTAGTAAGTAGATAATACTCTAATAAATTAACAAATTTATTCCTAAATAGAGTATTTATTAAACTCTATTTACAGAATTGAGAATTAAACAAAAAAACTTTTGATTTTTAGTTTAAGCCGTAATTTACATGTTAATTGATTCTAAATTACATAAATATACTATTTAGAAATATCTCTTTCTTCCTGAATAGCATATTTAACTAACATATTGGATAATAGTTAATTATATTCAATTGTTTTCTATTAATGTAGGATTAAAGCTACTTTTTATTATCTTTAACGTATAAATCATAAAATCCAAACCATATTATGCATTTACTAATAGCTTTGGGAGTAGTTCTACTGATAGTAGGATCTTCATTCGTAGTAATTCGGGACTAATAATAATATTATTATTTCCACAACCTTAAAAAACAGTTTCAACTTATTGAAGCTGTTTTTTTGTATTTAACCTCAAGTTGAAACAACTTTTAAAATCCATTATTTAAAACTACAAGTAAATATCTTCTTTTCAACTATATTCAATATCTAGTCAATATATTTTTCTTTATAACTTTTATATGTAATTAATTATCAATTAATTACGTTATTCATGACAATTACAACTAAAACTCATTCAAATTACATTTTATTGAATTACAATAGTTTAAAAACATTTTTAGTACTAAATATGCTTTACCTATTCTAAAATTATTGTTTTACAAATTGTTAATAACTTACTAAAACCCACATTGCACTATTGCTTTGAGCCTTAATAAGTTAGTATTATCAGCGAGAATTAACTACTTCTAGATGACAGCTATTTCCTATATTTAATTGTAGGAATTTTAAAACCAAAACGACATGTACTTATTAATCGCAATTGGAATAACCTTACTGTTAGTGGGATCTTCATTTATCCTTGTTAGGGACTAACAGAACTATTGTAAATAAGGTTATCTAAAAATAGCTTCAACTTGTTGAGGCTATTTTTTTTTATATTACTTTTGTAGATAATTCCGATCATTACATGTGAAATTGTATTTTGGTTTAAGTTTGATTAGAAATTTTTAGTAAAGATTTGTTATGTTACAAGTTCAATATATAAAAGAGAATAAAGAAGCTGTAATTGCTGGATTAAAAAAGAGGTTTTTTGATGCTGAAGAGCCTGTTGAAAGAGTTTTAGGATTAGATGACAAGAGAAAGTCTGTTCAGAACAAACTAGATCTTTCTTTGGCTGAGCAAAAGAAAATGGCTGCAGAAATTGGAGGTCTTTTCAAGCAAGGAAAAGGTGCTGAGGCAAATGACTTAAAAGAAAAAGTATCTCAGATGAAGAATGAGTCTAAAGAACTAACTTCTGAATTGTCACAAATTGCTGAGGATTTACAAAATGAACTTTACAACATCCCTAATGTGCCACACGAGAAGGTTGTTGCAGGAAAATCAGAAGATGACAACGAAGTAGTTTTAGAAGTTGTAGATATTCCTGAGATGAGCGACAAAGCTCTTCCTCATTGGGAGGTTGCTGCTAAATACGACATCATTGACTTTGAGCTTGGAACAAAAATTACGGGTGCAGGATTTCCTGTTTACAAAGGTAAAGGTGCTCGCTACCAAAGAGCTTTAATAAATTATTTTTTAGATAAAAATACTGAAGCTGGTTACAACGAGTTTCAAGTACCACACCTAGTCAACGAAGCTTCGGGTTATGGAACAGGGCAATTGCCAGACAAGGAAGGACAAATGTATCACTCTACTGTTGATAATTTGTATTTGATTCCTACTGCCGAAGTACCTGTAACTAACATGTACAGAGATAAAATTTTAAAAGAAGAAGATTTCCCAATCAAGGCAACTGCTTACACCCCTTGTTTCCGTAGAGAGGCGGGTAGTTATGGAGCTCATGTTCGTGGATTAAATCGTCTTCACCAATTTGACAAAGTAGAAATAGTACAATTGCAACACCCTGATAAATCGTGGGAGGCTCTTGACGCTATGGTTGAGCATATAAAAGGAATACTTACTGAATTAGGTTTGCCTTTCAGAATTTTAAGACTTTGTGGTGGAGATACTGGATTCACTTCTGCTATGACTTACGATTTTGAAGTATGGTCTGCTGCTCAGAAACGCTGGTTAGAGGTGTCTTCTGTTTCTAACTTCCTTACTTTCCAGGCAAATAGACTTAAATTGAGATACACAGCTAAAGATGGTAAAAGACATTTAGCTCACACTCTAAATGGTAGTTCACTTGCTTTGCCAAGAGTTCTAGCTGCTTTGCTAGAAAACTACCAAACAGAAAATGGAGTTGAAATTCCTGATATTTTGAAACCTTACACAAGATTTGATTTTATTGACTAAGAAACTTTTTCTTAGTCCGTTTTTATAAAAAAGGTCAATCGGGATTTATTATTCTGATTGACCTTTTTTGTGTGAAATATTGTAGTATCATCACTTAGACAATAACTGGCGTATCTACCTATCGTCAGACAGGGAGAAATTTTCGTTGCGAGGAGAAGATCTATCCATGCGCTATGCTTAGTAGAGTATGACGTAGATTCCTAAATTATTTATACTTCCAAAACATAAGTGATATAACAATTTTAAAATGAAGGATTGCTTTAGCATCATTCGGCAACTGTCTTGGAAATACTATTTAATAAAATGGTTCTACCCTGAATGTTGTGGAAGTTTGAATAAATTATATCCTTAAGAAAATAGAAGATTAAGGGTTTAAAGGATTATAGGATTACTGTATCTGTTATCTTGACTATGTAATCCTCTAATCTTATAATCTGTTTTTTACTCTACTACTTTATTGTTTCCCACACAAATCGGGGTAGAACCAATAAAATAAACTTTCTACATCGTATTTATCCAAGAGCGTGAAGGATTGTTTCACATCATTCCACTCTTGTCTTGAAAATACTATTTATGAAAGTTTACTTTCAATATAGTATTTATCCAAGATCGTGAAGGATAGAGCTGGCATCCTTTTTATCGGTTCCTGAGCGGAGCCGAAGGATGAGGTAAAAAGATAGAAGCGAAAGCCTGACCTGTAGCCCTTGCGGAAGGGCACGCCAAAAATATAGAAATAGAAAAGGGGTTCTATCTACCGACAGAACCCTTAGTTGATTTTATATTGAAAAATATTATAATTCAGTTTTAAGCACTGCTCCTAAACTAGCATTCGTAGCTAAAATAGCATATTGCTTAAGCCATTTTCCTGGAATCTCTTTCTTAGGCATTTTCCATTCTGCACGACGTTTAGCTATCTCATCATCGCTAAGGTTAACCTCAATTTTGTACGTATCCACATCAATGTGAATCTCGTCACCATCTTTAAGTAAACCAATCATACCTCCTTCGGCAGCTTCGGGAGAAACGTGACCAATAGAAAGACCACGAGTAGCACCAGAGAAGCGACCATCGGTAATTAGAGCAACATCAGCTCCTAATCCCATACCCATAATCAAACTGGTTGGTGATAACATTTCTTGCATACCAGGGCCCCCTTTTGGACCTTCGTAACGGATAACTACCACATCTCCTTTATTTACCTTTTTAGCTCTAATACCTGCAATAGCTTCTGGTTGAGAGTTGAAGCAAATAGCTTTTCCTGTAAAAACTCTTTCTCCTACAATACCTGCAGTTTTAATAACACAACCTTCCTCTGCTAGATTTCCGAAAAGAATGGCAAGGCCACCAACTTTGGAATAAGCATTAGATAATGGATGAATTATACTTTCGTCAAGTATGTAAGAATCTTTAATTCTCTCGCCAATAGTTCCACCTTCAATTGCTAAGCTTTCAGTATCAAGAACTCCTCCACGCTTACTGATTTCTTTCATCACAGCACTAACTCCACCAGCATTGTTGATGTCTTCCATGTGAACATGAGAAAGAGAAGGAGAAATCTTAGCAATGTGACTTACATTCTTGCTAATTTCGTTAATGTCGGCAATATTGAAATCTACACCCGCTTCGTTAGCAATAGCAAGCATGTGAAGTACAGTATTTGAACTTCCGCCCATTGCCATATCTACCACAAATGCGTTGTTTATTGCTTTCTCGTTAAGTATATTTTTTATTCTGAATTGTTCTGTTAGTTGCTCGTCTTTTGCAATTTCGCAAACTCTACGTGCAGCTTGTCTTAGTAAAGCTTCTCGCTCTACTGTTAGAGCCAAAATTGTTCCATTTCCTTTAAGTGCAATTCCCATTGCCTCCATAAGAG
This sequence comes from Ichthyobacteriaceae bacterium, assembly GCA_016744755.1. Classification (GTDB taxonomy): domain Bacteria; phylum Bacteroidota; class Bacteroidia; order Flavobacteriales; family JADGDT01; genus JADGDT01. The sequence goes on along the minus strand of JADGDT010000022.1, from coordinate 4,448 downwards.
TATTCATAGAATTTGCAGTAAACATACCACTACAACTACCTCCACTTGGGCAAGCTTTACATTCTAATTCTTCTAATTGAGCTGGAGTAATTTCTCCATTCTCATATTTTCCAATTCCCTCGAAAACAGATGCTAAATCTACTGGAGTACCATCGTCTAGTACGCCTTTTTTCATTGGCCCACCTGTTACGAATACCGTTGGTACGTTTACACGAAGTGCACCCATTATCATACCTGGAGTAATTTTATCGCAGTTAGGAATCGCAATCATCGCATCCAATTTATGGGCATTCATTACGGTTTCTATACTGTTTGCAATAATCTCGCGAGAAGGCAGGGAAAACAGCATTCCGTCGTGTCCCATTGCTATTCCATCGTCAACACCAATTGTATTAAACTCGAAAGGAATACACCCGTTTGCACGAATTTCTTCCTTAATAATTTCCGCATATTTATTTAGGAAAAAGTGCCCTGGAATTATCTCTATAAAACTATTTGCAACACCAATAAATGGTTTTTTAAAATCTTCTGTTTTCAACCCTGTTGCTCTAAGCAAACTACGGTGAGGTGCTTTGTCAAAGCCTTTTTTTATTTCGTCACTTCTCATTTTGTATCAATTTTAATTCTGAATTGTAATCTATTTCTAGTAATTGTATTACGCTAGATAATTACAAGTGTGCAAAAATATACTATTTTTTGAGTTGATGTAGTTTTATTGCCAATAAATGGAAGGTATACAATGTTTTGCTAATTATAATTTATAAAATAGCTGTTTTTGTTGAATGATTGAAAGTGTCGAAGAAATGTTTGGTGTCTAATATTTTATGTTAAGATGATGTGGTGATAGTTAAAAAACTCCTAATTGATACCGTTAGTACCTACTAGGAGTTTATAATTACGTTATTTCCGAATATTTTAAATCTCAGTGAATATTATTCTCTGTCATTTCGTTTATTCTTCCACGATTCTTGCTGAGCTTTTGTTTTGAAGGTCCAAGCAACAATTCTACTTGATTTTGTTCCTTGTCCCATTTCTATAACCTTGTGCTCAAATACATTCACATTTTTAAGGGCTTCGTATGCACTGTTTAAATTATTTTGTTTAGAGATTAATGTAGTAAACCAAAGTACCGATTTAGAATATTGGCGACTCTGTCTAATCATATCTCTAACGAATTTCTTCTCGCCACCTTTACACCACAATTCTTGGTTTACACCACCGAAATTAAGTTTAGCATCTTTATCAGTCTCTTCTACATTCTTTTTGTGTAAACTACTTAGTTTTCTTAGTGAACCTTTCTGAGCTTCCTCTGCCGAAGAGTGAAAAGGAGGATTACAAATTGTTACATCAATAAGTTCTCCATCGTTAATAGCTCCATAGAATATATTTTTAGGGTTGTCTTGTTTTCTGACCTCAATTCTCTCCTTCAACTCTTCGTTGGCAGTAATAATATTTTTTGCAGAATGTATAGCTACTGAATCAATCTCGATACCTACAAAAGACCAACCATACTGTGTAGCTCCAATAATTGGATAAACACAATTGGCTCCAACTCCAATGTCCAAACATTTTACTTTTTTACCTTTTGGAGCTTCTCCATTATTACCTAGTAAATCAGCAATATTATGGATGTAATCTGCACGACCAGGTATTGGTGGACACAAATATCCATCAGGAATATTCCAGTGTTCAACTTTATAGAAATGTTTCAGCAAAGCTTTATTCAGCGTTTTCACTGCACCTGCATCAAAGAAGTTTATAGACTCATCTCCAAATTTATTCAAACTAACAAACTCGGCTAATTCAGGGGTTTCTTCACTTAGCATTTTGAAATCATAACGACCTCTATGCTTGTTTCGGGGATGTAATTTTGTTTTTTCCTTTGGATGAACTTTCTTCTTATCAGACATAATTGTGTATTCTATTTATTTTTACAAAACTACGAAAGATTTGATACTAAGGTAGTGTTATATCTATTGAAATATTTTGCTAAGTAATTTTAAATAAATCGTGAAAAAATTAATCTTCTTCTTTCACAAAATCAAATTCATCGAAGTAAAAATCAGGATTAGGAATATCTACTTTTAGGGATTTCACCTTTCCTTTTTCATCCATATAAAACTGTACAGTTCCTGTAGGTAATGATGGAATATCTCTAAGTTTTATAGTAAAAATATCGTAGTGGTAATGTTTCAAATCGCCAACCAATCCTTCTGCTGGTAGGTATTTCAAAACTAGTTTTTTATTTTCAAGAATAACAGAGATTGACCCGTAAGTAATATCTGTATATTTTCCTGTATAAGCATTCAAATCGAAAGAAGGGTTTGTGTTCTTAACTCTCTCAACTTCCATCTTCGCATCCCTTTCATCATCTTGTTTCAAGCTATTCTTGTAGTACTCTAAGTATTTTTTAGACCAATCTTTATTTTCGTTGCCAAAATACATGTCGAATATTTGGTAAGTAAGAGCAGATGGCAGATAGTTGATGTCGTTGGTAAGTATTACCAGTCCAAAATTCTCTTCAGGAATCATAGCTACTTTCGATATCATTCCATCTGATCCTCCTCCGTGATTAATTACTTTATTGCCATTGTAGTCGTAAATATTCCATCCCAAACCATAGCCGTTAAAGTGTATATTTGGATTTTTAATAAATGAACTTCTACTAACGTCAGTAGGAGTAGTCAGTTTTCTTACCTCCCAAATTTGGTCCTCACTTATAATTTGTTCGTCATTAAGTTTACCATTGTTCAACTGAAAAGTAATCCATTTAGCCATATCTGCTACACTTGAGTTTATTGCAGCTGCTGCCTCACAATTATCCCAATTCAAGTAGTTTATTGCAATAGGTTTCCCATCAATCCCTACTAAGTAAGGAGTTGCTACATTATTTTTTAAATCTAATTTAGTAACAGAAGTGTTACTATTTGTCATTTCTAATTTGTTTAGGAAGTTATTTTCTACATAACTTTGCCAAGTTTCACCTGTTACCTTTTCCAGAATCAAGCCTGCTGCAGAAAACATAATATTTTGGTATCCGAAATGCTCTCTAAATCCATACTTAGGTTTTAAGTGTTGAGCTCTTTTTACCACTTCCTCTGTACTGTAATTTGTGTAGTACCAAAGTAAATCTCCAGAAAAAGTATTTAATCCACTTCTGTGTGAAACCAAATCTCTAATTGTCATATTTTCGGTAACGTAAGAATCGTACATTTTAAACCATGGTAGATAGTCTACAGCCTTATCTTCCCATTTAATTTCCCCTTTGTCAACCAAGATTGCAAGCGCTGCAGTTGTAAAAGCTTTGCTGTTAGATGCTATTGCAAATAGAGTATTTTCGTCAACTTTCTTTTTTGCTTCTACATTTCTGTAACCGTAGCCTTTTGCCAAAATCACTTTCCCATCTTTAACAATGGCGACTGCCATACCTGGAATTCCCCATTCCTCTCTTGCATTTTCGATGTATTTATCTAGTTTGTTTATGTCTAATTCTTGTGCTAAAACAATATTGGGCAGTACAAGAATACTCAGAAATAGAGCAAGTATTATTCTTTTCATTTTGTGTGTATTTTAAATTAAATATATTGGAATATTTTCCTCAAAGGCTTCAAGTAAAGAGTGAAAAAGTAAGGTTTCAAATCGTTAATTATCCAAGCTCTTCTATCTTCATTATTTGCAAACAGTCTGTGTTTTATTGATGAATTACTAAGTCCACCTACTCTCATTTTTACAGTAACTTTTTCTAAGTAGGCAATCTTTATTTTTTGCTTGTGAATAAACCTCAGCATAATTTCATAGTCAGCAGCACTCTTCAACGACAAATTGAAATTGCCATACTTTTCGTAAACTTCTTTCTTAAGAAAAAGTGTAGGGTGAGGGGGCATCCATCCCCATTTAAAAATTCCATGCGAATAATTTCCAGAGCGCCATTTTCTAACAATCTTTGTTTTGTCTCCTGTTACGTAATCTAAATCAGCATAAACAGCATCTGCTCCATTTTTCTCGAAAAGAGCAACAATATCGGCTACCACATTTTCATCAGCATAAAAATCATCGGAATTAAGAATTGCAATAATATCGCCATTGGCTATTGCTACACCTTTGTTCATGGCATCGTAAATTCCTTTGTCTTTTTCCGAAATTACTATCTTCTCTCTTATCGATATTTTGTTGATTATCTCAATACTATCATCACTCGATTTTCCATCGATAAACACATGCTCTATATTGGAGTAAGTCTGATTGTTTACAGAAATTATAGTATCAGCAATTGTATCGCTACTGTTGAAGGAACTTGTAATTATTGCAACCTTTATGTTTGATGACTTACTCACGTTAATAAAATATGATTAGTTTATTTCTCTTATTTTCACTTTCTCTGCTGGATTTCCTCTGTAAATTGTGTATTCTTCAAGGTTAGCGCTAGCAACAGAATTAACAGCTAATAC
>JADGDT010000021.1:25683-36705 GCA_016744755.1 Ichthyobacteriaceae bacterium | reverse complement strand
CTTGAGCGGAGCCAAAGCGAAGTCGAAAGGTTTATTAAACAAATAGCACGTTGTGTAATCACTGTTGCTATAGATCTTTCGACTACATTTCCTTTTGTTGCACAAAGGAAATTCTGCTCAAGATGACGACTATTCTAAATTACAACTTCCACACAAATAAAGGTAGAACCGTTTAAAAAAATGAATTTTAACTATTTTTTATAAAGCGACGGCTTTTTTGCTTCCTTTTTTGGCTGTAGAACTGCGAAGCAATCATGAAGCCAAGTTAAAATAGATTATTCTTGAATAAAAAAGGAAGAGCCCGCCTGGTTTGAAGGCACATAACAGTGATAAATCATAAATACAATGATAATTGGAACTTAGCTATACATTGTAATAACTTAATTATAAATTAAGTTTATTACTTACACAATATTCATGGTGTTACCAAAAAGATAAAACTGATGGCCTGACGTGAGATAAACGAAGGATACGCTCAAACAATACTTCTATTTTTTTATGAAACAAAAAACAACATCGTTACTTTGTAAGTAGCGATGTTGCTTTAAATATATAATTAAATTTTCTGCTATTTAATTACCCCTTTAATGATGCTTTCTACTACATCTGGATTTAAAAGCGTTGAGATATCACCTAATTTATCTGTTTCGTTTTCGGCAACTTTTCTTAATATCCTTCTCATTATTTTACCAGAACGAGTTTTAGGCAATCCTGATACAAATTGAATTTTATCGAGTTTAGCAATTGGTCCAACGGTACGTCCTATAAGATCATTGATTTCTTTACGAAGAGCATCTGGATCGTTGTTTTCTACATCGTCGAAAAGAATTACATATGCGTATAAAGCACTACCCTTGATATCGTGAGGATATCCAACAATAGCTGATTCTGCAATCTTGTTATGCTCATTAATCACATTCTCAATAGGTGCTGTACCAAGGTTGTGACCCGATACAATTATTACATCGTCTACCCTTCCAGTAATTCTATAATTACCCTCTAGATCTCTAAAAGAACCATCGCCTGTGAAATACTTACCTTGGTAAGTAGAGAAATAAGTTTCTTTGTAACGCTGATGATTACCATAGATTGTACGTGCCATTGATGGCCAAGGATATTTCATTGCAAGTCGACCTTCTGCAGGATTTCCAGATATTTCTTTTCCATTTTCATCCATCAAAACAGGTTGAATTCCTGGTAACGGACGTGTAGCAAAAGTAGGCTTAGTTGGAGTGACGTTTGCAACTGGAGAAATCATTATCGATCCAGTTTCGGTTTGCCACCATGTATCTACAATTGGACATTTCTGACGACCAATTTTCTCGTCGTACCAATGCCAAGCTTCTTCGTTTATTGGCTCTCCAACAGTACCCAATACTTTAAGGCTATCGAGGTTGTGTTTCTCTATCAAACTAGTTGGATGAGAAGCCAAAGCTCGAATGGCTGTAGGGGCTGTATAAAACTGGTTAACCTTATATTTATCTACAATTTGCCAGAATCTACCATAATCTGGGTAAGAAGGAACACCTTCGAACATAAGTGTTGTAGCACCGTTTGCTAATGGTCCGTAAACTATGTAAGAATGCCCTGTAATCCAGCCTATGTCAGCAGTACAGAAATATATATCTCCGTCTTTATAATTGAAAACATTTTTGAAAGTATAGGCCGTTTGCACCATGTAACCCCCAATTGTGTGTACCATTCCTTTCGGTTTCCCTGTTGACCCAGATGTGTATAGAATAAACAACATATCCTCTGCGTCCATCTCTTCGGCAGGACAAAAATCTTCTACTTTCTCTAATTCGTCGTGCCACCAAACATCTCTACCTTCTTTCATTACCACATCTTGATTGGTATGTTGGTAAATGATAGATTTATCTATAGTTGGACAAGTTTCTAGTGCCTCATCGGCAATACCTTTAAGGAACACAGCTTTATTTCCTCTATTTACTCCATCTATAGTCAAAAGTACTTTACACTCTGCATCGTTTATTCTTGTTGAAAGTGCCAATGCAGAGAACCCGGCAAAAACCACTGAGTGTACTGCTCCAATACGAGCACATGCTAGTGTAGCAATCGCCAACTCAGGAACCATAGGCATGTACAAACAAACCTTATCCCCCTTAGTGATTCCGTTATTTTTAAGAACATTTGAAAATCTACTAACCTCTTTGTGAAGCTCATTATAAGTGAATTCCCTGTTTGGTGAATTAGGATCGTTAGGCTCCCAAATTATTGCTTTCTGATCTCCTTTTGATTCGAGATGTCTGTCTAAGCAATTCTCTGTAATATTAACTTTAGCACCTTTAAACCACTCAAATTTTGGAGTGTCAAAGTTGTAATCAACAACCTTATCCCATTTTTTACGCCACGTGAAAGTGTTTGCAATTCGCTCCCAAAAACCTTCGGGGTCGTTAACACTATCCTGATAGGTTTTGTAATATTCAATATAAGAATCTATTTGAACATCGCTTAAAGTCTCTTTCTCCTCTTCGGGGTGTTCAGCAAAAGCAGCAACTCTAGCCAATTTTAAGTCGTGTTCTATTTCTTTTATTACCTCAGCATCTTCTATTGTAGAAGGAATTGAGTAATCGTTATTGTTTGCGATACTTCTAAGTAGTTTTCGCAATACTTTTCCTGATCTAGTTTTAGGTAATCTCTTTACAATGATTACATTTTTAAGAGATGCAATTGGCCCAATAACAGTACGTACTTCCTTAACTATTTTATATTCCAGTTCAAAATGCTCTACATATGTTCCGGATTTAAGAACTACAATTGCCAGAGGAATCTCTCCTTTAAGCTTATCCTCTACTCCGAATACTGCACATTCTGCTACGTTATGATTTGCAGAAACTACCTCTTCAATTTCGGCTGTAGAAAGTCTATGACCCGCCACATTTATTACATCGTCTACACGACCGGTAATGAAAAAATATCCATCTTCATCTTTATAACCTCCATCTCCAGAGAAATAATACCCATCAAACTGTTTCAAGTAACCATCAACAAAACGGTCGGTATTGTTGTAAATATCTAACATATGTCCCGGAGGAAGTGGTAATTTAATTGCTACAAAACCTTCTTCGTTTGCTTCTACTTCTACTCCATCGGCATTAAGTATTCTGATATCGTATCCACTAACTGGCTTACCAGATGACCCTGGTTTTATAGGGTACAATCCTTCTCCTGCCATTTGCGACAACATTGGCCAACCAGATTCTGTTTGCCACCAATGATCTATTACCGGAACATTAAGCTTGTTTTCTAGCCATTCTAGAGTTGTAATATCGCATCTTTCTCCTGCTAAAAATTGGTAGTTCAACGAACTTAAATCGTGTTTTCCTACTAATTCACCTTCAGGATCTTCCTGAATAATTGCTCTAATTGCAGTAGGAGCAGTCAACATAACATTAACTTTATGCTGTTCTATAATCCTCCAGAAAGTACTAGCATCTGGGGTTTTAGTTGGTTTACCTTCTAGAAAAATAGTTGTATTTCTGTTGATTAATGGCCCATACACTGCGTAACTATGACCTGCAACCCAACCAATATCCGATGCTCCCCAAAAAACATCTCCTTCTTTTGCTCCGTATATTTGTTGCATAGAATATTTTAGAGCTAGTGCATATCCACCTGTATCTCTAAGTATTCCTTTAGGCTTTCCTGTAGTTCCAGAGGTATAAAGAACATAAAGAGGATCCGTAGAATTCATTTCAACACACTCGGCAGGTTGCGATTTATCTACCAACTCTTTATAATCTACAAAGCGGTGTGTTTTATTCATTAAAGCCCCTAAGCTACGTTGATAAACTATTATTTTTTCTGGCTTGTGTTTTGCTAATTCTACAGCTTTGTCAACTAGAGGTTTATAAGCAACCAATCTATCTACTTCCATACCAGATGTAGCTGTGATTATTGCTTTAGGTTTGCTATCATCTATTCTAAGTGCCATTTCGGCTGGTGCAAAACCACCAAACACAACCGAATGTACTGCTCCTATTCTTGCACAAGCTAACATACTGAAAGCTGCATGTGGAATCATAGGCATATAAATAACTACTGTATCCCCTTTACCAATTCCAAGATCTCTAAGTCCTCCTGCTAATCTTTCTACTTCCGACTTAACATCATTAAAACTGTACTTAATTAATTGCTGAGTAACTGGAGAATCATAGACCAATGCAGTTTGATCGCCATATCCATCGTTCACGTGCTTATCTACAGCTAGATAACATATATTAAGTTTACCGTCAGCAAACCATTTACTCATCCCATTTTCTCCTTCCGATTGAATGCTAGTTGGCTTCTTAAACCATTCTAAAATCCCTACTTGATCTTTCCAAAAATCATTGGGGTTGCTTATACTTTTATTATATGTTTCCCTATAGCTCATAATTAAGTTTTTTAATGTTAATATTAAACCCAAACTGTTTTATATTTAAACAGCTATTATTAGATTTTAATTCTTTTACCCTATCTCCATTTCTATAGTTAATGATGTTTAATTAAGTTATTTATTTCGGCAATTATATTCTTACTTGTAGAAGGCTTAGATATGTATTTATCGACACCCAAACTATAAGCTTTTTCTATATCTTGCTTTATATATTTGGCTGTTAAGAATATTACTTTCACATTCTTTAATCCTGTATCATTTCTGATGAAACTCAATACTTGATATCCATCAACATTAGACATCGCTATGTCTAACAGCACAACATCTATCGTTGATTCTTTGACAATATTTATGGCTTCTTTACCATCTCGTGCAATATGAACCTCATAATTCTCCTTCTTCAAAATATACTCTAGAGACATAATTATGTTTGGTTCGTCGTCAACTATTAATATATTATATTTCATAGGTCACATTATTAAATGGCAGAGTAAAAAACATCTTAGTTCGTGAGTTGTGGTTTCTCTATTGTAATCAGAAAATCATTGAGAATAGGGTTAGTTATTAACTAAAACAATACTAATAAAGCTATTATGTATTTCTTAAAACATAAATTTAGAGAGTAACTAATCTCTTTTATTGCGGATTAATCACTTACCAAATTTGTATTATATTTTTATAGAAATGAAATTAAGTATATCTAACTGTAAATAGTATATATTAATCTTTGAATCTCTCCCAACGAATTATCATAAACTTATCTCCAAGTTCTGTAACTATAACTCCTGCTCCGATAAGATTTTTTTCTTCTTGAAAATACTTTGACAACTCCTCTTTGTTGACAATTTTATATGTAGAATGATGCTCGAATCTATATGGCCTTTTAATATTAAATTTCTTTACCCAGTTGCTGATGCTTACGTGAGAAACTCCAAGGATTCTTTCAATTTCTCTATAACTTAATCCCTCTAAGTATAATTGCAATGCCTTGTTTACATAATAGTTATCTATCTGCTTTCCAACCTTATTTACCGTAAAAAAATAAGAGCATTTTTTACATTTATAACGTTGTTTTTCTTTTACAATTCCAGCCTTCACAAAACTAGTAGACTTACAACTAGGACAGTTAGATATTTCCATATATACTATTTTTGCATAAATATATTAAATTAGCAATATTATTACGCAAACAAATACAGTATTTTATATCAACTTACCAATTATGATTGCTCATTATTAAAGTAATATCAATAATTAGAAGTGTTTTATGCGAATATGATGATTTCAGTAATGCCAATTTTAACTATGTATTACTAACCCCTGACAAAACATTTGAGGGTACTTTAGTAAATATTTTGTAACTATTCAGCAACCTGAAAATTATTCATAGCAAGCAACTTCAATGTTTAAAAAACATCGTTCCCATTTTTTAAAGTAGTATCAATTATAGATCTGATAATAGTAAAATAGTTTGCGTTCTCTATATTCTTAAACTGACCTGATATTTTTTGTTTCATCTTAATATTTCTGATAGCTCTTTCAGATACATTGTTGTCTGGTGGGACTAAGTGGTTTTCGAGGAATGTGAAAATGTAATCTTTATAATTACGAATCTTCTTTATAAATGTTTGTAGTTTTTTTGTGATTTAAGTCGCTTACATCAGATTTTATTAGTTGTTCAAATTTTTCTTTTATCTTCCTAACATATTCGTTCTTTTGGTGATAATCACCAATACTCATCTTTTTTTCTAGGTCTATTGCTTGTGATAGTAGGTTGCCGATTTCTTGTGAGATAGGATTTTTATACATGTATATACACATATTTAAAGTGGTACATCATTTAATTCCAAATAATAAGTAACACAAGGATATTTAGCTCTACACTTTTTAGTTAATGGAGTAAGTTGTTTTCTAAATTTAACAAGATATTTACCTGTAGATATTCTTATTTATCACTTTACTTATATCTCACATTCTTCATTCTCAATTACAAATGAGAACTTATTACTATTTACTGTAAGAAATCTTAATGAACTTTCTTTATCGCTCGCACCCACAAAATATTTTAATAAAAAACAACTAATTAAATACATTTCAAGCAATTTTAAATACTTACTTTTATCATTATTAGAATTTGTTTTTTGATACAAATTAATACTTCCTAATATTTGATATTTACAAAATTTGAACATGTCATATTCCAAAAAACTCCTGCCATTACTTCTAGTTATATTTACAGTAAGTTGTAATAACAACGAAGAAGAAAAATACACAAAATTCACTGAATTTGAAGGACAAGCAACATTTGCTGGGAATAAATCTTGTGCCGAATGTCATGAAACAGAACATGCAGAATGGCTTGGTTCCGATCACGAAAGAGCAATGGATACAGTTTCTGTAAAATCTGTAACTGGTGATTTTAACAATACTACTTTTACATCGGAAGAAGGATACACAAGTAAATTCTACATGCGAGATGGTAAATATTTTGTATTTACAAAAGGAGAAGATGCTAAAGAGAAAGAAATGGAAATATCATATGTTTTCGGATTAAGACCTCTACAACAATATCTTATAGAAACCGAAAAAGGAAGGCTTCAGTGTTTACCTATTGCTTGGGATTTGCAACAAAACGATTGGTTTAGTTTAGTAGACAGCATTTATCACGGACAGAAAATAGAATCAGATAACTGGTTGTATTGGACCAACAACGGACAAAACTGGAATGGTATGTGTGCTGAGTGTCATACAACAAATTACCACAAAGGTTACAACATAGAAACTAAAGAATTCCATACTACTTATTCTGATATAAATGTAGGTTGCGAAACTTGTCATGGGCCAGGATCAATACACAACAAATGGGCGGAAGTTGATGAGAAAGAAAGGCTAGAATTAGAAAATGCTGGATTCTCTCAGAAAACTAAAGGGCTAAATTCACAGGATCTAATAAATCAATGTGGATATTGCCATGCTCGTAGAACATCGTTTGGCGACTATAAACACGAGAATGAATACTACATGCAAAACTGGGTTCCACAACTTTTACACGATAGATATTATCACACCGATGGACAAATATTAGACGAAGATTATGTTGTTGGTTCGTTTATGCAAAGTAAAATGTTCCGTCATAATATTCGTTGCATCGATTGTCATGATCCACATACTACAGAAACAAAATTTAAAGGTAACCAACTTTGTTACCAATGTCATATTCCAGATGATTACGAAGAGAAACACCATTTCCACAAAAAAACTGGTGGCAAAGGTAAAATGTCGAATAACGGCTTTTACGAAAATGAACGTGGCGATGGTAGCGATTGTGTAGATTGCCACATGCCTGGAGGTAATTTTATGGGAGTTGACTATCGTAGAGACCACAGTCTTAGAGTTCCTCGTCCAGATTTATCTATAAGAAACGGCACTCCAAACGCTTGTAATCAATGTCATAAAGATAAGAGTAACGAATGGTCGGTAGAAGCGATTGAAAAATGGTATGAGCATAAACTAGAGCACGAAAACACTGTAATGTTCAATGCTTTTGCAGATGCTAGAAAAGGCGATTACAAAACAATTCCTATCTTAATTAATCAAGTAATAGGAAACGACTCTATAAACGAAATATATAGAGCTACTGCAATTGCTTACTTAGGTAGATTTGCTTCGGAAGATGCAATGATTGCAATACAAAAAGCATTGAAAAACACTAGCCCTATTATTCGTCAAACAGCAGTATTGAATTACAATAATCCTGATAGAAGTGCTTTCATAAAAAACTTAGCACCCTTACTCTCCGATAGTATTAGAGCAGTTAGGTCTGCTGTACTTGCTCAGGTTTCAATTTATCCAAATCTTAAATTCGATCCAAGATATGATAGAGAATATCAAAAAGCATTAGATGAGTATAAATCTCAAATGGAATATACTTCTGATTTTCCATCGAGCATGTACAACCTTGCTAATATGAGTATTAAAGAAGGTAATGATACTACAGCTATAAAATACTTGAAGGAGTCGTTACGCATAGACAACATGTTCTACCCTTCTAGTGTAACACTTTCTATTTTGCTTAGTAGAAATGGGAGTCCTGCGGAAGCAAAAAAAGTATTGGAAAATGCGGTAGCAAAATCTCCAGGTATGTTTGAAGGCTACTACTATTTGGGATTGATAAGTGCCGAAGAAAACAATAACAAAAAAGCTGTTGAATATTTGACTAAAGCATTAGAAATTCAGCCTTACAACGATAGGGTTGCTTACAATCTAGGGTTACTTTATCAAGGGTTGAAAGATGTAGAAAATGCAGAAAAACACTTGCTTACTGCTATAAGTATAAGTCCTCAAAATGATGCTTATATGTATGCAGTTGCTATTTTATACCTCAATTCAAATCAGGGTAAAAAGGTACAACAAGTAGTAACAGCAATGTTTGAGAAATTTCCAAACTCGCAGTACACAACTCAACTTAAAAATATTTTGCAAGGGATGAATAAAAATCCAAATAGGTAATTAATGAAATCTTATTATCCATCATTATTTATTCTGATCTTTCTTCAACTGGGTTTCTCTCAAATTGCCGATGTAACCTCTGGGGGAAGTATGAGAGATATTGTTGAGAATCAAAAGATGATATAGGTCAAGTAGTTATGACAGAAGCTAGTGTTTAGTTCTAAAAAAGATAATCCTGAAAGATATATAATACAACAAGCATAAATGTATTGTTATATTTTGAAAGCTTTAATAACATCTCTATATTATATACTCAAATGGGTCTTACAGCAAATTTGATAGATCTTCTAATTCGATAGTTGAAATAATTGGAGTATTTTAAAAGCATGACAAGTTGTGATATCGTAAAAGATTAATTAATTCACAAAACTCTTAGCAAGCTTCAATAATGATTTAAAATATTGGTTCTACACTTATTTGTGTGGATTTTCTAATTTAGAATATCAACACAGCTTTAGTGCTATAACCATAATATTTAATGCTGACTAAAATCTAACTATATGAAAACAAAACACATTCAACATTTGTATTTAAGGGCAGGATTTGGTCTTGGGTATGTCGAACTGAATTCTCTAAAGGCAAATTCTAAAGAAGAGATTGTTTCAAAGTTGTTTTCTGAGTCTGAAAAATATAAGCCTTTAAATATAGATTTATCAGAAATAAACAAATTACGATCTGATTTAAAAGGTAAGAAAAAGGATAAAATGGCCATGAAGGCTATACAAAAAGAAAGTAGAAAGAAAGTGGTTGATCTAAATTACGAATGGATTACCCGGCTTAACAATACCGATGCCGTTTTAAGAGAAAAAATGACTTTGTTTTGGGCTAATGTATTTGTTTGTGCCGATAAAAACATATGGTTTATTCAGCGTTACAACAATATGTTGAGGAAAAATGCACTTGGTGATTTTAGGAGTTTTGTAAAAGAAATGGCCAGAGAGCCATCAATGAATAAATACCTCAGCAACAAACAAAATATTAAGCAAAGCCCTAACGAGAATTTTGCCAGAGAGCTAATGGAGCTTTTTACTTTAGGAATTGGCAACTATACAGAGCAAGATATAAAAGAATCTGCAAGAGCTTTTACTGGTTGGTCTTTCGATAAAAAAGGCAACTTTATACTTAGAAAGAACAAACACGATTTCGGTGAAAAAACTTTCATGGGTAAAAGTGGCAGTTTTGATGGAGATGATATAATTGACATTATCCTCGAACAAAAACAATGTTCTAGATTTATTTGCGACAAAGCTTACAAGTATTTTGTAAACCCTGATGTAAATGAAAAACATATAGAAGAGCTAACAGAAATTTTCTATAAAGATTATAATATAAATAATCTGATGATGTACATTTTTAATTCCGATTGGTTTTACGATGAAGAGAATATTGGAGTGAAAATTAAATCACCGATAGAACTACTTGTTGGAATTAAAAAAATAGTTCCTGTAGAGTTTAAAAAAGAAAAACAACAAGTATATTTACAAAAGATGATGGGTCAGGTATTGTTGTCTCCACCAAATGTAGCAGGATGGAAAGGCAATAAGAACTGGATAGACTCTAATACTCTAATGTTTCGTTTAAAATTAGCATCAACACTACTGAATAAAGGAATAATTAACCTTGATGAAAAAGGTGATTTTGAAGACTCCTACGAAAATTATTATAAAACAAAAGAGAAGCGTGGAAATTACCTAAAATTAGATGTTGCTTGGAGTGAATTTGATATTAAATACAGTAAAGCATCAGTTAGCGAAATGAAAAATTTACTTTTAGTTTCTAAAGTAGATAAAGATACCGAAGCACTTTTGT
Organism: Ichthyobacteriaceae bacterium; assembly: GCA_016744755.1. Lineage (GTDB taxonomy): Bacteria > Bacteroidota > Bacteroidia > Flavobacteriales > JADGDT01 > JADGDT01. Next base: position 25,988 of record JADGDT010000021.1, on the reverse strand, counting down.
TTAACCTTAAGTTTGAATCTAAAAGAGAATATTGCATTCAACTTATGTCTATCCCTGAATATCAACTTTGCTGATTTTTTGAATTATATCCCGAGCATGAGGTAAAATTCACTTACACAGAAATAAATATAATTTCATACGAACAACACCAGCCTCGACGGCTAGGCGGGTCTGACCAAAACATAAAATTATATCCCAATGAAAAGAAGAAATTTTATAAAACAGAGTGCTTTAGCAGGTAGCTTGGCATTTGTTCCAAACATACTAAATGCTTTCAACGGTTTGTCATCAGAAACTTTGGGAGG
>JADGDT010000021.1:0-25583 GCA_016744755.1 Ichthyobacteriaceae bacterium | reverse complement strand
AAAGTAAGGTAGAATATCCTAATAGTCCTTTTGCAAAACAGCTAAAAACCACCGCTGAGTTTATAAATTCTGATGTTGGTAGCAAAGTGCATTTTATAAGTTTGGGAGGATTTGATACTCATACAAATCAGAATAAAGCACAAAACAGATTATTGGGTATTTACAACGATGCTATTGATTCTTTCGTAAAAGATTTAGAAGACAATGATACTTTTAACGACACACTTATTGTAACCTTTTCTGAATTTGGAAGACGTGTAAAGCAGAATGCTGCTGATGGTACCGATCATGGCACAGCAAACAATGTATTTATTATTGGAGGGAAACTTAAGAAATCTAAATTTTATAACGAAGATCCAAATTTATCTGATCTAGATGATAATGGAGATTTAAACTATTCTGTCGATTTCCGAACTATATACGCCACAATACTTAGTGAGTGGTTTGAAGTTGATGACAATGAAATTTTGGATAACTCTTTTGGTAAGCTTAAGTTTATATAAAAAAAGGGTTCAACTTTAAAAAGTTGAACCCTTTTTTATAATACATTATAAATTGATATAGATCACTTTTTAGTAACCTTTGTGGCTTTCATAAAAACAGATTTAATCTTAGCCAATCAGTTAAATGAGATAATCTACTCCACCATTATTTTTTTAGAGAAAGCACCTTTATCTGTTTCTACTTTTATAAAGTACTGACCTTTTGCAAAGTTAGGAATACTAAGTTTTGCTTTTTCAACCTTGGCAAACTTTTTATTCAATAATACCTGGCCACTCAAATTGTAAAGCTCAACACTAATTATCTTACTATCTGTTGTTGACTCTAAGTATAAAACTTCATCAACTACAGGGTTTGGATAAACTTTAAACTGGGTAGACAAGAAATTATCCTCTAGTGACAACGCATCTTTTTGAATTTGAAGATCGTCAATTATCCATCCCCAACCTGTTGCGGCTTGATCTGAAAACAACCCAAACCTAATTAATATTACTTCTCCATCATTAAAAAAATCTGTTGTTTTGAATGTATGACTCACAAAATTTGTTTTATCAGGATTAGAAGATGAATTATATTTAGACAACCATCCTGCATTAAAACGAGCATCATAAGGAGTTACCATCTTTGTCCAATTCTGCCCATCTGTAGAGCCTTCAATTGTTACATAATCCCAAAATTCTTCATTGGGGTATGCAGTTCCATTTTCTCCTGGCTCTACAATGGCAACATCTTTGTAAGAAAATGAAGGCTTATCTTTATTTACAATTATAGGCGTATTCAGATACAAGTCATATGTAGTTTCTGGAGCATAAGGATGAAGTGAATTAATAGCATTATCATCGAAACCTGACGGTTTAGAAATTGAAAAACCATTACCAGAAAACTCATCAGTAATTGAACCCATATTGTTAAAATCAGAAATAAAAACTTTAGATGCTGTTTTTAATGGTAAGCCTTCTACTATTGCTTTAGTTTCAAAGACTTCTCCACCAACTTCTGAAACAACTTTAATTATGTTCTCTCCTTCAGCGATACTTCCTTTTAAATAATATCTATCTCTAGCAACAACATCTGTTATTTCTTCTAAAAGTACATCTTCGATGTACACTTTTACACTTTGATATTCGCTACGGTAATACAACTCAATATCTGCCAATTGGTTTGAGCCATCAAATAAATAGGAGGCTGTTAATCCCACTGGGGCATTAGAAATTGTAGGTTCATAGTTTTCTAATTCAGATAGTGAGACTGTCCAAACCCCTCTACCATGTGTACCAATAATCACCTCATCATTTACCACTAATAAATCATACACCGAGACAGGAGGTAATCCATTGTTTAAATAATGCCATGAAACACCATCGTCAGTTGATTCAAAAATACCTATCTCGGTACCTGCCCAAAGTGTATTGTGGTCTCCATATGGGAGAACTAACAAATCAAATACGGCAACATTTGGAAATCCATTTGTACTTGTCTCACTAGATTCAAAACCCGAAATATCTTCCCAAGTTTGTCCTAAATCTTTTGTTCTAACTATTTTTGGATTTCCATAAGTAGAGAATAAAGCATATGCTGTATTCTTTTCTACAGGATGAGTTGCTAGGCCAGACAAACTACCTTTGGCTAAAGTAGAAAAAGCAACTTGAGAAAAAGTTTTACCAAAATCAGTAGAAACAAACATAGAATTGTTTATAGTAATAGATCCTCCAGTCCAAACTATTCTAGAATCGGCTAAAGATATTTTAATATCAGTAGTGCTACTTTTCCCTTCATATCCTGATGACATTTCAATATTTGTCCAATTAACCCCAAAATCTTCTGTTCTCCAAACTCCATTTTCTCCATATGTAAATACTAAATCTGAATAATGTTTTGATTGAGCTAGTTTTGTAAAAAATGGTGAATTATCACTTCCATTATCTACATCAGCAAACCAAATTTCCTGATTCAACTTATCAATGCCTGAATGTGTTATCGCAATATTATTGTATTGGGATGTTAACATAACTTTATTCTCATCTTCGTAATTCCAAACAACATCAAATCCATCTCCTCCAAAAGCAAATTTCCAATTATCATCAGAGCTAGGGTTTATAGGTGAAGCATAGCAACTATTATCTTGCATCCCTCCAATGTATAAATCTTTCCCATTAGCTTTATCTATGCCATAAAATTGACTTGTTACAAATCCTGTTATTGGCTGAGTAAAAGTAATTCCTTCATCATCTGTATAACACACTCCTCCATCATTAGTCCCCACTAAACGAAAAGTACCTTTACTTTCATCTAATTTAGTAATGGCAAAGAAATGATTATCAACATGTGTTCCTTTATGTAATGCTGGGTTATTACCATAGTTATCTGTTAATGTAGTAACAGTAATTGATGAACCCCCATTATATTTAACTTTATAAATATTTATTCCTGCAACAAAAAAAGTGTTTTCATCAAAAGGATCCACAATTATAGCATTATCATACCAACCTTGACCTCCTAAAAAGTTCACATTACTTACCAGTTTATCCCACTGATTACCTCCATCCAAACTTAAATATATTTCAGATTTATCATTTGTATCATCCCCATCCCAATCATTCCCTGATACAGAAGCATATAACCTAGATGTACTAACTGATGAAATCGCTAACTCAATTCTTCCTTCATTAATATTGGAAATTTTACTCCAATTCTCACCTGAGTCAGTGGACCTCATAATTCCATAACCGTAAACGGTTGCGTATTGTATAGCAAAATTATTAGGGTCGTTAATTATCTGCTGAATAAACCTAGGATTAGAATACTTACTAATCCACGAAACTCCTCCATCTATAGATTTGTATATACCTGAGTCACCATCTTGTGATGAAGTAACAGCCAGAACAATATCAGGATTTGTGGGATCTACTATTATACGATTGATTATTCCGAATGATTTAGAACTAGTGTTTTCAAGCTTAGACCATGTTAAACCCTTATCTAAACTTTTCCAAATTCCTTGTCCTCCCAGTGCATCAAGGTTTCCAAATCCTTCTCCAGTACCCAAATAAATAATATTGTGATTTGAAGGAGCCATAGCCATATAGCTTGCCGACAAACTACCTGAATCGATAGTTAGTTCTTTCCATGTAGAACCAGCATCAGTAGTTTTCCAAACTCCTCCTCCTACAGCTGCAACCAACCATGTATTTGCAGTTGCATCATCGGGATCAATAATAACTCCACGTGATCGTCCTCCTACATTACCCGGTCCACGTGAAATAAAATTAAGGTCATTCTTTTTATATAATTTTGAGTTTTTACGAGCTTTGGCAAGTTCCTTTATCTTGTAGCTTGAAGGATATTTCGATTTTGAACTTCCAAATTCAGTACGTATTTTTCTTTGAAAATCAGCAAATAAATTTGGGCTATCCATCTTTACTTTTCCTTTAACATACGACTTTCTTTGAGAGAATATTTGATAATCCTTTCTTTCTCCCTGTACAGTCTTCTGATGATCTTCTGTAAACAATGTAGATACTAGCATGCTTGTTATGGCAAAACTTAGTATTAAGTATATCTTTTTCATATAATAGCCTTAGTATTTTTTCTCAAATTTAATATATCTATATCTTATAGTTCCATCTTCCCTTTTAATATTACCAGAAAGAAATTTATATTTAATTGTTGAATTATCAACCCATTCAACAATTTCTACGTTGTTAAATGTGTCTGATACTTTTTGGTTCTGATTTATTGAGAATACGAAGAATGAAAAGGTATGCGAGAACTTATTTCTATTACCAGCACATAAAACTTTAGTGCTATCCGAACTAAAAATAAATTTCGTGTTATCTGGAAATTCTTGTTTTGATACTATTTCATACTGATAAATATTTCCTTTGGGGCTATTATTATCAACATGAGGCGCAGTTGCACAACCAATTAGTATTTTAATAAACAATAGCAATACTGATATATTAAATAATGATTTCATAAATAATGACCTAATAGATTTTACTATACAAGAGTAATAAATAATTTTCAAAAAATCAGATAAACACTTCCACAAATCTACTTGTAATAAATATTCCCATTTTTATCAATTTTATCAAAAACTACCATCTCTACCTCTAATTTTGATGAGAAAAATAGTTTTGCAGAATTATTTTCTTTAACGATAGGAACTCTATCCCCTCCTTTATTGTCTGCTACTCCTATTTGTTTTTCTATAGTACTCATACCTCTTAAATGAGCTATAACAACAATTGTATCTGACTTATATTTTAATTCAAAATTTCTAATAGAATTTGAATTTATCACAACTGAGTCTAATGTAGTTTCTTGAGATGTTGTGTTTATTATTTTAAAAATAAAATCAGTTCCACTAACTCCCTCTTGACCTCCTACCCATTTATAATAACTTGAATCAGAAGCAACAAGCAACGTCGAAGAACAAGAAAATAATAGTGTTCCAAATACTATTAATAAAAAAAAATATTTAACTTTTTCAAACATGTTTATATAAGTTTTAGATATCGTGACAATTTACTATAATTGAGCTTTAATAGCAAATGGCAATAAATTATGAAAACATAATTTATTGCCATTAAACAATATGCAGTAAAAGTTAATGCTTATTCCACAATTACTTTTTTAGATATTTGCTGATCTCCAGAAAACAGTTTCAAAACATAACTTCCTTTAGATAAACTTTCAACATCTATCTCTACTTTAGATTCTTTGTTAAATTTTTTATCTATTAATAACTGACCATTTACATTGTAAATCTCTATTGCATCAACTTTATTTTTTGCAGTTGAATTTATGTAGATTCTATTGCTAACAATTGGATTTGGGTAAATATTGAAGTTTGAAGCAAACTCAACATTATCAATAGCCAAAGGGCTACCATTAAGACTAGCCGTAAACAAACCTCTTCCATAGGTAGCAGCTACCACGCTATTGTCAAATTCTGTAGTTTTAAGCATGTTAACTCTTACATTAGCTAAGCCCTCATTCACAGGATACCAAACTGGTGTTGTTAATGTAATATCTTTAGTTTCCCAAACACCAAGTTCTGTGGCTAACAATACATTTTTTCTATCTTCCTTATTGAATATTCCCCAACGTATTGGCATATCAGGAAGGTTTGATTCTTTATCTAACCACGTAGTACCCCCATCAATAGTGTACCATACAGATTTTACTCCGTAGTTTGAAAAAGTAACAAGTAACTCATCTGTAGACGAACCAACATCTATAGATGAAACAGCCCCTTCAAAATCAGGAGATGTTAAATCCTCTGTTTCAATTCCAAACAAACCATATACTTTTTTCATATAGATAACCTTACCAGTCGTTGACCCTAAAAAGAAATCTGGTTTATTCTCATCTATTCTGAAAGGCGAAATCTTTACATGAGAGAAAACTTCAGAAGAAAACCCAGAAACAGATTTTGTAGAAGCAGAAATTATAGGTTTAGTAACATCATATATATTTATCTTTCCTTCATTGGCATAAGATATTAAAATATCATTTTTAGAATCATAGTCTGTTGGATTAATAAAGCTCCCTTCGTCTCCTGCTCCAAAATTTTTAATAAAAGTTCCATCTTTTCTCAAAAAGCGATAGTTATTATAAACGTAAGATGTAATCATAATATCACTGTCATCATCAATAAAACAGAATGCCCCATCACCTCCTGTAACTTCTACTGTAGAATTCATTCCTGATTCAGTAAAAAACTGTGAACCATTATCTTGGGCACCTGCAATTAAAAGTTCTTCGGTATCTGTTTTATAAATATCGCCTGCATAAAACTGAGTAACATTATAGTTTTTATTTAATACATCTATATTTATTCTACCTAATTCATTAACTGATGTTAAATCATAACAAGTAGAGACACCACCATCACTACCAAAAAGCACATGATTGAAATTTGTAGGGTGAAATACAATCTCGTGTTGATCAGCATGAGAATATGGATAATCATAACCGCCATACCATTGAGTTAATTGATTCCAACTCATATTATCAGATTCCACTCCATTAGCAGGATCCGGTGCTACGGGAATTGTTGTTGCATCAGTAGAAAAGAAAAGATCAATACCTCCAGCTATTAAATAATTTTCATCATCTGGTTTAACCTGAAGAATTAAATCATAAAATGACTGACCTCTTGTAAAATCATTTGCTGGCAAACCTGTAGCTGATCCATTTGGCAATGGCATATCATACCATGTTGTCCCACCATCTAAAGTTTTAACCATTGTTAAATTACCGCTTCTATCCTCATCGGCTATTAATACATAAACAATATTTGCATTACTTGGAGCAACAGCAATCTCAACACGGTTTTGTCTTACATTTTCTGCAATTGACCCCATATCAAATACTTTTGCGAAAGAAGTACCATCAGTAGACTTAAACACTTTACCTCCTTTTGGACCATCTCCAAATGCCGAGCCAATAGTTCCTATCCATAAATCATTTGCACTTGACAACTCAATATCATAAGGTACATTAACTGTGCCTACTATTTCACCTGCTTCTAATGGAACTCTCATAAAATTTAGACCTCCATCTACAGATTTCCACAATCCACTCACTTTAGTAGAAAACCATTCTCCTTCAAAATATTTTTCGGATACAGACATGTAAACTTCAGATGTACCTCCATTGTTTCTGACTACAACATCGTTGATATAATATGCTTCTTGCGAAACTTCACCCACATTCTGAAGAACTAAGGCTACATTATTCCAAGTTACACCTCCGTCTATACTTTTCCATAATCCTCCTCCTCTAGTAGAACGTGCACTTGACTCTCCTGTGCCAACATAGAATATTTGTGAATTATTTGGATCATAGGTCATGCAAGTGATACCTAAACTAGTCCAGAAATCATTAATATTATACCATGATGATTCAATATTGGTAATATCATTATTATACCAAAGACCTCCAGAAACACCACCAGCAAAAACTTTTTTATTAGTAGCATCATTAGGGTCAAACATCAGTGCCCTAGTTCGTCCTCCTACATTATTTGGGCCACGCTCTTCCCATTGAAGTAAATCATCTGCTTTTTTTCCAATCTTCTTAAAGTAGGTTCTGATTTCCTTTTTTATTGGAATTAATTTTTCAGGTGTTGGTCTTCCAAGATTAGGATTTTCAGTAATAAGAAAATCATATTCGTTTTGAGCATTTGGAGGCATTTCATTAGTCCGTTCATTACTACAAGAAATTATAGCAAGAGACAGGACGATAAGTGTAAGTATTTTTTTCATACAGATTTTAATTTATAATTACGTAATATTAAATAAACTACGTGATATTAGGATATGTTTTTTGTTAAATATTTCATAAAAAAATAAAAAAAGCTACCTGTAAACAGGTAGCTTTATAGTAACTATATTATAATAAAATAGTTAGTAAAAAGTTAATGATAAGTTACTATCATCAATTTTATTTGATATTGTAATATTACTCAATCCTTTTTTATTAAGGCTATTATCTATTTGAGTTAGATCGTTAACTTGTTCATACATTTGATCTATTTGTCCATAAGAACCAAGAGCAAAATCTAAAGTATAACTAGCAATAAACTGATGAGCCTCTCTATCAAACTGACCAGAAACACCAGTCACAGGATTCAAAGGCATATAGTACACTGGATAATGAAATGACTCAGTAGGTGCTCCGAGATATAAACCATTATCGTCAGGATTATCTGGATCAGCATTATAATGTAAATCGGCTACTGTTTTTTCAAATATCAAACTACCTGTCGCAAAATCAAATTTAAATTCTAGTACATCAGGAACTCCTGCTTCATATAGAAAATTATTTAATTTAACAACATCTTCTGTGTCTTCTAGCAACTGTACATCAACTTGACCTTCAGAATTAAATCCAAGAGGATCACTATTTTGGAAATTATTCATACCAATAAAATCTTGCATTATCTCATTACCACTTTCTCCTCGTGTTTTGAAATAATGAGAGAAACCAGTGATTTCTGCAGCAACATTACCTGTTGCATCTTTAAATGATCCTTCTAAAGTTTGAATAATTATAAAGTGTAAATAAGGTAATGGTAAAATACTTTCAATATTTATTACAACCATTGAACCATTAGTAGAAATATTCTCTGGAGAAATTTCAAAACTACCGTCAACTCCTCCTGAATATGTTAGGATAGTTATTGGACTTGTTCCATCATAGAAAATAGGCTCATCGTATTGGAGAATTATCTCTTTAATATTAACATCTATTCCTCCAGACTGGAAAGAAGGGGCAGAATTTGCTCCATCAAATTCTGGCGCATAATTATCTGTAGTAGATACAGGAACAACTGTAATCTCTTTTTGATAAGTACCATCTTTACTAGCAGAAACAGAGTACATGAAATAATCAGTATCCTGTACCAATTCTAAAAGTGTAACAGTTGCACCATCGCTAGTAATATCCATTGACTCAGAAATTACTGCATCTCCAACTTTTCCTTCAATAATTGCTTCAGGTGTAACAGTTTCATCTTCTCCTATAGTTAAGGCATAATAAAGTTGCCCCGATCCAGCTGATGTAAAATCTACATAAGCAGTACTATCTTCTATTGCAGCCACAGCTGCACTAATAGCAGGTGCAGGTGCAAAATCTTTTGGAGTGTAATTAACTTCTTTCTTCTCACAAGAAGAAAAAGCAATTACTCCTCCTAATAATATATAACTTAATATTTTTTTCATAATATATAAAATTAAAATTCTAAATCAGCAGCTTTATCCCATGTAGATCCGCCACTAAAGTCACCAAAATCTCCATCTCCAGTAGCTACTACCCACTGATACTCTAAGTGTAGAGTAGCATTACATGTAGAGAAATATGTTTTTTCAGCATTCCCCTCAGTGAAAATCATACCATAAGCATATGCTCCATCATCTGTAATATTTAGTACTTGTACATCTTGAGCTCCTAACGAACCATCATAATGTCTTATTTCAGCATCAGGATTTGTAATAAATGAAACTAAAGGAGCATTAGGATCTGTATAATCAAGAACCATTTCAATTGGGTATGAAGTAGTTGTTACTTCTCCCCATTCGCCAACCATACCAGTACCAGCAAAGTTCTCTGCCCAATAATGTCCTAATTTATTTTCAATGTTTTCGTCAGTATCAATCAAAGTAAAAGAAATACTATTAGGGTATGGTTTAACTCCTGCTTGTTCACTTGGAGACCATGACCACCATTCTACACCCCCTGGTGTTCCTGTAAACTCATCTAGTTTAAGTGCACAATCATCATCAGTAATTATAAATGTAACTTCATTAAAAGTTGGTGTAGGTCCTGGAGTTCCAATGCTTAAATTTGCATCAGACGAGCCGCTTAAAGCTATATCCATTATCTTATCACCGTCTTCATCTGTATTATCAATAACTTGAACTTTGATAACATCTTTGTATTGCCCAGATTCAAAAACAAATTGAGACTTACCATCAACTATATTGTAATGTATACCTTCGGTTGCATTATCTGAAGTAATAGTGAAATCTACTGTAACCTGAGAATTATGATTACCATCGGCAACATTTAAATAAACAGGTATATCTACAATGGCTCCAGATCCTTCTGTAGCAGAGTAGTCAGTCTTTTCATACGATGCAAAAGACTCACCTTCATAAACGTTATTTTGTTCCTCACATGATGTGAACATGCCAAACAGAACAATTAACGATAAAAATTTATATATAATCTTCATATCTTATAGTTTTAATATCCTTTATTTTGAACCATGTTACTATTCACATCAATTTCTCTCTGTGGTATTGGCCAAACAAATTTTGTACTTGGATAAGTTATTTCATTAATAATATCAGGTGTAGAAACATCAATTCTAACCATATCTTTCTTGCTCCTGTTAAGGTCAAAAATTCTATGTCCTTCATAAGATAATTCTCTACTACGCTCAGCAATGATAAAATCTTTTAGTGCTTGACCAGACAAGTTAATATCAGCAGCAGCAGGGTTAGATCTTTTATAAACAGCATTTAAAGCATCAAGCCCTTCAGCAGGAGTACCTACTCCAAAAGCAGCCGCTTCTGAAACAATAAGATACATTTCAGACAACCTAATTACGGGAGAATCATCTAATCCCGTAGTGCCATCTCTACCTGGATATTTATTAATGATATAGCTTCCTCCTTCTTCATAAAATAAATTTAAACGAATATCACCTGCCTCATAAGTATCTATAATATCTTGTGTAGCAATTAAATCTCCATAACCATCAGGAAGATATATATATCCTAAAGAATTGGTACTTGGATAATCTGTAAGTAAAAAACTTAAACTGAATATTGTTTCACTTCTATCAGAAGCTCTTTTAGCCCAGCTATCAACATAAACATCTGATGCTTCTAAAGAATAAATTCCAGAATTGATAACTTCCTCAGCATATTTTTTTGCATTTGTATAGTCCTCTTTATAAAGATATACTCTTGCCATTAATGCTTTTACTGACATTTTATCTAAACGGAACTTTGCTCCCATTGGATTAGATTCTGGCAATAATGTAGCAGCCTCTGTTAAATCTGCCAGAACTAGATCATAAACAATCTTAACCGTTTCTCTTGCTGGAGTTGCTATTTCAGATTTCAGCATATAAGGTACACCAAGGTGACCTCCAGCTCCATCTGCTCCATCTGCAACGCTTGCATCATTTAAATTATAAGGTTGAGCAAACATTCTTACCAAATCAAAATGAACTAAAGCTCTCATTGCAAGTGCCTCTCCTTTCAATCTATCCTTTTCCCCTTGATCTGCAGTTAAACCATCAATTGCTCCTAATATATTATTAGAACGATCAATAGCATCATAACATATATTCCATAAATCTCTTGGATTACCTGAAGTTGCAATTAAAGAATATTGGTATTCAGTTAGAAATCTACCTGAATTACCTGCAGAAATTCGTGTATTATCGGCCATTACATCTGGAGTAACCATAAAGCTACGTCCGTAGTAGCTAGAACTTAGCAATGCACTATACATTCCGTTTACTGCGACCTCGGCATCATCTACATTAGATATTGCCTTTGAAGTCTCAAGTGCATATTGGGGTGACTTATCAAGGAAGTCCTTTGAACAACCTGTAAACATTACCCCCCCTAAAATTATACTATATAATATTTTTTTCATCTATCTTAATTTTTAGAAAGTGACATCTAAGCCAAATGTAAATGTTTTAGCATTTGGATAAACAAACCATGAAGTACCATTTAAAGCTTGCTCAGGATCTAAGCCAGAATATTTGGTCCATGTATATAAATTTTGTCCTTGCAAGTATAATCTTGCGCTTCCAAGTTTAGCTTTACTAACCCAATCTTGAGGCAAATTATACGATAAAGTAACATTTTTCAACCTAAGGAAAGATCCATCTTCTAACCAACGAGTTGACATTTGGTTTGATTGAGACGAGTTACCCATAACACGCTGAGGATTGTGAGCAACATCACCTGGTTTTTGCCAGCGATCAAGTTGATCTCTTCCTTGATTAAACATATGAAAAGCACCATCAGAGTTTGTAATTCTAGAAGTAGAATTATAAATCTTGTTACCATAATTATATGTAAAGAATCCTCTCAAACTAAATCCTTTCCAAGCTAATTCTGTACTAGCTCCACCATAAAACTTAGGATCTGCATTTCCTTGAATTTCTCTATCAGCATCAGCGTAATTCATAGTAACATTACCTTTAGTATCATACCACATTGCTTGACCAGTTGCTGTGTTAACACCTGCCCATTTATTCATATAAAAACTTTGATAATTCTCTCCAACTCTTCTAATTTTAGTGCCGTCAATTATATCTTCATCATTATTAAGCTCAACTATTTCATTTCTATTGAAAGTAATATTTGCTCCTATAGTCCAAAGAAGACCTTCTGAAGTACGTGGGCTAAGTATATCATAATTCATTTCAACCTCAACTCCTTTATTAGTAATAGCACCAACATTTCTCCATGCAGTTGTGAAACCAGATGTAGATGAAATAGGCACAAGAAGTAATAAATCTTCAGTATCTCTTTTATAAAAATCTACAACAGTTCTAAATCTATTATCAAACATCATTAAATCGAAACCTACATTAAAGTTCTTAGAACTCTCCCATTTTAAATCAGGATTTGAAATCTGTCCTGGAGCACTACCAGGCTTATCCATATAGTTTCTTCCGTAAGTATACAATCCCATAGAAGGGTAATAATTTGGATATCCAGCTTGAGCATAAGCAGCAGGTTGATTTCCAGAAGTACCATACGAAGTTCTCAGTTGTAAATTATTTATCAACTCAGAATCCTCTAAAAAAGATTCATCTGAGGCTTTCCATGTAGCTCCTAATGCCCAAAAAACAGCTGTTCTATTATCTGCTCCAAATCTAGAAGATCCATCTTGTCTTAGACTTGCATCAATAGTATATTTACTATCATATGAATAAGTAGCACTACCAAAATAAGACACTAAAGCCCAATCACGAAAAGTACCATCAACAGATTCAGGCTTCGCACTATTCTCTAAAGTTCGAAGATTTACTGAAGGAAACTCTATACCTGTTGCATAAAAAGTTTTAAACTCTGTATTTTGAGCTTCTTGACCCAACATCACATTTACGTAATGAACATCATTAAAAACCTCATTGTAACTTAATACATTTGAAATATTCCAAACTTGATTTTTTGTGTTAGATTTTGTTTTTCTACCACCCAAAGTTTCAGCCGTATTTCCTGGATTTCTAGGATCATCCCATGCAGTTTCATCTACATCTGTTAAATCCGCTCCTATAGTTGTTGTAAAATTAAGCCTATCTTCCCAAAAATCAAATGAAGCATATAAAGAACCTAACAAACGTAATGTTTGCATATTATTTTCATTATATTCATCAACTCCAATAAAAGATGCTCCACCTGTTGGTCCATCCTCATCAAAATAAGGAGTGCCATCTTCATTACGTGCAGGTACATTTGGTCTCATTAAATATGCTCCAGTTACGGGTGATATAAAATATGCTGATTCTGTTTGAGGAGTATTTTGATTAGAACTAGACACTAATAATTTAGTTCCAAATTTGATATTTTCATTTACCTCTTGGTCAAGGTTTAAACGATAAGATAATCTTTGCAAATCTGAACCTAAAGATATACCTGTTTGATCAAATAAGCCTAAAGATGTAAAATATTTTGTTTTTTCAGAACCTCCAGATGCACTAAAGTCTACCTGAGTAGTAGGTGCAAAATTCTCAAAAGCTTCTCCCATCCAATCGGTTTTAATTTCGTCAGTACCAACATTAATAGCTGCTTGTGCGGGATCGACACCTGCATTAATTTCAGCCTCAATCATTAACTCTACATACTCACTTGAACTTAAAACTTCAAAATTTGAAGTAGCTTTGCTTGAAACACCATATTGAGCATTCAGTCTAAACTGAGTTTCACCAGTTTTACCAGTTTTAGTAGTAATTAATATTACACCATTTGCTGCTCGCGAACCATATATAGAAGTTGAAGCTGCATCCTTTAAAACAGTAACATTAGCAATATCATTAGGGTTAATGTTAGAAAGCGGATTAGAAAGAGTCCCATCAGTAGATTGTGATACGGGATCGATGTTCATTGGTACACCATCAATAATATATAATGGATTAGTTTCTCCATTAATTGATCCTATACCTCTAATAACAACTTGTGATTGAGCTCCTGGTGACCCAGATGAATTTACAGATTGCATTCCTGCAACTGTCCCCTGCAAAGCTTGTTCGAAAGAAGGAACTGGTACAGATTCAATAACTGAAGCTTTAACTGTAGAAACAGAGCCTGAAAGCTTATCTTTCGTCTTTACTCCATAACCAATAACAACAACTTCGTCAAGTGCTGATGCATCAGGATTCATAACAACATTTATTGAAGCACCTGAAGCTTGCTTTACAACATCAGAATAACCAATAAAGTTAAATTGTAACTGATCTCCAGTATTAGCGACTATGCTATAATTACCGTCAAAATCAGTAGAAGTACCATTAGTTGTTCCTACAACAATAATACTTACACCAGGCATTGGAAGCCCATCTTCGCTTGAAGTTACTGTACCACTCACCTGAATCTCCTGTGCAAATGCAGAAAACCCAAACAGTAATAACAGAAACGACAAGACAGTAGTAATCTTCGTTCTCATACTTTACATTTTGGATTAATAATAAAAATAATGGTCTAATTTATGATAAATCTTGTGAGGAAAAAAGATAAAACATTAACATATTGTATGTTAACAAAATTTTAACATATTGTAAAAAAAACTAATTAGCTATATATTAACAACTTAAGATTTAAACACAAAAAAGCTATTGAAAAGAGAAATAGACACAAAAACTATAAAATGAAAGGATAGTTCATGCAAAAGATGAAATTTAAATCAAAAAAGACAGGTATTAAATCAAATCTATAACATCATTAATGTGAATAAATAAAGGGTTCTAAAGATAGAGCCTTTAATAATAGATATAACAATAAGTATGTCAATACAATTAACAATATATGCTAAGAATAATAGAAATCTGATACAAATAAAGATATTATCTCAGAAGATGTGTTAGTTTAAAGGGTTCTACCCTGATTTATGTGGAAAACAAAAGAGTAGTAGAGTAAAAATAAGATTATGAGTATTCTAGAGTAAATACAATAGGTACAGTAATCCTATAATCCTTAATCTTTTATTTTATTAAGGATATAATTTATTCAAATTTCCACAACATTCGTGGTAGTACCGTTTAAAGAAATAGGGATTTGACTATAGTGAATAAAAAATAGCAGCAAACTAGGTTTGCTGCTATTAGAACTATAAAACAATATAAATATATTATTTATCTGTAGAAACGTTTGTATAACTAAATCCATATGATGGATCACCAACAGCTTCAGTTAATGCTTCAGTAATAGTTATAACTCCATAATGCTCTTTTGAATCTAGCATAAATGTATAAGCATATCTTTCACCTACAGCAACCTGATCTACAGTGTTTGAAGGTGTTCCAGCAGAAATAAACATAACAAGCTCTGATAAGTTTGCTACTTCATCATCTTCTCCTACTTTTAAGAATGAAACATCAGTAGATGTAATGCCTGCAAAATTTCCAGATACATTAGCATAAGAAATCATACCGGCTTTAATTAAATCTCCATCATCTTCTCCTTCCTCATCTAAAGGTTGGAATACATATAGGTAAGAATCTCCTTTTTCAACTTCACTAGATACAGAACCTGCTCCACTGTAATCGAAAGCTTTTCCTCCAACATGCAAGACAAACTCCTTTACTTCTGTTCTTACAGAACTTGTAACAGAAATTTCTCCATTAAGAGAATCTTTATACTCTAAAGTATTAGGTATAACAACATACCCTTCAAAAGAAGTACCCTCAAGTGTTTCATCATCAAAAGTTACTACCTCTAAAGGTTCATCATTTTGAGATCCTTTAAATACAACTGAAGTAATATCAGTATAAGCAGTAGAAACCTCTACAAATAAAGTGTCATTATCTGCTTTGAATTCAACTAAGTCACCAGTAAGACTATAACTAGTAGCATCACCAACAGTAACAGTATGAGTTCTTTCAAACGGCTTACCGTCTATAACTCCTTTACCTGTTAAAGTTACTTCATCTTCAATATCAGCAACACCAAGTTGAGCTAGTGTTAAATCCATTGAACCAGCGCCATCAGTTAGAGCAATATCACCAAGTGATAAATCTGCATTGAATAGCTCTACACTAGATAAATTCTTCTGTTCATTCATAATTGATATAGTAGTTTGAGTATCCAAACTAGTTATACCACTATCTGAGATAAAAAACTCAGACCCTAAACTTGTGTATTCAATCTCGTGCTTTTCTTGACACGATGTGGCAAGAAGACTGATTGAAGCCAAGGTATATAATAATGTCTTTTTCATATTTTTTAAAATATTTAGTTTTTATCCCAAAATAATTTTGTTATCATATCGTCACCACCTATTGCAGCAGAAGCCGCTTTATAATTTACAGCATTTAAAGTCTGCTCATTAATAGGGTAAGTAAATCTACTAGGAACAGAACCATCTGAAGTATTAGCTTCTGGAGCTTCATTCATTATTGGCCAATCTAATCTACGGTAAGTAGTATAAGAAACGTCTCCTCTAGTATAAGATGCTAAATATGACTGTAAAGCAATACTTTTCATATCAACTAATGGGTTTGCAGTTAAGTAATCTGCTACATTAGGAGCATTCCAAAATTGGAAAGAAGCCATAACACCTTCTTCATAATAAGCTTTTGCTGCTGTAGCATCACTACCTCTTAAAGCAGCTTCAGCTAAATAAAACTGAACTTCAGAATATGACATTAATATTGCTGGGAAAGTAGCTTCCTGTACTCTTGCTGAGATATGAGAATAGTTAGCGTAAGCATTACTATACCCGTATTTACCACCTACATATTCTCCATCTATCTTGTTAGAGAAGTAAGCATCCATACGAGGATCACTCACAGCTTTCATTTCGTCAACCAAAGTATTAGCAGGAATAAAATCCTTACGTCCACTAACTACCAATGTAACATACATTGGATTAGTATTTGGTTGAGTCCCCTGATAGTTCAACAACATGTTATCAGCAGCAGAAGACATTACCTTGTCTTTTACAGAAGCGTAAACAGTTGCAACATCTACAGCATCAGCTTGATTAATTGCTATCTTTAATTTTAAAGAGTAAGCAAATATTTTCCAAGCAGCAACATCGCCACTATAAAACAAGTCAGATCCACCAAAACTATCTGATCCAGAATCCATACTTGCAATTGCTGCATCTATACGAGACAAAAGGTCTGTGTAAATACCTGCAGCATCATCATACTTTGGAGAAATATTATCAATATTATTAGCGTCAGCATAAGGAATATCTCCGAATGTATTAACTAACTCATGATAAGTAAAAACTCTCATCATTTCGATAATAGCAAGTTTATTAGTTTCAACTGCATTAGGAGCATCAGTAGTAATCTTTTCTTCTGCTTGATCTAATAAG
Source organism: Ichthyobacteriaceae bacterium (assembly GCA_016744755.1). Lineage (GTDB taxonomy): Bacteria > Bacteroidota > Bacteroidia > Flavobacteriales > JADGDT01 > JADGDT01. Next base: position 7,994 of record JADGDT010000021.1, on the reverse strand, counting down.
TTAAGAACCGTACGATAATAAACACTAAAGTTACTATCTGGTATTTTTCTGTTTACGATATCATAATTAGATTCATCAACATAAGTAGTCTCAGTCCATTGTTGAGCAAACAACTTGAACACATTAAGGTTTACACTAGTACTAGAAATTTGATCAGCAAAATTCTTTTGAGCACTAGTGAAAAGAAATTCCCCTTTTATATCAACGGGATTCTTTTCGTCGGTATTATAATCCTCGAAGTCCTTTGTACAAGAACTCGTGATACCTACCAACACTAGAAATAATAAATATATTTTTTTCATTTTTTATCTAGATTAAAATTGAAGATTTAAGTTAAACCCAATATTTCTTGTAGTTGGTAAAACTCCTGATTGCCATCCTTGAACATTTCCTGCACCTTGAGAAGCTTCAGGATCCGCATCTGGAAGATCTTTATAAATTATCCATAAGTTAGAACCTACTATGCTGAATGTAGCACCTTTAAGAGCAACTTTAGACAACATAGACGCTGGTAAAGAATATCCAATAGACATTTCTCTAAGCTTTACATAAGATGCATCATACATAAATCCTTTATTAGGATTACGTGAATAACCAAATACACGGAAGTTATCAGCTCTTACACGAATATCATTAGAAACATATCCTCCATTACCATCATCACGAACACCAGGTAAAACAATTCCACCTCCATCAGAGATGTGGTTTCTTACAGGATTACCTAAGTCATTAGTGAAATCGGTTGTTGAATATAGACCTGTTGCTTTTCCGTACCATTGATCAAGAGAGAAAATCTGACCTCCCCATTGCATATCAACCAAGAAAGAAGCAGTAAAATTCTTATATCTGAAAGAGTTTGTAATACCAGCATTAAAATCAGGCTGAACATTACCTATTACATTATCAGAAGTACCTGAACGTTTGTAGTAACCATCAGATCCAATAATTTTATTAGCTCCTTCAGCAAATTTACCATCTGAAGTGTCATAAACATAATCAGTTCCTTGTATTGCTCCATAAGCTTCACCTTCGCGAGCATTAATAGTAATACCTCCTTGTAAGGCTGCTATCTGTAAGTTATCAATCTCGTCTCCTAAAGAAACAACTTTATTTCTGTTTCTAGAATAGTTCAATACTATATCCCAAGAGAAATCGTTTGTTTGAACAGCAGTACCTCTAAGCATTAACTCAATTCCTGAGTTCTCTACTTCTCCAATATTTACATATTTAGATCTATAACCAGTTGCATAAGAAACTGACAAAGGAACAATTTGATCAACTGTATTTGTTTTGTAATAAGCTAAATCAAATCCTAATCTATTATTAAAGAAATTCATCTCTAAGCCAGTCTCAATACTACTTGATAATTCTGGCTTAAGGTCTTGATTTCTTTTTGCAGCTCCTACTCCAACAATAGGGTTACCATTGAAAGGTGCATTAATAGAATAAGTATCTTGTATAGACCCCCAAGGAGCATCGTTACCTACTTGTGCATAATTCAAACGTAATTTACCAAAAGATATAATATCTGAATCGATTAATTCGTGGAATAAGAAAGATCCAGAGATTGATGGATAAACATAAGCGTTATGATCTTCAGGAAGAGTAGAAGAAACATCTCTACGAACAGTTGCATCAAGATATAACATGTTTTTCCAACCTAATGAAGCACTAGCATAAACACCATTTACTCCAATAGCTGTTAAACGCTCTTCTGGTGGCAACATAGGATCAATACTATTAGCTAAAGCATATACTCCTGGTACGGCTAAACCACCATTTGTTGAAACGTATAAGAAATCGTTACGAGTACGACGAATATTAGTTCCTAACATAGCAGTAAGTTGAAGGTCTTCAGTTAAAGTTGTGTTATACTTTAACATTGCATCAATATTTGTCTCAAGGAAGTTGATGTTTTTTCTAGCATAACCAGATCCTGCATCAGGACGATCTACACCAAATTCACCAGCTACCGAACCAACTGCTTTTCTTTCTTCTTGAATAGTAGAATATGAATCTACAGAAGCTCTACCCATGAAGCTTAAACCTTCTGCTATTTCCCAATCAAGTTGAGCGTAACCAATAAGACGATTTCTTTCGTCATTTTGGTAGTTCTCGTAACGTTGCCAGTAAATATTATCCCAATAAATTGGAGATGTATCATCTTCACTTTGTGGATTCCAAGTAATATTCTCACCTGTTAAATCATAAAGTTCTTTTTGCTTATCAACATCTACATTTGTCTGCCACCACTGACGGAAAGAAGACATTTGGTTACCCGAATAACCTGTACTATTACGACCAACAGCTTTAGTGTTGATGTAATTTGCAGAAGCAGATACTTTTAACTTTTCAGAAATCTTGTACGATCCATTAAAAGAAAGGTTATTCTTTTTCAATGTACTGTTTGGTAAAATACCATTCTGATCAGTATTTGTATAAGACAAATAGAATGTTGAAGCCTCAGTACCACCACTAACGTTAAAACCGTTAGTTAAGGTTAAAGAATTCTCAAAGAAATCTATTGGTCCATGCTCAGCATTTGTATAAGGAACTTTCTTATTGTAATTTGGAGTTCCAGGGAACATTGACTCCCAAGAGTAAACTGGAGTTCCATCAAATCTAGATCCATAAGAAGCATCTTCTGTTGAAGGAATAACAAAATCCTTTTCTCCATTACCATCATAATCATAGTAATAAAGTCCTTCTTTACCTGGCTCACCACTATAGTAAGGTCCATAACCAGCACCATAGTTTGATTGATAATCAACAAAAGTTGATTTATCAACAATACCTACCATAATACTTGAATTAATTCCAACTGAAACAGTAGCCTTTTTACTTGACTTACCTCTTTTAGTTGTAATAACAATTACACCATTGGCAGCACGCGAACCGTAAAGAGCTGTTGCTGCAGCGCCTTTAAGAACACTCATACTCTCGATGTCATCAGGATTAATGTCACTTACAGGATTACCGTAATCGTAACCTGAACGACCTGTAGTCTGTCCAAGATCATTATTAGTAGTGTTATTAACAGGAACACCATCAATTACGAATAATGCTTGGTTATTACCTGTTAAAGAAGAAGAGCCGCGAATTACAATATTCGAAGAACCACCCATGTTAGTAGAAGTTTTAACTTGTACACCAGCTACTTTACCAGAAATAGAATTAACTATATTCTCGTTTTTAGCTTTTGTAAGTTCGTCACCACCTACTTCTTGCATTGCATAACCAAGAGATTTCTTCTCTCTTGAAATACCCAAGGCAGTTACAACAACTTCATCTAATGCAGCAGCATCAGGACTAAGTGTCACATTCAATGAAGAACCAGAAACTTCAACAGATTTATTGGCATAACCAATAAAACTAAACTGTAACTGATCTCCTTCGTTAGCATCGATACTAAAGTTTCCATCAAAATCTGTTGATGTTCCATTAGTAGTGCCAACTACAATAATACTAACGCCCGGCATAGCTAGCCCGTCTTCTGACGAAGTAACTGTACCGGAAACGTTCATCGCCTGTGCCATCATAGCAAAAGGCGTGAATAGCGCAACGACTAGCGCTAATAATCCAGTAAATTTAAACCTCATATTTATTATTATTTTAGGTTAGAAAACACAAACAAAAGAAAAAAATGACGAACAAGCAAATATTATGACATATAAATATTAACATATCTTTAACGTACTTTATCAGCAATAGTTAGACTTAAGACACAATTACCCATAGTATTCCCTAATGCAAAAGCAATAGCTCTAAAATAATAAACAAACAGAAACTTCTAACAGCATTTACCCTTACATACTGAAACCTCCATTAGTACACTAAGTTTTACTTTTTATTATTATATCAATAATAAATTATATTCTACAAACGACAATGAGTAATTAACTTTTAATCAGACATAAAATTGACACAATTAGCAATAAACAATAATATCAATATATCTATATTAGATATTTGTATTGATAATCAAATTTATTTGCATTTTACTTTACTAAGTATAAACTTTGACAACTCATAATTATAAACTATTACTATGCTATTAGAAAACTACTCAAACAACTATCCAGAGGTAGGCTGTGACGAAGCAGGGAGAGGATGTCTATGTGGCCCAGTTACAGCAGCTGCGGTAGTGCTTCCCAAAAACTTTAGAAGTGATCTTCTTAATGATTCTAAAAAATTAACTAAAAAAAATAGGGTTCTACTTAGGAGAAAAATAGAAGAGGAAGCTTTAACGTATGGTGTAGCTTTTGTTTCTCACGAAAGAATAGATGAAATTAATATCCTCAACGCATCAATTGAAGCTATGCATTTAGCTATTGATAAATTAAATATAACCCCTAAGCATATTATTATTGATGGAAATAGGTTTAAACCATATAAAGACATTAGGTATGATACAATAATAAAGGGCGATGGAAAATACCTATCTATAGCTGCAGCATCTATACTTGCTAAAACCTATAGGGATGAATACATGGAGAAGTTACATCTAGAATTCCCCGAATACGATTGGAAACAAAACAAAGGATATCCAACAAAGAAACACAGAGAAGCAATTGCTAAATATGGAGCTACTGACCAACACAGGATGACATTCAAGCTTCTTTAAAGACATTTGAAGTGAAGAGAGATATAGTGTGTGGTGTATAGCTAAAATAACTCATAGACATATAGGTTATCAACACATCAAAGATATTATAGTCAAATGCTATTCGTTAGAATCGAAAGGATTAAGCTTGTCAATATTTATCTTTTCTCTAATATCCTTCTTGCCTGTATCTCCGAAATTAAATGTATAACCTACAACTAAAGAAAACCCATTGATATTAGTGTCTGCAGTATCTGTTTTTTCGCCTATAAGATAATTATCTATATTTGGATTAGTGATATTTACAACTTGGGTATCGTTTCTACGATTATTAAACCTATAACTAACTCCGAAAATAATATTATTATTCCTCTCGGTTTTATAATCAGCACCTATACTTGCGGTATAAAGATTCCAGTAACTTTTGGTTGTAACCCAATAATCTTCTCTACTTAATTCAGATTTATCAAAAACATTATGATCTACCTTAAAGCCCATTAACAATTCAATATTATTAGAAATCCTTTTTTCAAATCCAAAAGCAAAATTAAATACAGGCTTTGTTGCATATTTAACTTCATTCTTATTAGGATAAATTGGTGATCCAGTATTAGAGCTTATCGTTGATTCATTGTCAAATTCAGCAATAGCATATGGTCTAACTCTAGAAAAATAGGTAACTCTAGTGTTAAATACCCCACCTCCTAATGCAAACTGAATTCCTGTATCAAATTCCCAAGGATGTTTATACCAAGCACTTGTCCAATCGTTATAAATACTATAATAATGCTTGTCTTCTCCAGGCATGTATACATTCTCTGTCCTGTGAAGCATACTCCCAGTAAATACCCCAATTCGTATTCCACTTGAAGTAATTGTAGCACCCCAATTAATATATTCATCTTGGTAGGCAACCCCCGCTTTATAAATGACTGCTAATTGTCCGAAGTTCAATTCATTTGAGAAAATAGTATTTGCTACTATATCTTCATTATTATCAAAAACTACATTCTCTATATGTTCTTGTTGAACTTCGCTACGGTAAGAAAAAAACATTGACAATCCAACAGACCAATTTGGATTCAATAAATACCCTGCGCCCATACCTACCCAAGTTTCAATTATTTCATCATAATATTTATACGTCGACGAATACTTCTCGTCACCAGGAAACTGATCAAACAATTCTAGTTCCTTATTATTTGTTTGAAAAAAATCTAACTTAGATTGATGTTTGTTGAATGCTGCATAAGTAAAAGTAATATCAGGAATGCTTTTTGATTTTACTACTCCTGAAATAAACTGAGGCACAAAACTTAAATAAGGATAATATATATTTTGACCATCACCTGCTCCATTTTTAATATATGTGGTATAATAATTAACAATATTTGCAGATAATCCAATATTTGAATTCTTAATAAATCCCAAAGCTCCAGGGTTGTAGTAAATTGCACTATTATCTCTTACTGAAGCAGTAACTGCTCCAGCCACCATAGCCGATCTAGAACCAAATTCTGTTGTCCACAAATTATCTTGTTGCGCATTTGCGCTGATAAAAAAAACTAACAGTAACAGCGTTAGATAAAAAGGTTTAATATTTTTCAAGTAATCTTATTGTTAATATTTAAATCAAATTTAGCATATTTGACCTTACAAAATAAGAATAAAAATGGAAACTTTTTTTACATACATCCAACTTGGCACCGATCACATTTTAGATATAAAAGGATATGATCACATATTATTTCTAATCGCTCTTACAGTCCTATACTCTACTAAAGAATGGAAATCACTATTAATCCTGGTAACTGCATTCACCGTAGGGCACTCAATAACTTTAGCATTCACAGTATTAGATATTATAAATTTTAATTCTAACAAAATTGAAGCATTGATAATCTTGAGTATTTCCATTACAGCCACTCTTAACATTATTAGAAAAGGGAAGACACCCAATACTAGTGGTATGAAACTGTACTACTCAATTGCTCTAATCTTTGGTTTTATTCACGGCATGGGGTTTGCAAGTTATTTAAAAGCAATACTTGGTAGATCTGGAGATTTATTCACTCCACTTCTTGGATTTAATATTGGACTAGAGATTGGACAAATATTAATTGTTTCTATATTATTACTTTTTACTTTTTTCCTAGAAATATTTTGGGGAGTAAAAAAACAAAACTTCATTGTGATAATATCCTCTATTATTTTAGGCACTACACTACCCCTATTATTTGAGCACGATTGGAGTATTTTCTTTTAGTAGCAGCATCAAATCTAATTATTTTTACTATAAAAAAATCCTTGATCAAAGTTTTACAGGCTTCAATCAAGGATTAAATAAATATAATTTTCAATTTTTTATAAATCGAACTTTATTCCCTGTGCTAGCGGAGCATCCAGTCCATAATTGATTGTATTTGTTTGACGACGCATATAAAGTTTCCAAGCATCTGATCCAGACTCTCGTCCACCTCCAGTTTCTTTTTCTCCTCCAAATGCACCTCCAATTTCTGCTCCAGAAGTACCAACATTAACATTTGCTATTCCACAATCAGAACCTTGTTGAGACAAGAACAACTCTGCTTCACGCATATTTGTTGTCATAATTGAAGATGAGAGTCCTTGTACTACACCATTTTGCAAATCAATTGCTTCTGTAAGAGTTGAATATTTCATCACGTATAGTAATGGAGCAAAAGTTTCGTTTTGCACAATATCGTAGTGATTTTCAACTATTGCAATAGAGGGAGAAACATAACATCCTGATTCCATTCCTTCTTCTTTAAGAACTTGCCCTTCAACTAGCATTTCTCCACCTTCAGCTTTTGCTTTACCAATAGCACTTATGTAAGTATCTACTGCTAAAGTATCTATTAATGGTCCCATGTGATTATTTTCATCTAACGGGTCTCCAATTCTAACATTAGTATATATTTTCTTTAATTTCGCTGTAACCGTATCAAAAATACTTTCATGAATAATTAATCTTCGTGTAGATGTACATCTCTGACCCGCTGTACCTATTGCTCCGAACACAGCTGTTTTCAATGCCAAATCTAAATCAGCATTTGGAGTAATAATAATTGCATTATTTCCACCAAGTTCTAACAATGATTTACCAAACCTCGCTGCAACTTCCTGACCTACAATCCTACCCATTCTTATAGAGCCTGTTGCCGAAATTAACGGAATACGTTTATCTGAAGTCATTAACTGTCCTATTTTATAATCGCCAGTTACTAAACTTGAAACAGCAGATGGATATCCATTTTCTTCCAATACATCTGCCAATAATTTCTGAGAAGCCACACCACATAAAGGAGCTTTTTCTGATGGTTTCCAGATAACTGTATCGCCAGCAACTAATGCAATTGCAGCATTCCAT